>NZ_JBDJMU010000001.1:0-303889 GCF_039674105.1 Luteimonas sp. TWI596
GGCATCAACAACACCATCAAGGTCATCAAGCGCCGTGCCTACGGGTACCGCGATCAGGAGTACTTCTTCCTGAAGATCCGCGCAGCCTTCCCCGGAATTCAGCGATGAACCTTTTTTTTGGGCGCGAGATCAGCGCGCTCTGGTGAGCGCGGCGTCGAGTTCGGCGAGCCGCTCGGGAGTGCCGACATCCGTCCAGGCACCGCGGTGATGCTCGCCCGAGACTGCGCCCCGGTCCATCGCCGCGCGCAACAGTGGCGCCAGCCGGAACCGTGGCGGCGTGGCGTCGGCCCCCGGTGTGTCACCGATGATATCGCGCCACCCCGCCAGCAACGTGGGGCGATAGACCCCAATGCCGGCGAAAGTCAGCCGGTCCGAGCCCGCTGCGCGTACGCGGTCGCCCTCGAGCACGAAGTCGCCCTGCGTGTGGTGCGCCGGATTGTCGACCAGCACCAGGTGCGCGTCGCCGGCCGGCTCGCGCGGCAGCGACGCGGGGTCGTGGTCGCTCCAGATGTCGCCATTGATCGCCAGGAATGGCGCCTCGCCCAGCAGGGGCAGCGCCTGCAGCATGCCACCGCCGGTTTCCAGCGGCGGTGCGCCCTCGTGCGAATAGTGCAGGCGCAGGCCCCAGCGCTCACCGTCGCCCAGTGCGGGAGCGAACTGCTCGGCCAGCCACGAGACGTTGAGGACGACCTCGCGCACGCCCGCGGCCGCCAGGCGCTCCAGGTGCCAGACGATCAGCGGCTTGCCGCCTGCGACCAACAGTGGCTTGGGCGTGTGGTCGGTCAGTGGCCGCATGCGTTCGCCCAGGCCGGCCGCGAAGATCAGCGCCTTCATCGGGCGGCGTTCGTGCCGAATGCGCACGTCCGGTCAGCGGGGGGATAAAAGGCGGGAAGCAACGCAGCGGCCTGCTCAGGTGACGGGCCGCCAGCTTACCGACTGGAATGCGGGAGTGCTGGACCGAGCGTCCGAAGCTCAGCGGGCGGCGCCGGCCACGTGATCGAACAGTCCGCCGGCGGCGAAGTGCACCCGCTGGGCGTGTTGCCAGCCGCCGAAGGCCGCGTCGACAGTCACCATCGGGACCGCGCGAAAGCGCGCGCGTTGCGAGGCCGGGACCTGGCTCGGGTCGACAGGGCGATAGTGGTGCTGCGCGGCCAGCCGCTGGCCGGTCGGCGAGTACAGATACTGCAGATAGGCGTCCGCGCGCTCGCGGGCGCCGTGGGCGTCGACATTGCGGTCGATCCGTGCGACCTGGGGCTCGGCGCGAATGCTCAGGCTGGGATAGACGATTTCCAGCGCCTGGCTGGTGCGCGGATCGGCGAGCAGGCGCAACGCTTCGCTTTCCCAGGCCAGCAGCACGTCGCCGCGACCGCCCTCGACGAAGGTCGTGGTCGCCGTGCGCGCGCCCGCATCCGCGGCCACGACGTTGCGAAACAGGCGCCGCATCCAGTCCAGCACCTGCGTGCCGTCGCGATGCGCGCGCGAGGCCCAGGCCCATGCGGCGAGGTAGTTCCAGCGTCCGCCGCCGGAGGTCCGGGGATCGGGCGTCACCACCCGCACGCCGGGCCGCACGAGATCGCCCCAGTCGTGAATCCGCTGCGGGTTGCCCTTGCGTACGAGCAGGACGATGGTCGAGGTGTAGGGCACGCTGGCGTCGGGCAGGCGTGTGCGCCAATCCGCAGCCAGCAGCCCGGCCTGGGCCAGTGCGTCGATGTCGGCAGCCAGCGCCAGTGTCGCCACGTCCGCGTCCAACCCGCCCAGGATCGCCCGAACCTGCTCGCCCGAGCCGCCATGGTGCATGCGGATGTCCACGGCTTCGCCGGTGCGCTGGCGCCAGTACGAGGCGAACGCACGGTTGTAGTCGACGTAGAACTCGCGGGTCGGATCGAACGACGCGTTATACAGCGCCGTCTCGCGCGCGGCCGCATGGCCACAGGCCACGAGCGACGCCAGCGTCAGGACGAGCAGGGCGATCGCGTGTGGACCAGAGCGCATACGCGAGTGACGGAAAGAACCGGGGCGTCCGACCTTAGCGTGCCGCTGGGCGGGGCGACAGTGCGCACCGCCGGGACGATGCCGCGGCATCGTCCCGGTGGGCGGTCAGCAGCAGCCGTGATCGCCGTGACGCTTGCCGCTGTCGGCGGCGACCGCCGACCCCGAGGTCTCGCCGCGCTGGCTGGCGTGGTGATGCTCGGCGATCACACGGGCCACGCACGCGGTGACCCGCTTGCCCATCTCGATGTGCAGGAACTCGTTCGGCCCGTGGGCGTTGGAGTGCGGGCCGAGCACGCCGGTGATCATGAACTGCGCGCCGGGAAACTTCTCGCCCAGCATGCCCATGAACGGGATCGAGCCGCCTTCGCCCATGTACATCGCCGGCTTGCCGAAGAATGCCTGGCTGGCCCCTTCGATCGCCTCCGACAGCCACGGCGACATCGCCGGCGCATTCCAGCCGGTCGCGGCCTTCTCCAGCGACAGCGTGACCGTGGCGCCATTGGGCGGGTTCTGGGTCAGGGCCTGCTGCAGCAACTCGCCGGCGTGCTTGCCGTCGACCGTCGGCGGCAGGCGCAGCGACAGCTTGACCGCGGTATGCGGACGCAGCACGTTGCCGGCCGACTGCAGCGACGGCAGCCCGTCGACGCCGGTCACCGACAGCGCCGGGCGCCAGGTGCGGTTGAGCACGAGTTCGGCAAGATCCTCGGAGACCGTGCCGTCGGCATCGACGGGGAACATCGGTCGCAGCGCGCCGGTCAGGGGGAACTTGTCGTAGATCGCCGTATCGAGCACCTCGGCGGCGCGGCGCGCCTGCTCGAGCCGCTCGGCCGGGATGTCGGCATGCAGCCCTTCGGGCAGGATCCGGCCACTGCGCTCGTCCTCGATGCGCGACAGCAGCTGGCGCAGCAGGCGGAAGCTCGAGGGGACCACGCCCGAGGCGTCGCCCGAATGCACGCCCTCGTCGAGCACCTTGACCGTCAGGTTGCCGCCGGCCAGGCCGCGCAGCGAGGTGGTGCACCACAGTTGGTCGTAGTTGCCACAGCCTGAGTCCAGGCAGACGACCAGCGACGGCTTGCCGATGCGGTCGGCGAGATGATCGACATAGGCGGGCAGGTCGTAGCTGCCCGATTCCTCGCAGGCCTCGATCAGCACCACGCAGCGTGCGTGCGGCAGGCCCTGCTCGTGCAGGGCCAGGATCGCGGTCAGCGAGCCGTAGATCGCGTAGCCGTCGTCGGCGCCGCCGCGCCCGTAGAGCTTGCCGTCGCGCAACACCGGCTCCCACGGGCCGAGGTCGTCGTCCCAGCCAGTCATCTCCGGCTGCTTGTCGAGGTGGCCGTACAGCAGCACGCAGTCGGCGTCGCTGCCGCCGTTGGCGGCCGGGATTTCGATGAAGATCAGCGGCGTGCGCCCTTCCAGGCGCACGACCTCCAACTGCATGCCGGGGATCGTCTGGGCGCGGGCCCAGCCGGCCATCAGCTCGACGGCGCGCTCCATGTGGCCATTGGCCACCCAATCGGCGTCGAACATCGGCGATTTGTTCGGAATACGGATGTATTCGACAAGCTGCGGGACGATCTCGTCGTCCCATTTGGCGCCGACGAAACGGTCGGTGCGGCGGGTATCCATGGCGCGAGCTCCACTTGCGGCGTAGGTGGCCATTCTACCGCGCGGGCGTTGTAGGACTTTTCCTACACGAAATTGGGGAGTCGGCCTGCTTCGCGATGTCGGACAGGCGGATAGGCTGTGTTCATGGCGTTGGGGAGACTGGCAACACCGGCAGGGATGACAGATCGCCAGTCGGGAAAGGAATCCACCCAATCGCCAAGGAGTTCGCCATGAAGCCGTTCAAAGCCCTCATCGCCGCTCTCGTCCTCTCGCTGTTGATGGCCGGTTCGGCCTTCGGCGCAGACGGGGTCGAGAAGGTCAACGTCAACACCGCCGATGCCACGACCCTCGCCCGGGTGCTGCACAACATCGGGCCGGCCAAGGCCGAGGCGATCGTGGCCTACCGGGATGAGAACGGGCCGTTCCGCAGCGCCGAGCAACTGGCCATGGTCAAGGGCATCGGTCTGCGCACGGTCGAGAACAACCGGGATCGGATCGAGTTGGGGTCGCCGATGGCGCGCCAGCAGCAGACCGCCCAGCGGGCGTCTGGGACGCCGGGCAAGGGCGCAGCGCAGCAGCGCTGAGCCAACCATCGCCCGCACCGGGGCAAGGAGCATCGGTGCAGGTCGAGGAGCGGGATGCTCCATTGGATCCGGCAAGGACGCCATTACATGGATGTAGCCGTCGCCCGCCCCGCATTGGATGCGTGGCGGGCGACCTCTTTTGGGCGCAACGCGCCGATTGTAGGACGCGCCCATCTCGGAGCCAGCGTCGGCCTGGTGGCGCGCTGCGGCCCCGGTCGTCTACCCGGGCCCACCCGATCCGGGTTGGTCTTGATCGGGGCCTGTTGTCGATCAGGCTTTAGACTCGCGCGATGCCTGTCCCTGAGACCGTCCGGATCGTTCCCGCCGCCGCCGCACGCTCCGTGCGCTGGCGCAATGGCCACGGCTGGACGCGCGAACTGTTCTGCGCGCCTGCGCTGACGGCCGCGCCTTCGGTCGACGATACCGCGGCCCCCTGGCCGTGGCGGATCTCGATTGCACGAATCGACCGCGATGCGCCGTTCTCGGCATTTCCCGGCGTCGATCGCGAGCTGATGCTGCTGCGCGGCGGCCGGCTGGATCTGCGGGTCGCGGACCGCCGCGTCGCGCTGGCGTCGCGATATGCCCGGCATCGCTTCGCCGGCGAACGCGATGTGGCCGCCTGCGTGCCGACAGGCGGCGTCGAAGTGTTCAACCTGATGTGGCGGCGCGACGCGTACCGGGCCCGGCTCTGGCATCTGCCGCTGGCCGGCGCCCTGGCATGGCGTGCCGACCCGGCGACGACCTGGGCCATCCACCTGCTGGCCGGACACGCGCGATGCGGCAGCGGCGTGGCGCATGCGGCGTTGGCGGCAGGCGATACCGCCGTGCTGACCGGTGCCTCTGCGTCCGGCCGGGTGTCGATCGAGGGCGAGGGCGCCTTGCTCGCGGTCTGCTTGCGTGACCGGTCGGGGGCCGGCCCGGACGAGGCGTGTGCGCCTGCCGGGCCGGACCTCACTCCAGGGTTCAGAAGCTGACGTTCACGCTCAGCCAGACATTCCGCGCCTTGTCCTTGTTGTTGTAGTCGTCCTGGGCCGACAGCGTGTAGCTGCCGCTGTCTTCGACGAAGCTGTACTGGTAGGACGTGAAATCGCGATCGAGCAGGTTGTTGATCCGGCCGTTGACGGTCACTGTCTCGTTGATGCGGTAGGAGGCGCCGAGGTGGAGCACCTCGTAGTCCTTCCAGTACAGCTCCTGCGCCAGCACCGTGTCGAAGCCGCGATAGCGCTTGGAGCGCGCCTCGGCGGTCAGGAAGACCGTGAAGGCTTCGGTCGCGCGCCAGTCGAGCGTGGCGTTGGCCATGTGCCGGGCGCTGTTGCCCAGCGGCCGTCCGGCATTGCTGCCGCTCTTCTGCTCGCTGTCGGTGAAGGTGTAGTTGGCGCGGAAGCCCAGAGCGTCGCTGATCTGCCAGCGTCCGGCGAGTTCGGCGCCCTGGACCACGACCTCGTCGATGTTGACCGTCTTGTTGGAGTTCGAGTACCCCAGATCGGCGTAGTCGCCGGTGCCGCTGCAGGCGATCGTGAGCGTCGGACCGCAGGCTTCCTGGCCGATCTTGTCGTCGAACTTGTTGTGGAAGATCGTCGCATTGAAGCTGTGGCCGCCGGGGTGCTGCCAGTACGCGGCCAATTCGGTGCTGGTGCTGGTCTCGGGTTGCAGGTTGGGATTGCCGAACATCGGCGACACGCCCTGGGCGCCGAAGCCGGTGATGCCGTCGTAGAGCTGGGTGGTCTTGGGGGTCTTGAATCCGGTGCTGACACCGCCCTTGACCGTCCATTGCTCGCTCAGCGTCCACACGCCGTACAGGCGCGGACTGAGGTGGTTGCCGAAGGTCTTGTGATCGTCGTAGCGCAGACCGGCGGTGATCGACACCGGCTCGGCGATGGTCCAGGTGTCCTCGGCGAACAGCGAGACCATGTCGTGCTTCTGCTTGGCGCCAGCAACACCGCGCTCCATGCCGAACACGCCATCGATCAGTTCGCCACGGATGAGCTGGGCACCGACCACGGCAACGTGAGTGCCATTCCACTCGAAGGGCAGGTCCAGCTTGGCGTCGAGCGTGTACTGATTGCTCTCGAGCGTGCGATCGGGGCGGGGCAGGTAGGCCAGCAGTTGAGCGTACTGCTCGGATGTGAGATTGGCCGCCATGACCGCCAGTTTCTGGGCCTCGGAAAGCCCGTTCCATGCGGGAGGGCTGTAGCCAGTGCCGGCGGCCGAGTTGGGGCAGCGGCCGGCAGCGTTGACCGTGCCGCCCAGGTTGCCGCAGGCCGTGTTCCACAGCGACTGCAGGTGCTGGCGGTCGGCCACGGTGTAGGGCAGCGTGCGGCCCTCGTTGCGGGTTTCGACATAACCCAGCGACACCAGGCTGTTGCCGAACGACCAGCGGCCCTCGTGCGCGATCGACCAGTTGTCGCGGGTGAACTCCTGGCTGGGCCGATAGCCGGCACGCGGTTCGATGCGACCGTTGTTGCCGATGCGCAGCATCGCGCCGTAGTCGTCGACGGTGCCCACCGGATACTCCGCCACGCCGTTGTCGTTGAGCCGGGTGCTGTTGTCGTACTTCTGGCGCGAGGCATCGATATCGAAGGTGATCGTCTGCGCCTGCGTCGGTGTCCAGCTCAGCGAGATGCCGGCGGCCTTGTTGGTGTTGTCCACGGTCTTGCCGCCGCCGCCGAAGCCCAGTGCGCGGGTGTGGACCTCGCCGTTGGGGTCGGTGACCGGCGCGTACACCGGATTGGAGGCCTCGCGGTCGTACCAGCTGGCGCGCGCGCTCAGGTTCAGCACGCCCGGCACCAACGGCCCGGTGACGAAGAGGTCGGCGGTGGTGTCGTCGCCGAACTGGTCGTCGGTCTCGAAGGTGCGGCCCAGCGTGAGCGACCCGGCCCAGCTGTCGAGCTCGCGTTTGGTGATGATGTTGATCACCCCGCCCATTGCGTCGGCGCCGTAGAGCGTGGACATCGGGCCGCGGATCACTTCGATGCGCTCGATCGCGTCCAGTGGCGGAATGTGGTTGAACTGGTTGCCGGCGAAGTTGTTGGGGTAGATGTCGCCGTGGTTGTTCTGGCGCCGGCCGTTGATCAGGATCAGCGTGTAGTCCGCGCCCATGCCGCGCATCGAGATCGTGCCCTGGCCGGTCTTGTCGCGGGTCTCGCCGACGTCGATGCCTTCGATGTCGCGCACCGCATCGAGCAGGGTCATGTAGGGACGATGGGTCAGGTCTTCCTGCGTGATCACGCTGATGCTGGCCGGGGCGTCGGTGATCTTCTGCTCGAAGCCGGCCGCGGTGACGACGATGGTGTCGAAGTTGCGGGCGTCGTCCTGGGGCAGAGCGGTATCGGCCAGTGCAGGGGTGGACAGCAGGGCGAGCAGGCTCGCGGCCAGCGCACGGCGGCGCGGGGCGGTCGAATCAATCATGGGAGGTCCTTGTCGAAACATGGGAAAGCGGCCGCGCGTGCGGCCTGGCGCGCCACCGGGCGGCGGCGTCGCAAGACGGGGGCATCAAACGCTGGGGCGTACGCGTGCGCCGGCCTCGGCGGCGCGCGGCCCCACGCTGGCTGGCGGGGGCTTCAGGCGTGCGGAGGCGCGTGGCCGGGCGGCAATGTCAGATCCGGACGCAGCGCCTGTGGCGCGTCGACGGCGTCGGGGGGCGGTCGGTCGGCCAAGGCCCGCATGGCGTCGACGCGCGACATCGGCGGTGTCGACGCCACCGCCGGACACGGCGGCAGGCTGGCGCCGGGCGCGGCATCCCGCGGCGCGACGCGGGCCGACAGGGGCAGCGGACGGCGGAACTTCGCCTCGGGCGGTGGATCCTGCGTGGCCGGGAGGTCGGGCAGCGCGGTCGCATCGCCGAGCCCGGCAGACATGAGCGGCAGGTCGCAGGAAGCGACACCGAGGACGACAGCCAGCGACAGCAGGGCCGCCAGGGCCAGCCTGATGCGCCCCGATGCCGTCCACTGCGATGTAGGCCGCGTCGTCACGAACCGGGCACGCTCGAGCAAGAAAGCTGACGCGCAATTATATGAGAATGATTTTCATAAGCAAGTCTTAACGCAATTCATTCGCATGTATGGCACGGCAGCGGGCGCGACGGATCCGCCGGATCTCGTACTGGTGCAGCGCGACGATCACTGCAGGACCGTCAGTCCCGGTCGTCGCGCGTCCAGACCCCGCCGTGCTCGATCTTGGTCGGGAACTTCGCCACCGGTTCGTAGGCTGGTGCGCACAGGGCGCGGCCATCGCGCACGTCGAACTTTGCACCGTGCAGCACGCATTCGATCGTTGCCTCGCCCGGGTCGAAATCGCCCCCGCCCGACAGCGCGAAGTCCTCATGGGTGCACTGGTCCTCCAGCGCGTACAGGTCGCCATCGAGGTTGAACACCACGATCGGCGCCCCGGTCACCTCGTCGAAGGTGGTCCGCATCTCGCCGGGCAGCAGTTCGGCGGTCGCGCAGACGAAGGTCCAGGTCTCGCTCATGGTGCGACTCCGACGGGTGAGGCGCCGAAGGTCTTCTCCAGCACTTCGAAGCGCAGATCGTCGCGCAACGGGATGCCGAAACGTGCGTCCCCATAGGGAAATGGCTTGTGACGCCCGGTGCGGCGATAGCCGCGGCGTTCGTACCACGCGATCAACGCCTCGCGCAGGTCGATGACGGTCATGCGCATGCCGGGCAGGCGCCAGTCGTCGCGGACGATGCGCTCGCATTCGGCCAGCACCGCATCTCCGGTGCCCAGGCCCTGCAATCGCGGGGCGACGGCGAACATGCCGAAGTAGCCATGGCCGTCCTCGATCGCGACATGCGCGCAGGCCTGCGGCATGCCATCGGAGCCGTCGACCACGACCACACGGCTGTCGGGACGCACGATGTCGGCGCGCAGCACGTCCGGGTCGATCCGGGCGCCGTCGAGCAGGTCGGCCTCGGTGGTCCAGCCGGCGCGGCTGGCATCGCCGCGGTAGGCGGACGTCACCAGCGCGACCAGCGCGGGCACGTCGTCGAGGTTGGCGAGGCGAAACGCGGGAGAGGCGGGCATCGTGACGAAGCTGGCGGGGAAGGGCGGCCATTATGGCCGTCGGCGCGCGTGGCGCCGATCGGCATGCCGCAATGCGGCGCGTCAGCCCAGCAGCCGGCGGACCTTGCGCAGCGCGGCGACGAAGGCGTCGATCTCCTCGTGGGTGTTGTAGAACGCCGGCGATGCGCGACAGGTGGCCGCGACACCGTAGAACTGCAGCAGCGGATGTGCGCAGTGCTGGCCCGAGCGCACGGCCACGCCTTCGAGGTCCAGCAGTGTCGCCAGGTCGTGCGCATGCGCGCCTTCGACCAGGAACGACACCACGGCGGCCTTGTCCGGTGCCGCGCCGAGGATGCGCAGGCCGTCGATCGTGCCCATCGCCTCGGTCAGGTGTGCGAGCAGCGCGGCCTCGCGCCGCTCGACGTGGTCCATCCCGAGGCGTTCGAGATAGTCGACCGCAGCGCCCAGGCCGACGAAGCCGGCGATGTTCGGGGTGCCGGCCTCGAAACGCTGCGGCGGGTCGTTGTAGACCGTGCCGCTGAAGGCGACCTCCTTGATCATCTCGCCGCCGCCCAGGAACGGCGGCATCGCCTCGAGGTGCTCGCGGCGCGCCCATAGCGCGCCGGTGCCGGTCGGCCCGCACATCTTGTGGCCGGTGAAGGCGTAGAAGTCGCAGCCGATCGCGGCGATGTCCACCCTGCGGTGCGGCACCGCCTGCGAGCCATCGACGACGGTCGTCACGCCGTGTCGGCGCGCCAGGCGACAGATCTCGCGCACCGGATTGACCGTGCCCAGCACATTGGAGACGTGGGTGATCGCGAGCAGCTTCACGTCCGGCGTCATCGCGCGGCGCAGCGACTCGAGGTCGAGCGTGCCGTCTTCGCCGATCTCCGCCACGCGCACGGTCGCGCCGGTGCGCTCGGCGACGATCTGCCAGGGCACGATGTTGGCGTGGTGCTCCATGCGCGAGACCAGGATCGTGTCGCCGGCCTTCAGTCGCGGCAGCGCCCACGAGTACGCCACCAGATTGATCGCGAACGTGGTGCCGCTGCACAGCACCAGGTCGTCGGCGCGCACGTTGAGGAACCGCGCCAGTTTGCGCCGCGTACCTTCGTAGGCCTCGGTCGCCTCGGTGCCGAGCTGGTGCACGGCCCGGCTGACGTTGGCGTTGTGGCGGCGGTAGTGGCCGTCGACCGCGTCGATCACGCACGCCGGCTTCTGGCCGGTGTTGGCATTGTCGAAGTAGATCAGCGGCTTGCCGTGGACCTCGCGCAGCAGCAGCGGGAAGTCGGCGCGCACGCAGGCCCAGTCGACCTCGCCATCGTGCCGGTCCGGTGCGCTGGGGCCATCGAACGGCGGCTCGAGCGGCGGCAGGGCGCTCATGCGCGCACGAGCGCGGTGAGCGCGCGATCCAGTGCGGACTCGGCCAGCGTGCGCAGCGCGTCGTCGACGATCGCGGCCAGCGGCTCGCGTACGAAGGCGGCGGTGAGCAGTCGCTGGGCATCGGTCGCGGGCAGGCCGCGCGAGCGCAGGTAGAACAGCGCGCCGGGATCGAGCTGGCCGACCGTGGCGCCATGCGCGGCCTGGACCTCGTCGGCATGGATCACCAGCACCGGCTGGGTATCGATCTCGGCGGTTGCCGACAGCAGCAGGTTCTTGTTCGACAGTCGCGCATCGGTGCCGTCGGCACCGGCGTCGATGGTGATGCCGCCGTGGAAGACCACCCGGCCACGGCCGTCGCCGATGCCGCGCCACAGCAGCTGGCAGGCGGTGTCCCGGGCGATGTGGCGGATGCCCAGGCGCGTGTCCAGATGACCACGACCGCCGGCCAGCAGCACGCCGTTGGCGGTCAGGCGCGCGTCCGGGCCGAGCAGGCGCACGTCGAGTTCGTGGCGCGACAGCGCCGCGCCGGCCTCGACGTCGACGCGGTCGTAGATGGCGCCGGCCTGCAATTCGGCGTCGGTGCGCAGGAACGCAGTCGCGCCGGCCTCGCGCCGTTGCAGTCGCAGATGACGCAGGTGCGCGCGATCGGCGAGGCGCAGTGAGCACACGCCGTTGTCGAGATGGCGATGGGGGCCGGCATCGAGATGGTGTTCGACCACGGTCAGCCGCGCGCCGGTACCGAGCGCGATGTGGTGACGCAGGTGCCACGCCTGGTCGGTCTCGGTCGGCGCACCGACGAACACCAGATGCAGCGGCGCCGCGACCTCGGTATCGGCGTCGACGGTGATCGCGACCCCATCGGTGGCGAGCGCGGCGTTGAGGCGCACGAACACCGCGTCGTCCCGATCCTCGATCGCCGGCAGTGCGTTAGCAGACAGGCCGGTGCCGATCGACAGCCCGGCGATAGCGGGGCCGGGATCGGACAGCGCGGGCGCGGCGCGGCCGTTGACGAACACCAGGCGCGGCGCCGGGATGTCGGCCAGCAGCGCCGGATCGATCGCGGCGTCGCCAGCCGGCGCGAAGCTGCGGCGCTCGAGCGCGCGCAGCGAGGTGTACTTCCACGACTCGCTGCGCGGGCCGGGCAGGCCCGCCGCCAATGCGGCGTCGAGCGCCGGGCGGCGCGCAGCGTCGCCGTCGAAACCCGCGGCAAGGGACTCGAGCAGGGCGCTCATCACGCCGCTGCCTCGGGCGCGACGCGGTCCTTGACCCAGGCGTAGCCCTTTTCTTCGAGCTGCAGGGCCAGTTCCGGGCCGCCACTCTGCACGATGCGGCCATCGGCGAGCACGTGCACCACGTCGGGGCGGATGTAGTCGAGCAGGCGCTGGTAGTGGGTGATCACGATGAACGCGCGATCGGGCGAGCGCAGCGCATTGACGCCGTCGGCGACGTTCTTGAGCGCGTCGATGTCCAGGCCCGAATCGGTCTCGTCGAGAATTGCCAGCTTCGGCTCGAGCACGGCCAGCTGGAAGATCTCGTTGCGCTTCTTCTCGCCGCCCGAAAAGCCCTCGTTGACGCCGCGGTGCAGCAGGCGGTCGTCGAGGTGCAGCACCGCGAGCTTTTCGCGCACCAGGCGCAGGAACTGCATCGAGTCGAGCTCCTCCTGGCCGCGCGCCTTGCGCTGGGCGTTAAGCGCGCTGCGCAGGAAGTAGGTGTTGTTCACGCCCGGGATCTCGACCGGGTACTGGAACGCCAGGAACACGCCGGCCGCGGCGCGCTCCTCGGGCTCGAGCGCCAGCAGGTCATGGCCCTCGAACGCGACCGTGCCGGCGGTGACGTCATAGCCGTCGCGACCGGAGAGGATGTTGCCCAGCGTGGACTTGCCCGCGCCGTTGGGGCCCATGATCGCGTGCACCTCGCCCGGTTTCACGTCGAGCGAGAGGCCCTTGAGGATGTCGCGTTCGCCGATGCGGGCGTGGAGGTTGTCGATCGTCAACATAGGAATGCCTGGATGGAAAATTCAGCCGCGAGGGGCGAGATAGGCGTCGCGGAGGAACCGCGAGCGCGCGTTGTTCAGACGCAGGATCAGGTCGTTGTAGAGCACCGAGCCGCGTGTCCGGGGTCATCTTCGGGCAGCACCGCGCCCCAGCTCGCCCCAGGCGCCTCGAGGTCGCGATCGCGCAGCGCGATCCAGCTGCGCTGCGCGTCGCGGATCGCCTCGACCGCGCCCGGCACGTCGGCGTACTCGGCCAGGACGGCACGGTAGGTGCGGTTGAGCTCGGCGTCGGCGTCGATGCCTGCCTTGACCGGATCGGTCTGGGGACCGGTGCAGCCGCCGACGCAGCAGATGTTGTCGCGTTCCGCGTCCGCCGCCAGCACCGGCAGCGCGATCGCGGGGGCGGCCACAAGGGCCAGGGCGCCGCGGGCCGCAAGTGACAGGACCGCGCTCATCCGACCGAGCCTTCGAGCGAGACCTCCAGCAGCTTCTTGGCCTCGACCGCGAACTCCATCGGCAGCTCGCGGAAGACCTGCTTGCAGAAGCCGTCGACGATCAGGCTGACCGCGTCTTCCTCGGAGATGCCGCGCGCCCGGCAGTAGAACAGCTGGTCGTCGCTGATCTTGGAGGTCGTCGCCTCGTGCTCGACGGTCGCGCCGGGGTGGCGGACCTCGATGTAGGGGAAGGTGTGTGCGCCGCAGTCCTTGCCGATCAGCAGCGAGTCGCACTGGGTGTAGTTGCGCGCGCCCTCGGCGCCGCTGCCGACCTTGACCAGACCGCGGTAGGTGTTCTGGCCGCGGCCGGCGCTGATGCCCTTGCTGACGATCTTGCTCTTGGTGCGCTTGCCGACGTGGATCATCTTGGTGCCGGTGTCGGCCTGCTGACGATGGTGGGTCAGCGCCACGGAGTGGAACTCGCCCGAGGAGTCGTCGCCCAACAGCACGCAGGAGGGGTACTTCCAGGTGATCGCCGAACCAGTCTCGACCTGGGTCCAGGTCACCTTGCTGCGCGCGCCACGGCACTCGGCGCGCTTGGTCACGAAGTTGTAGATGCCACCCACGCCGTTCTCGTCGCCGGGGTACCAGTTCTGCACCGTCGAATACTTGATCTCCGCATCCTCGAGCGCGACCAGCTCCACCACCGCGGCGTGCAGCTGGTTCTCGTCGCGCATCGGCGCGGTGCAGCCTTCCAGGTACGAGACGTAGGCATTGTCCTCGCAGACGATCAGCGTGCGCTCGAACTGGCCGGTGTGGCCGGCGTTGATACGGAAATAAGTGCTCAGCTCCATCGGGCAGCGCACGCCCTTGGGGATGAACACGAAGCTGCCGTCGGAGAACACCGCCGAGTTGAGCGCGGCGAAGTAGTTGTCGCCGACCGGCACCACGGTGCCCAGGTACTGGCGCACCAGCTCGGGGTGTTCGTGGACCGCCTCGGACATCGAGCAGAAGATCACGCCCTTCTCGGCCAGCTCCTTGCGGAACGTGGTGCCGACCGAGACCGAGTCGAACACCGCATCGACCGCGACCCCGGCCAGCTTGGCGCGCTCGTGCAACGGCACGCCGAGCTTGTCGTAGGTGTCGATCAACTCCTTGGGCACCTCGTCGAGCGACTTGTACTTCGGCCCCTTGGGCGCGGAGTAGTAGCTGACCGCCTGCAGGTCGATCGGGGCGATCTGCAGCTTGGCCCAGTGCGGCACCGGCATCGTCAGCCAGTGGCGATAGGCGGCGACGCGCCAGTCGGTCATCCACTCAGGCTCGCCCTTCTTGCGCGACAGCGCGCGTACGACGTCCTCGTCCAGGCCCGGCGGGAAGCTGTCGGACTCGATATCGGTGACGAAGCCGGCGTCGTAGCGACGGCCGAGCTGTGCGTGGATCTCCCGGTTGGTCTCGGGGGCTTCGATGATGTCGGTGGCCATGGGGGCGGCTGCCTACTGTCTATGGGTGCGCGAGGCGGGCGTCGATGCGCTTCGCCCCGGCAGGGGTGGGAAAGGAAGGGACGCGCGGGGCGTCGTCGAGCATCTGCGCCAGCGTCACGCCGCGCAGGGCCTCGGCGACGACCTCGTTGATGCGGCGCCAGTTGCCCTGGACACCGCACTGGTCGGAAATCCCGCACTGGCTGTCGTGCAGGCTGCATTCGGTCATCGCCAGCGGGCCTTCCATCGCCTCGACGATCTGCACCAGGTTGATCGCCGATGGCGCGCGCGCCAGCCGGTAGCCGCCGTTGGCGCCGCGGAAGCCCTCGACCAGTCCGGCCTGGGCCAGGGGCTTGAGCAGCTTGCTGACCGTCGGCGTCTCCAGGCCCGCGCGCTCGGCCAGATCGGTCGCGCTCATCACCGCATCCGGCCGTGCGGCGAGCACGGTCAGAACCACGGTGGCGTAATCGGTGAGCTTGGTGACCCGGAGCATCGGAAGAAGCTGACTGCGGAATGCGGACCAAAATTGTACTTTTTTGACCGGCCGACCACAACGTGCGCATGGGCCGGCGTTCAGCGCGACGCGCCAGTGGCGGCCGGCGTGCGGGTCCGCGACAATGCGACGCTTGTCCTCATCGCCCCAGAGCGCACGATGCCCAAGAAGAAGACCAGGAAGATCGAGGCCCGCCGCTCGGCGATCCACGGCAACGGCGTGTTCGCCACCGAAGCGATCGCCAAGGGCGAGCGGGTCATCCGCTACAAGGGCTTCCTGCGCAGTCACGCCGACGTCGATGCCCAATACGGCGACCAGGAGGAGGACGGCCACACGTTCCTGTTCACGCTCAACGACGACTACGTCATCGACGCGAACATCGAGGGCAACGTCGCACGCTGGATCAACCACTCCTGCGATCCGAACTGCGAAGCGGTGGTCGAGGAGGACGCCAAGGACCGGCGGCACAAGGACAAGGTCTTCATCGAAGCGCTGCGCGATATCGCCCAGGGCGAGGAGCTGACCTACAACTACGGCATCACCCTGGCCGAGCGGCACACGCCCGCGCTCAAGAAGCTGTGGGGCTGCCGCTGCGGCGCCGCGAACTGCACCGGTACCATGCTCCAGCCCAAGCGCTGACCCAGCAGATGTCCGCCCGCGCCCACGATCAGGGCGCGGCCACCTCGCGCAGGTCCGCCGACGCGATGTGCCAGGCGCGCTGGGTCTGGCTGGCGCCGTCGACCACCGCTGCGCGCAGGACGTAGCGCCCCTCGTAGCGTCGGATCGAGCCGTCCGCCTGCTGGGCGCGCAACGACACCGGCACCTCGATATAGCGCGAGCCGGCGGCCCCCTCGATGGCGCCCGGCGTGCCGATGTCGACCATGACCGTGGACGTCTGCGCGAAGCCGGCCGCGAACTGCTCCGGTGTCTGCCCGCTCGCCCGGCCGCCATCCGACCACTGGGCATAGGCGCTGGCGTAGTCGAGCGCGTTGATCGCCGCGTAGTAGGTGCGAAGCGCCGCCACCGCCGCCTCCGGGCTCGGCGGTGCCATGTCCACGGCGGGGTCCGTCGCTCCCGGCAACAGGCCGGTCTCGGGATTGTCCTCGAGTGGGACAGCCGCCAGGTCGGGAACCGCGGGCGCCGGGGCCCGGCCGCCCAGTGGCACGTCGCCGGGGCCCGGGGCACCGGGCATGCCGGTCACCGGATCGCCGGTGGCGACGGGCTGCGGCAGACTGGCGGTGTCCGCACTGTTATCCGCGGTGTTGCCGCGCTGGGCGTCGCGGTCGCCGCAGGCCGCTAGCGCCAGCGCGGCGCACAGCGCCAGCGCAGTGCGGTCAGCGCGCAAGGTGCACCACCACGCGGCCGTCGCCGACCGCGACCTCGCCGATGCGTTTGCCGGCCGGCAGCTTGGACAGCAGGTCGTCGTCGAGCCGGTAGATCGGCTCGCTGCGCGCGTATTCGGCCAGTAGGCCGTTGACGATGCCCTGCGCGCCGCCCTTGAGCAGCGCATGGGTTCCCGGCAGGTCGAATTGCAGCAATTGCGGATCCTCCAGATGCAGACCGCGCGTGGCGGCGTCATAGCGCAGGCCGCTGACCAGTGTCAGGTGGCCCGGACGGTCGTCGGCGAGCGCGCCGCCCACGCCCAGATCAAAGTCCAGTCGCAGCCGGTGCTCGCCCTGCGGAATCGTCAACTGCGGGTTCTGCAGCGTCACCGAAACCAGCCCGCCGACGCGCTCGAACGTCCGGGGGAAGCGTGTGTCGAGCTGGCGCTGCAACTGCGGCGCGGTGAAGGCGACCTGGTCGCCGAGCCAGGCCGAGACCACGCCCAGCGATGTGCAGGCGGTCAGGACGAGCAGCAGCGACAAGGCGACGGGACGGGCGAGGGCACGCATGCGACGGTTTCCTGGTGCAGTCCTGCGCACCCTACGTGTCGGCAGTGAATGCCGGGTTAGCGGGGGCTGCGCTCATCGGGCGCGGGCGCGAGCACGCGGCGATGCGGTTGCAGCCACGCCAACAGCAGGCCGAGCAACTGCATCGCGATCACATCGAGCACGATCTGGCGCAGCGTCAGGCCGAGCGGGAACGGCTGGCCGGCATGGGCCAGCAGGTGCCAGGGCACGAACGACACCAGCGCCAGTGCCAGCCCGAAGCGGGCGCCATGCCAGCGCTTGCTGCGCACCGGCGGCGGCAGCCAGCGGTAGAGCCAAGTCATCGCCAGGCCGAGCGACAGATACGCCAGCAGGATCCAGCCGACATTGGCATTGGCATCCTCGCGCGTGCGGAACAGATGGGACAAGGCCAGGTAGTCGGCGCGCAGCAGCACGCCATGGACCAGCAAGCCCAGCAGCAGCGCGCTGGCCGAGAGCGTCAACCCGCAGATCCAGAAACGCTTGTCCATCTCCAACTCCGATGATGCACGCCGGCGCCGCGCGCAGGGTAACCCGGAAGTGCGGCGCGGTGCCGGCCGCGGCGGTGCCGCGATGCACGCCGCAGGTGGCACTTCAACGCATCGCGGCGGTGTCGTCGGCCGCCGCGGCGGCGGCGCGCAGCAGCGGCAGCGGATCGAACGCGCCGCCGGCCGCGTAAATGCCGTAATGCAGATGTGGCGGCGTGCCGCGCGCATTGCCGGTGTCGCCGACCGTGCCCAGCATGTCGCCCGGGCGCACCACGTCGCCGACCGAGAGCAGTTCGGCGAAGTCGTCCAGATGCGCGTAGTAGTGGCGCTGCCGCCCCGGGCCGACCACCCACACCTGACGTCCGCCGAGGCCAGCATCGCGAATGCCCACGACCAGGCCTTCGGTGGTGCTGCGCACCGGCGTGCCGCGGGGCGCGAAGATGTCCACGCCCTCATGTTGCCGATCGCGCCCGCGTGGCGCACCAAAGGTGTCGGCGACGCGGTGGGGGGCGACACCCTCGACCGGCATCGGCAAGGCTTCCGGCGCCGGCGCGGCGGCGATCCGGGCGACGGCGCGCGGTTGGGCCATGAAGGGTTGATGCCAGGCCCAGTGGCCAGCGGCGGCCAGCACTGCCAGCACCAGCAGCGCGCGCAAGGTGCGGCGCAGCTGCGGCGTGTAGTCGCGGGGGCGGGATGGGGAAGGCGGCGTCATCGCAGCGACGGTAACCGCGTCGCTGCGAAGATCGGGTCGGCGCGGACGCGTCAGCCTCCTGCGGCGGCGCGCACTTCCTGCTCGAGGCGCGCCTTGAGTTCAGGCGCGATGCCCAACTGGCGCGCGAGCTCGTCGAGATAGCTGCGCTCCATGAAGCTCGTGTCGTCGGCCACCAGCACGCTGGCCAGGTACATCTGCGAGGCGATCTCCGGCGACGTCGCGGCGCGTGCGATCTCGGCTGGATCGAGCGGCTTTTCCAGCTCGGCGTGCAGCCACGACTGGATGTCGGCGGCGCTGTCGATGCGGCGGAACTCGGCCTCGATCACCTCGCGCTCGCGTGCGTCGAGATGGCCGTCCGCCTTGGCGGCGCCGACCAGCGCCTTGAGGATCGCCTGGCTGTGAAGGTCGGCCTGCGGCGGAGGCAGCCGGTCGACGGTTTGTGGCGCCGGTACGGCCGCGCCCGCTTGCTGCTTCTGGTAATCGCCGTAGGCGCGGTAGGCCATCATGCCGATCGCGGCCAGACCGCCGTAACTGGCGAGCTTGCGGGTCTTGCGGTGCTTGCCGAGCAACAGGCCGAGCGCGCCGCCGGCGACCGCGCCCTTGCCGAAATCCGCATTGAGCAGGCTGCTGCCCGGCTTGCCGCCGCTCTGGGAGGTGAGGAGATGGTTGAGAAATCCCTGGAAACTCATGGCGACGATCCGACGTGACGGGGCGCACAGGCGCGGGGCGGCGAGCTTGCGATGCAAACCGTTCGCATCGTGTGCACGTTGCGCGACAGCATCCATGCACGATGCCCGCGGCGGGTTGGGCACCCATTGGGTGGCAAGGCGCGACAGCGCCAGGCCCTGAAACGCGATCGGGACGGCCAAGGCCGTCCCGATCGGGCAACGCAGCGTCCGCCTGGGATCAGGCAGCGGCGTCCTTGAGCTTCTTGAGCGGGCGCACCTTGACCTTGACCGAGGCGGGCTTGGCGGCGAACCACTGCTCTTCCTTGGTGAAGGGGTTGATGCCCTTGCGCTTGGGCTTGGCCGGCACGCTGACCGAGGTGATCTTCAGCAGGCCCGGCAGGGTGAACGAACCGGCGCCCTTCTTGCTGATCGAACCGTGCACGGCGCCTTCGAGTGCGGAGAACACCGCACGGACGTCCTTCGCGGCCAGGCCAGTGGAGTCGGCGATGTGTGCGACCAGGCCCGACTTGCTCAGCGCTTCCTTGATCGGCTTGGGTGCTGCGGACTTGGCGGCGGTCTTCTTCGGCGCAGCCGCCTTCTTGGCCGGCACTTTCTTGGTGGTGGCCTTCTTCGTTGCCATGGGTCTGTGGTTCCCTCGTCAAATATGGATTGGATGATTCCTGGCCGAGCGAGCCGGCAAGCGAAATGTAGGGCATCCCTGCGCACCCGCCAATAGGAAAACGCAAAAAAAACAGCGGTTTTAGGCGGCCCACGGTGCCGCCAATCACATTTGCGCCTGTCTGGCGGCTGTCCGCACGCGCAAGCGTGGCCCGTTGACAGCCCCGCGACCGCCTGGCGGCCGGCGCGTTGCCGCCCCGAAACGTCCGCGTCACGTCCGCGCCGATACGATCGCCGGCTCCTGTCTCGATGGAGAACGCGTCATGGGTATTTCCCGCCACGCCACCGCCCGCTGGAGCGGCGACCTGAAATCCGGCAAGGGCGCTTTGTCGACGCCGCAAAGCGGCCTGCTGGACGCCGTGCGCTACGGGTTCAACAGCCGATTCGGCGACGAGAAGGGCACCAATCCCGAAGAGCTCATCGCCGCCGCGCATGCCGGCTGCTTCACGATGGCGCTGTCGGCCAAGCTCACCGAGGCCGGTTTCGCGCCCGAATCGATCGACACGCGTGCCGACGTCGATCTGTCGATGGAGGGCGGTCCGCAGCTGAGCGCGATCCGCTTGAAGACGCGTGCCAAGGTGCCGGGCATCGACGCTGCGAAGTTCCGCGAGATCGCCGACGACGCCAAGCAGAACTGCCCGGTCTCCAAGGCCCTGTCGGCGGTGCCGCTGTCGCTGGAGGCCGAACTCGACGGCTGATGGACCATGCCCTGCCGTGCCGCACTGGCGGTGCGGCAGGGGCCTTGCGGCGTGGAATGGCGGCGTGGAATGGCGGCGGGCCGCGCTCAGCTCAGCGCCAGTCGATCGTGCCGCGCACCACGCTCTGGACGCGCCCGCCCGACCAGACCTCGCCCTCGGCGTCGACGCGCAAGTCGAGGATCGCATCGTGACCGACCTCGCGGCCCTGGCTGACGCGGTAGCGACCGGCTGTCCCAGGCAATGCGTCGCGCGCCGCCAGCCAGGCGGCCAGCGTCGCATTGGCCGCGCCCGAGGCGGCGTCCTCGAAACACGCGGTGGCGCCGACGAACGCGCGCACCGCCAGGTCGTAGTCGCGACTGCCCGCGCTGCGCGCAAAAGCGCAGACGCCCATGCTGCCGGTGGCCTCGGCCAGGGCGGCGATCGCCTCCCACTGCGGGGCGGCGGCGCGCAGCGCCGCCTCGTCGGCCACCTCGGCCAACCACCAGCGACGCCCGCCGTCCATCAGCACCGGCGGTAGCGCCCCCGGCGGTAGCGACCCCAGCGCTGCGCGCAGTCGCGGGTCCTCGTTGCGCGCGACGTCGACGATCCGTGCGCGCGGCGTGCGTACGGCGATCGTCCGGTCCGCGCCTGCGCCGACCACCGCCAGCGGCAGGCTGCCGGCGATGCCCTCCTGCACCAGCACGCCGTCGCGCGGGCGCGCCAGGCCGGCGTCGAGCACGACATGCGCGGTACCGACGCTCGGGTGTCCGGCGAACGGCACTTCGCGGCGGGGCGAGAACATGCGGATGCGGTAGCTGGCCGCGTCGCTGGCGGGCGGGAACACGAATGTGGTCTCGGGCAGCCGGGTCCAGCGGGCGATGGCCTGCATCGTCTCGTCGGTCAGCCCGTCGGCATCGAGCACCACCGCCAGCGGATTGCCGGCACCGGGCCGGTCGGCGAACACGTCCACCTGGACGAAACGTCGGGAAGTCATGCGCGGGCGGGCGTCGTGCGGCGCGACAGCTTACCCAAACTGTCGCCCGAATCGAGCGGTTCGATTCCCTCCGCCTCCGCCAGCGCTAGAATCGGCGGTCCGCCGCGCTTGGCCTTGTGTCGGCGACGTGTCCGCTGCAGCGCCTGCGCGGTGCTGTTCTCTTCCTTCCGTCCGAGACCCCACCTCCGATGTCCTCACCCTCCGACGATCGCTGGATCGTGCTCAAGTTCGGCGGCACTTCGGTGTCGCGCCGCCACCGCTGGGACACCATCGGCCAGCTGGCGAAACGCCGGGCCCAGGAGCACGACGCGCGCGTACTGGTGGTGGTGTCGGCGCTGTCGGGGGTGACCAACGCACTGACCGCGATTGCCGATGGCGATGCGGCCGACGGGATCGTCGATGCGCTGGTCGAGCGCCATCGCGCGTTCGTCGCCGAGTTGGGACTCGACGCCGACACGGTGCTCGGCGCCCGGCTCGCCGCGCTGCAGGCCCTGGTGCGCGATGCGCGTGCGCCCACGCGGGCGCTGGACTGGCAGGCCGAGGTGCTGGGGCAGGGCGAACTGCTGTCATCGACGATCGGCGCGGCGTACCTGGCTGCGCAGGGCCTGGATTTTGGTTGGTGCGATGCGCGTGACTGGCTCGACGCGGTGGCGTTGCCCAACCAGAGCGGCTGGGCGTCGCGGCTGTCGGTGAACTGCCGGCGCGAGTCCGACGGCGATTGGCGTGCGCGTTTCTGCGCGCAGCCGGCACGCATGCTGCTGACCCAGGGCTTCATCGCCCGGCATGGCGACGGCGGCACTGCGATCCTCGGCCGCGGCGGCTCGGACACCTCGGCGGCGTATTTCGGGGCGTTGCTGGGCGCGCGCCGCGTGGAAATCTGGACCGACGTGCCGGGCATGTTCAGCGCCAACCCGCGCGACGTGCCCGATGCGCGCCTGCTTGCGCGGCTCGACTACGCCGAGGCGCAGGAGATCGCGACCACCGGTGCGAAGGTGCTGCACCCGCGCTCGATCAAGCCCTGCCGCGACGGCGGCGTGCCGATGGCGATCCTCGACACCGAGCGTCCGGACCTGCCGGGCACGGCGATCGACGGCAGCGCCGAGCCGGTGCCGGGGGTCAAGGCGATCAGTCGGCGCAACGGCATCGTGCTGGTGTCGATGGAAGGCATCGGCATGTGGCAGCAGGTAGGCTTCTTAGCCGACGTGTTCGAGCGCTTCAAGCGCCACGGCCTGTCGGTCGACCTGATTGGCTCGTCGGAAACCAACGTCACCGTGTCGCTCGACCCGAGCGAGAACCTGGTCAGCACCGATGTGCTGGCGCGATTGAGCGACGACCTGGCCGAGGTGTGCCGGGTCAAGGTCATCGCGCCGTGCGCGGCGATCACCCTGGTCGGGCGCGGCATGCGCTCGCTGCTGCACAAGCTCTCCGACGTCTGGGCGACGATGGGGCGCGAGCGCGTGCATCTGATCTCGCAGTCGTCCAACGACCTCAATCTGACCTTCGTCATCGACGAGGCCGACGCCGACGGCCTGCTGCCGGTGCTGCATGCCGAGCTGATCGGCAGCGGCGCGATGCCGGTCCACGACAGCGCGGTATTCGGCCCGAGCTGGCGCGAAATCGCCCACGGCCGCCGCGAACGCCCGACGCCGTGGTGGCAGCACGCGCGCGCGCGCCTGCTCGCACTGGCGACGCCTGGGACGCCGCGCTACGTCTACCACCTGGCCACGGTGCGCGAGCGGGCGCAGTCGCTGGCGGACGTCGCCGCGGTCGACCGGCGGTTCTACGCGATCAAGGCCAACTCGCATCCGGCGGTGCTGCGCACATTGGTCGAGGCCGGGTTCGGCCTGGAATGCGTCTCGCGGGGCGAGCTCGAGCACGTGTTCGCGACGTTGCCGGACCTCGACCCGGCACGCGTGTTGTTCACGCCGAGCTTCGCACCGCGCGACGAGTACGCTGCCGCCTTCGCGCTCGGCGTCACGGTGACCCTGGACAACGTCGAGGCGCTGCAGCGCTGGCCCGAGGTCTTCCGCGGCCGCGACCTGTGGCTGCGGCTCGATCTGGGCCGCGGCGACGGCCACCATGCCAAGGTCGTCACCGGCGGCGCGGCCTCGAAGTTCGGGCTGGCGCTGCCGGCCTTCGACGCCTTCGTCCATGCCGCCACTGATCTCGACGTACGCATCACCGGGCTCCACGCCCATCTGGGCAGCGGCATCGAAACCGTCGCCCACTGGCGCGAGGTCTACGCCGAGCTGGCAGCGTTTGCCGATGCGGTGGGCACCATCGACACCATCGACATCGGCGGCGGACTGCCGATTCCCTACCGCCCCGACGACGCCCCGTTCGACCTTGCGGCCTGGGGCGTGGGCCTGGCCAGCATCAAGGCCGAGTACCCACGCTATCGCCTGGCGATCGAGCCCGGGCGCTTCCTCGTCGCCGAGGCCGGCGTGCTGCTGGCGACGGTGACCCAGGTCGTCGACAAGCTCGGCACGCGCCGCGTCGGCCTCGATGCCGGCATGCACAGCCTGATGCGACCGGCGATGTACGACGCCTGGCACGGCATCCACAACCTGTCGCGGATCGACGACGAGCGCCAAGTCGTCTGCGATGTCGTCGGCCCGATCTGCGAATCGAGCGACGTCTTCGGCACCCGGCGCCTGCTGCCCGCGGCGACCGCCGAGGGCGACACCGTGCTGCTTGCCGACGCCGGCGCCTACGGTTTCGCGATGGCCAACACCTACAACCTGCGGTCGCTGCCGCAGCAGGATGTGATCGAATGACTTCCGGATTCGACCGCAGCGCCATCCGCTGCTTCCGCTTCGTCGACTGCGACCTCGACGCCGCGACCGGCGTGGCGCGGTTGCGCTACGCGTTCGACGATGGCCCGGAGCTGGTCGAGACCGTGACCGTGCCGGGCGCCCCGTTCGAACTCGACGGCGCGCGCGCGCAGGCCGCGACCCATGCGCTGCGCCTGCTGCACCTGCTCGCCGGCGTGAGTTACTACAAGGCCGCCGTGCCGCCGCAGATCCGCATCGACGGCTATACGATCGACGCTGCCACGGCGGCCCTGCTCGAGGATGCCTATGTGCATGGGCTGGGCGAATTCGCCTACCGCAACGGGCTCGACCTGCACGGCAAGATCCGCTTCCCGGCCGACGCCGCGGCCGATGAGGTCACGGCACCGGCGCTGGATCTGCGTGCCCATGCGCTGGTCGCGATCGGCGGCGGCAAGGATTCGCTGGTCTCGATCGAGGCGCTGCGCGCGCTGGACGTGGCGCAGACCGTGGCATGGATCGGCGGCTCGCAGCTGATCCGGGTCTGCGCCGAGCGCACCGGGCTGCCGACGCTCAACATCGGCCGCCAACTGGCGCCGCAGTTGTTCGAGTACAACCGCCATGGCGCACTCAACGGTCACATCCCGGTCACCGCGATCAACTCGGCGATCCTGGTGCTGGCCGCGGTGCTGCATGGTGTCGACCAGGTGGTGTTCTCCAACGAACGCTCGGCCAGCTACGGCAGCCTGATCCAGGCCGCCGATGGCAGCACCACCAACGAGGTCAATCACCAGTGGTCGAAGGGCTGGGCGTTCGAGCGCGCGTTCGGTGAGCACGTGCAGCGCCACGTCGCCGCCGATCTGCACTACTACTCGCTGCTGCGGCCGCTGTCGGAGCTGGCGGTCGCGCGCCAGTTCGCCAGGACCGACCGCTATGACGCGCATTTCTCCAGCTGCAACCGCAACTTCCACCTGCTCGGCGAGCGGCCGGTCAACCGCTGGTGCGGCATCTGCCCCAAATGCCATTTCGTGTTTCTCGCGCTGGCCCCGTTCATGCCCAAGCCGCGGCTGGTAGCGATCTTCGGCCGCAATCTGCTCGACGACGCGGCCCAGGTGGCCGGCTTCGACGCGCTGCTCGAGTACCGCGACCACAAGCCGTTCGAATGCGTCGGCGAGGGCCGCGAATCGCGTGCGGCGATGGCAGCGCTGGCGCAGCGCCCGGAATGGCGCGAGGACGCGGTGGCCGCCCGCTTTGCGCGCGAGATTGCGCCGCGGCTCGACGCGGGCGAGCTGGACATCGCGCCGCTGCTGGTGGTCGACGAGGAACATCGCGTGCCCCCGGCCTTGTGGGAACGCCTGCGTGCGCATCTCGCCGCTTGACGCGCTCGCCGCCGACGGCGGTCGCATCGCGCTGTGGGGCTGGGGACGCGAAGGCCGGGCCGCGTATGCCGCGCTGCGCACCGCGCATCGGGCAGGCTCCGCTCTGTCCGCGCCGTCGTCCGGCCAGCGCTTGGCGTCGACGGCGGCGCTGCCGCTGACCGTGTTCTGCACGCCCGCCGAAGCCGACGAGGTGCGCGGGCTGGGCGATCCGGCCCTGTCGGTCGAGACCGAGGCGAGCGCCGAACGCCTGGCGCGCTTTGCCGTGGTGATCAAGTCGCCGGGCATCAGCCCGTACCGGCCCGAGGCCTTGGCCGCGGCGGCGCAGGGCACACGGTTCATCGGCGGCACCGCGCTGTGGTTCGCGCAGCGCGCAGCGCCCGGTGAAATCGCTGAGGGCACGGTCTGTGTCACCGGCACCAAGGGCAAGAGCACCACGACGGCGCTGCTCGCCCATCTGCTGCGCAGCGCCGGCCGGCGTACCGCGCTTGCCGGCAACATCGGCCTGCCGTTGCTGGAACTGCGCGATGTCCAGGCCGACGCCTGGGCGATCGAGCTGTCGAGCTACCAGACCGGTGATGTCGCCGCGAGCGGCGTGCGGCCGGACGTGGCAGTGGTCACCAATATTTTTCCCGAGCACCTGGACTGGCACGGCAGCGAGCGGCGCTATGTCGAGGACAAGCTCGCGCTGGTGACCCGGGCCCGGCCACGGATCGCGGTGCTCAACGCCGCCGATCCGCGTCTGGCCGCGCTGACGCTGCCAGACAGCGAGGTGCGTTGGTTCGCGCGCGCCGATGGCTGGCACCTGCGCGGCGACGTGCTGTATCGCGGTGATGCCAGTGTGCTCGACACCGCCGGCCTGCCGCTGCCCGGGCGCCACAACCGCGGCAACCTGTGTGCGGTGCTGACCGCGATCGAGGCGCTCGGTATCGACGCCGCGCCACTGGCCGCTGCGGCCGCCGGGTTTGTGCCGCTGCCGCACCGGTTGCGGGCGCTGGGCACCCGCGACGGCGTGACCTGGGTCAACGATTCGATCAGCACCACGCCGCACGCCACGCTGGCCGCGCTGGACGTGTTTGCCGGCCACCGGGTCGCGCTGCTGGTCGGCGGTCACGACCGCGGCCTCGACTGGCAGGCCTTCGCCGATGCGATGCAGGTGCGCGCGCCGCACGCGATCGTGACGATGGGCGCCAACGGCCCGCGGATCCATGCGCTGCTTGCGTCGGTCGCGCGCACGCGGGGCTTCGCGCTGGCCGAGGCGGCGGATCTCGCCTCGGCGGTGCGGCAGGCGCGCGCCGCACTCGGCGGCGACGGCGTGCTACTGCTCTCGCCCGGCGCCCCAAGCTTCGGCGCCTACCGCGACTACACCGCGCGCGGCCGCCATTTCGCCGAACTCGGGGGCTTCGACCCCGATGCCATCACCGCGATCCCGGGCCTGGGGATCGCCTGACGGCGCACGCCCGGCCGCGCGTCGGGCGGAGTAGGCTGGACCGGTCCCCGCCGCCCGGAGCCGTCCGATGAAACGCCTGTCACTGTTCGTGTTGTCGCTGGCCTGCGCCACGTCCGCGCTCGCCGCCCCGAAGGCCGACCCGGTCGAATGGACGCTCGATGGCGAGACCTTCGCCGGTGTGCTGGTCTACGACGATGCCGTCCCGGGTCCCCGGCCGGGCCTGGTGATGGTGCCCAACTGGAAGGGCGTCAACGACGCGGCGATCGAGAAGGCGCGGCAGGCCGCCGGCGACCGCTACGTGGTGCTGGTCGCCGACGTCTACGGCAAGCAGGTCCGGCCCACGACCGATGCCGAGGCCGGCCCGGTCGCCAAGGCGCTGCGCGACGATCGGCCGACGCTGCGCGCACGCGCACGCAGGGCGGTGGAGGTGCTCAAAGCGCAGCCCCAGGTCGATGCGGGCCGGATCGCCGCATTCGGTTTTTGTTTCGGTGGGACCACCGTGCTCGAACTGGCCCGCGCCGGCGAGGCGCTCGCTGGCGTCGTGAGCCTGCACGGCGGCCTGACGACGCCGTTGCCGGCGGCGGCCGATGTGGTGAAGGCGTCGGTGCTGGTGCTCAACGGCGCCGCCGATCGCAGCGTGAGCGCCGAGGACATTGCCGGTTTCGAGCGTGAGATGGACGCGGCCGGCGCCGACTGGCAGTTCGTCAACTACAGCGGCGCGGTGCATTGCTTTGCCGAGGTCGATGCCGCGAGTCCGCCGGGTTGCATCTACGACGAACGCGCCGCCAGGCGTGCGTGGCGGCAGATGGGCGACTTCTTCGCCGAGGTGCTGGCGTCGCCGAGTCGCTGAGACGGGCTTGTGGCGTGATCCCGGCGTGCGTCCGGCCGCGGGTCAGTGCCCGCGTTCGACCGCGTAGCGGGCCAAGCCGCGCAGTGCGGCCACGGCCTCGTTGTCCGGCAGGCCGTCGAGCACGCGTTCGGCGGCGTCGGCGTACTCCACGGCGCGGGCGCGGCTGTAGGCGAGGCTGCCGGCATCGGCGATCGCGGCGAGCACCTCGGGCAGCGCCGTGGTGTCGCCTTGCTCGACGATCGTGCGCAGCCGCGCGCGGCGCTCGGGCGTGGCCTGGGCCATCGCGTGGATCAGCGGCAGCGTCGCCTTGCCCTCGGCCAGGTCGTCGCCGAGGTTCTTGCCCAGCGCCGTGGCGTCGCCCGAGTAGTCGAGCACGTCGTCGGCGATCTGGAATGCGTAGCCCAACTGCATGCCGTAGTCATAGAGCGCCTGCTGGACGGTCTCGTCGGCGTTGGACGCCATCGCGCCCAGGCGGGTGCCGGCGGCGAACAGCACCGCGGTCTTGCGCTCGATCACGCGCAGGTACGCGGCCTCGTCGGTGTCGGGGTTGCGCACGTGCAGCAGCTGCAGCACCTCGCCTTCGGCAATGCGGTTGGTGGTGTCGGCGAGCAGGCGCATGACCGCCATGCTGTCGAGCTCGACCATCAGCTGGAAGCTGCGCGAATACAGAAAATCGCCGACCAGCACGCTGGCGGCGTTGCCCCAGATCGCGTTGGCCGTGCTGCGGCCGCGGCGCAGGTCGGACTCGTCGACGACATCGTCGTGGAGCAGGGTCGAGGTGTGGATGAACTCGACGATCGCAGCAAGTTGGTGGTGGTCGCCGCGCACCTGGCCGGTGGCCTGGCCGGCCAGCATCACCAGCATCGGCCGCAGCCGCTTGCCGCCCGCCGAGACGATATGCTCGGCCACCTGGTTGATCAGCAGCACATCCGACGCCAGCCGGCGCCGGATCAGCGCATCGACCTGGGCCATGTCCGCGGCGGCGAGCGACTGGATCGCCGGCAGGTCGAGCCTGGCGGCCGGGGCGGCGGCGTTGTTCATGCGGGATCCGGGACGGGCAGACCCGGAATTATAGGAGAGCCCCGACGGCGGCGGGGGCGCTTTCCCGGCCCCACGCCAGGGGGTTGCCGGATCGCACCCCGGCGACCGGTATAATTCACTGTCCGCGCCCCCTCTTCATTCCCGGACACCCGCGCCGGCGCAATTCCAAGGACTCCTTATGGCCCGTGGCATCAACAAAGTGATCCTGGTCGGCAACCTCGGCAACGATCCCGACACCAAGTACACCCAGGGCGGCATGGCCGTGACCCGCATCAGCCTGGCCACCACCAGCGTGCGCAACGACCGCGACGGCAACAAGCAGGAGCGCACCGAATGGCACCGCGTGGTGTTCTTCGGCAAGCTCGGCGAGATTGCCGGCGAGTACCTGCGCAAGGGCAGCCAGGTCTATGTCGAAGGCGAGATCCGCTACGACAAGTACACCGGCCAGGATGGCGTGGAAAAGTACTCGACCGATATCGTCGCCAACGAGATGCAGATGCTCGGTGGCCGCGGCGAGGGCGGTGGCGGCGGTGGCGGCGGCGGTTACGAGCGCGCTAGCCGTCCGCAGCGCGGCCCGGGCAACGACGGCCCGCCGCAGCGCAGCGCGCCCGCGCAGCGCCAGGCCCCCCAGCAGCAGCGTCCGGCCCCGATGGACGACTTCTCCGACGACGACATCCCGTTCTGATCGCGGGCAACACCGCGTCGACGACGAACCCCAGCGGGCCCATGCACGCTGGGGTTTTTGTTTGGTCGGATGCCTGGGGCCTTGCGGCACCGCGATCGCGCTGCCGACCGCCCGGGGCCGCGAGCGGCCGCCTGGTGCCGTGGCCGGACCTGCAGGACCGCGGCACTTGCGATGGCGGCTATCCCAGCAGGATCGAGGCCCAGACCGTGCCGACCATCAGCAGCGCAATGCTCTGGGCGGCGCTGCCCATGTCCTTGGCGCGCTTGGACAGCGGATGGCGTTCGAGCGAGATGCGATCGACCACTGCTTCGATCGCCGAGTTGAGCAGTTCGGTCAGCAGGCTGATGAAGCAGACCGCCAGCATCAGGGCGCGTGCGAGCGGCCCCACGTCCAGCACGCAGGCTGCGACGATGAGCACGCCGTGCAGGCCCAGCAGTTGGCGGAACGCGGCCTCGCTGCGAACGGCGGCGAGGAAGCCGTCGCGCGAGTAGAGCAAGGTGTGCGCGATCCGGCTCAGGCCGGTCTTGCCGTGTGGGTACTTGCCGGTCTCGGCGGGGCCTGGCGATGGCATCTGCATATCCTGCGACGTTGGATCAGCACGAGCGTGGCGCGGGGTCCGTCAGATCTTCGTCAGCCGCGGCGCCTTGGGATCCGGGCGGGCGGTCGACGCGGAGCGACCGGCCATTGGGTCGGGCATCGTCCCGCATGTCGAGCGTGAACCGGCATCCGTCCTCCGAGCTGTCGACCGTCATGCGCCAGTTCAGGTGCTCCACGATGCGCTGCACGATCGACAGGCCCAAGCCTTCACCGCTCTGCCGTGCGCTGGGCTGGAAGCGCTGGAACTGCTGTGGGTCGATGCTGGGCGGCAGGCCGGGGCCGGTGTCGGCGATCACCAGGGTCGTGCCATGCAGGGCGATGCGCACCTCGCCTTCGTCGGTGTACTGGCAGGCGTTGCGCAGCAGGTTCCAGATCACGCTGCGGGCTAGCTCCGGGTTGGTGTGCAGGTGGGCATCCTGCGGCGCGTCCAGGAGCAGGGCCACAGGCTTGCCTGCAAGCCATGGCCGGCAGCGCACCATGCTCTCCTCGATCAGCGGCTGCAGTGCGACGTCGGTGCGGGTCAGGCTCTGCGGGTCGCGCGAGAGCAGCAGCATGCACGCGAGCTGCCGCTGCATCTCCTGGGTGGTGCGCACGATCCGTTCGGCGCTGCCGATCAGGCGGCTGTCGGCAGGCAGCTGGTGCGCGATCGTCTCCGCAGCGCCGGCGATGATGGCCAGCGGCGTGCGCAGTTCGTGGCTGGCGTCGCCGACGAAGCAGCGCTCGCGCTGCAGGAACTGTTCCGCTTCGTCGCTGTGCTGGGCGAATGCGCGGGCCAGGATGCCGATCTCGTCGCGCGCCTCCTGAAACGGAAAGGGTTTTTGCTTGCGCTCCACCGCCTCGGCCAGGCGGGTGATCGGCGCGATGACCCGGGTCGCGGTGGCGCGCCCGATCCAGAATGCGCACAGGATGCACAACAGGATGATGAACAGCGCGTAGATGTTGATCGCAAGCTCGAGATACGCGAAGTGCGCATCGGCCTGCTGCAGGTAGTAGCGTTCGCCATCGCGCTCGAAGACCAACAGGTGCCAGTCGCCCGGCCGCTCGGCGCCGTGGTAACCGAGCGGATACCAGTGCAGTGTCTCGGGCACGCTCTGCGCGTCGTAGAGCCGGGTGTCCTGGGCAAGCGTGGATGCGACGCCTTGCGCGAGGTCGGCCTCCAGACGCTGCGCCGTGCGGATCAGGCTGTGGGAGATCACATTCTCCCGGAGTTCGTCGTAATCGAGCTGCTCGGCCAGCACCACGAGCGTCATCGCCGCCACCATCGCAAGCACGAACGACACCGTGATGCGGGTCTTGAGCGTCATCTGGCGGAGGGTGGTGCGCAGGATCATCACGTCGGAGCGTCCTCGATCAGTCCGGCATCGTGGATGCGGGCGCCAGCAGGCGCCAGCCCACGCCGTGCACCGTCTCGATCAACGCCGGCTCGAAGCCCTTGTCGATCTGCTGCCGCAGTTCGTGGATATGGGTGCGCAAGGCGCCGCTGTCGGGTGGGTCGTCGCCCCAGAGCAGGTACTCCATTTCCTGCTTCCGGACCACGGCGGGGGCGGCGCGCATCAGACACAGCAGGAGCTTGTGGGTGCTGGGCGTCAGTCCGATGGGCTGGTGTTGCCGCCAGGCCTGCGGGGCGCGGGTGTCCACCTGCAAATCCTCCCAGCGCAGCATGCCCTGCACCTGACGGCCCTGTGCGCGGCGCACCAGGGCCTTGATGCGTGCGTCCAGTTCCTTGAGCGAGAACGGCTTGACCAGGTAGTCGTCCGCGCCCAGCGCGAAGCCCTGCACGCGATCGTCGACCGGATCGCGTGCGGTCAGCATCAATATCGGCACCGGGTTCTGGAACTCCTCGCGCAACTTGCGGCACAGCGTCATGCCGTCGAGTCGCGGCAGCATCAGATCCAACAGGATGGCGTCGTAATCGTTCTGGGTGGCCATGTACAGGCCGGTGACGCCATCGCGGGCGTCGTCGAGAACGTAGCCCAACGGCTCGAAAAAGCCGTACAGGTTGGCCACCAGTTCCGGGTTGTCTTCGATGATGAGCAGTCGGGTCATGGGGCGTGTGCTCTAACAACTTCCTGACGATGGGTTTCAAAGACTGCGCGCACTTTCCCCGGCTGGATCCTGCGCATGTCACCGCCTTCGACGCCCCTGCGGCTCAATCCCGTGCAGCTGACCTGGGTGGCGGCGTTGTTCTTCGCCACCATCGGCAACGTGGTGCTCTGGCGGACGTTGTGGCTGGAGGTGGAGATCGACGGCCTGCGCAGCCTGTCGTTCTTCCTCAGCCTGCCGGTCTTTCTGTTCTGCATCATCAACCTGCTGCTCACGCCGGTCGTGGCGCTGCCGTACATCAGAAAACCCCTGCTGGCCACCCTGGTGGTGATCAGCGCCGGATGCAGTTACTTCATGTTGCATTATAACGTGCTGATCGACCGCAGCATGGTGCAGAACTTTTTCGAGACCAATCAGGCCGAAATGGCCTCCTATTTCTCCCTTCCGCTGTTGCTCACCATTCTCGGGCTCGGGATCGTGCCGGCAGTGGCCACGCTGCTCCTGCAGACCAAATCGGTCGGCACGCCGATGCGGACGCTGGCCTGGTGGCTGGGCAATGTGGTGGTCACTTCGATCGTACTGATCGCGGTCACGATGGGGTTCTACAAGGACTATGCGTCGTTGCTGCGCAACAACGGGCATATTCGCGATCAGCTGCTGCCGTTCAATTTCGTGCGCAATACCAATGGGTATCTCAAGCGCAAGTACAGCGCGACTTCGCAGCCGCTGCGGACCGTTGCCGAAGACGCCACGCGCCCAGCGCCGGTTGCGGGTGCGCGGCCGAAACTGGTGATCGCAGTCGTGGGGGAAACCGCGCGTGCGCAGAATTTCCAGCTCAATGGTTATCCGCGTCCGACCAACCCGGTGTTGTCCAAGCGCGCGGACATCATCAGTTTCTCGGATGTGTCGTCCTGCGGCACCGCCACTGCGATCTCGTTGCCGTGCATGTTTTCGCGCATGACCCGCCCGCAGTACGACGAGGTGCGGGCGGCGACGGAAGAAAATCTGCTCGACATTCTGCAGCGCGCCGGAATCGAGATCCTCTGGCGCAACAACAACAATGGCGGTTGCAAGGGCGTGTGCGCGCGCGTGCCTACCGACGACATGCCCAAGCTGCGGGTTGCTGAGCACTGCGTCAACAAGGACGGCACCTGTTACGACGATGTGCTGCTGCACCAGCTCGAGGCGCGGATCGACACGATGCACGGTGACGCATTGATCGTTCTGCATCAGCTGGGCAGCCATGGGCCGACTTACTTCGAGCGCTATCCGCCCCAGGCGCGCGCCTTCACCCCCACCTGCGACAGCAATCAGATCCAGAAGTGCAGCAGCGAGGCGCTGACCAACACTTACGACAACACGCTGGTCTACACCGACCGGATGCTCGCCAACACCCTCGATTTGCTGCAGCGCTACGCCGACCGGCGCGATGTGGCCATGATCTACCTGTCCGATCACGGCGAATCGTTGGGCGAGCGCGGCATGTACCTGCACGGCACGCCCTACATGATCGCGCCCGACGAGCAGAAGAAGGTGCCGATGCTGATGTGGTTCTCGCCGGGGTTCGCGCAGCATGCTCGGCTCGACCTCGCCTGCCTGCGCGGCGCTGCCGCACGCCGGGCATACAGCCACGACAACTTCTATCACGCCATGCTCGGCCTGTTCGATGTGCGCAGTAGCGTGTATGCGCCGGGCCTGGATCTGTTCGCCGCCTGTCGTACGACGTCGCCGCGATCCGCCAACTGAGCGTCGATGCGGCACCTGCGTGCCGGGCTTCGATCGGCTGATCTCAGGGGCACGGGTTGGGATGACTGGGCAGGGGGCGCGTCGGTCAGGACGCCGCGGGCCCGGGGCGCGCGAGCGCGTCGCCGGTGGCCTCGAGCAGGCGTCCGGACGCGTCGAGCAGCAGCCGCGCGCGACGGCCGGCGTAGTAGAACGTCGCGCGGTAACGGCCGGCATCCTCGCCGATGCCGCGTTCGCACAGCACGCTGACCTTGCCGTCGGTCATCAGCTGGCGGAACGCGTCGCCAGCCAGGCCCAGGCGGGCGGCGACCAGTGCGCCGTCGACTTCCAGCGCCGGCTGCCGCCTGCGCGGCGCGGCGATCGTCAACGCCTCGCTCATAGCGAGAGGCCGGCCAGCGACTCCGCATCCAGCGCACCGAAGTCGCTGGCGGTCGCGGCGAAGCGCTCGATCAATGCGCCGCGTGCGGTGTCGTGGTCCGGCGGGGACACCGGCAGCTGGTCGCCCGCAAGATCCTGATATCCGTGCATGAGAGGCCTCCTGGTTCACGGGTATCCTCGCCCGCTCGCGCACGCCACGCCTTGATCTGGATCAGAGCAACCGTTCGACCGGCCGTGGGGCGTGCCGTGGCTGTGACCGGTGCGCGGGCCGCCGCGACCGAAAGGCAGCGCGCACCGCCGTTCAGCGCAGGCCGTGCATCCAGCGCCGCACCAGTGGCGAGAGTACGAAGTAGGCCAGGCCCGAGCCGACCCCGATCCACAGCATGATCTGGAACAGTTCGGCGTACTTGGCTGCGGCCACGGCCATGTCGATCGCCTCGCCCTCGGCAACCTCGAGCGCGGTGAGCTTGCCGAACTGTGCGGCCAGGACTTCCGAGTACGCGGTCGCCAGCCAGAAGGCGCCCATCATCAGGCCGACCACGCGTGCGACCGACAACTGGGTGACCGCCGACAGCCCGATCGGCGACAGGCACATCTCGCCGATTTCCAGCAGGAAGTACGCCAGCACCAGCCACCACACACTGGCCAGCACGCCGTTGCCCGCTGCCTGCGCGGCCAGCAGCAGCGGCACGAACGCCAGCCCCGCGAACACCAGGCCGATCGCCATCTTCGTCGGCTTGCCGGGGTTGAGCCCGCGGCGGTCGAGCCAGGGCCACAGCCAGGAGAACACCGGGGCGAGCACGACGATGAAGAACGCGCCGAGGAAGGTCAGTGAGCCGGCCGTCTGGGGGACCAGCACGACGTCGTGCACCAGTGCGATCGCCAGCGCCACGACCATCGCGATCGCCGCCGCGCGCGCGGTGCCGGTGCGGCCGCGATCGCTGGCACGCAGCGCGAGCACCATCAGCAGCGGGCTCGCGCCCAGTGCGAAGATCGCCCACGGCACGCCCGGCGTGTAGCCGCCCGGGGTCAGACCGAACAGGTCCTTGGTCAGCATCCGGTCGGTGAAGGTGACCCAGGAGCCGTAGGTCTGCTCGTAGAGCGTGAAGAAGATCAGCACGCCGAAGATCAGCAGCACCAGCGCCAGCATCTGCTCGCGCTCGACCCGGCTGCAGTGCCGGATCAGGAACCAGACGAACCAGACCACCAGCGCGGCAGCGATCAGGTGCATCGCGCCGTGCACCGTCCACGTGCGCTGGATCAGCTGCCACACCACCAGCGCGCCGCCGAAGCTGCCGGCGTAGATCCACCACTCGCGGCTCAACGGCCCGAGCTTCTCGGTCAACTTCGCCGGATCGTTCGGCTCGGCGTGGCCGCCGAGGTATTTCTGTCCCCATAAAAACACGATCAGGCCGGCGACCATGCCGATGCCCGCGGCGCCGAAGCCGTACTTCCAGCCATAGGTCTCGCCGAGGAACGCGCAGACCAGGCTGGCGAACAAGGCACCGACGTTGATGCCGGCATAGAACAGCGTGAAGCCCGAATCGCGACGCGGATCCTCGGGGGCGTAGAGCTTGCCGACGATCGTCGAGATGTTCGGCTTGAGAAAGCCCACGCCCATGATGATCAGCGCAAGCGACAGGTAGAACACCTGCAGCGCGGTGTCGTCGCGCACGACCGTACCGTCGACGATGCGCGCCTGTTCGCCTTCGAAAGCCATGCCCAGATGGCCGAGCACCAGCAGCACGCCGCCCAGCACCACTGCCTTGCGCATGCCCAGGTAGCGGTCGGCGAGCAGGCCGCCGAGCACCGGCATGGCGTAGACCAGGCCGCCATAGGCGCCGAGCAGATCGAAGCCGGCGTCGTCGCCGAACAGGTGGTACTTGAGGATGTACAGCAGCAACAGCGCTTTCATGCCGTAGAAGGAGAAGCGCTCCCACATCTCGGTGAAGAAGCAGACGAAAACCCCCTTGGGGTGGCCGAGGAAGTCGTCGGTGCCGCTCCGGGCGGTGATGGGGGCTGCGGCCATGGGCGCGTCGTCGTGAAATGGCGGAAGGCGCGAGTATAGGCGGCATCCGCGGGCGCCTGCCGCGCGCTACACTAAGCGGCACGCGCGGGGAGCGCGTCATCGGCCGGCCCTCTGGCGGCGGCCGCCCATCAAAAGGAGTCGGAAGGATGGTCCGCAAGGGACTGCAATGGATGCTTGCGTTCGTCGTGGCGGCCGCGTGCGCGGGCGCGTATGCGCAGGTCGACCTGGCGCCGTTCGTCGAGGACGACGGTTTCCGTGACATCAAGATCTCGCCGACCGGCGAGTACTTCGCCGCGACGATGCCGTACGGCGACAGCACCGCAATCGGCGTGGTTCGCTGGGCCGACCGCAGCATCGTCGGCAGCTACCGGCTGCCGCGCAACACCCACATCGCCGAGTTCTGGTGGGCCAAGGACGACCGCCTGGTCTTCGCATTGGCCGAGCGCTTCGGCGCGCGCGACTATCCCAACCCGACCGGCGAGCTGTACGCGATGAACGCCGACGGCTCGCGCGCGCAGTTGCTCGTGGGCTGGCGCGTGCGCGGCACGCCGACCGGCACCCGGATCCCCGCCGGTGGCAAGGCCGAACTGGTCCAGGCGTGGCCGATCGACCTGCTGGCCGGCGATGCGCGCAATATCCTGGTATCGGTGGCGCCCTTGACCCGCGATCCGCTGACCCGGGTCGATCGGTTGGACGTCTATACCGGTCGGCGTACCACCGAGGCCACGGTGCCGGTCGGGCGCGCAACGTTCACCACCGACCATGCCGGCGAGGTGCGCTTCGCAGTCGGCGCGCGGTCCGACAACCTCAGCCAGCTCTACTACCGCGTCGGCCGCGGAGAAGGCTGGCGGCTGATCAACGACGAACGCCAGAGTGGACGCCAGGAGTTCCCGATCGGATTTTCCGATGACGACCGCATCGCCTATCTGCGCGTTTCCCAGCCCACCGGGCCCGACGCGATCGTCGCCTGGGACATCGCCGCGGACACGCGGCGCGAGGTGCTGCGCGACGCCGTCGTCGATCCCGAGATCATCTATCGGCCGGGCACGGAGACGCCGGTCGGCGCGCGGTTCCTGGGCGCGACGCCGCGGCAGGCGTTCTTCGACGACACCTCGGCCGACGCCAGGCTCGGGCGCATGTTCGAACAGGCGTTCCCTGGCCAGGTCGTGCGGATCGCTTCGGCCACGCGCGATGCCTCGACCAAGCTGTTGCTGGCGACCAGCGACGTCGACCCGGGCACGTTCTACACCTATGACGCGGCCACCAAGCAGGCGGATTTCGCGCTCGCGCGGCGCGCCGGCGTCGACCCGACGCGCATGGCCCCGATGCGCGCAGTCTCGTTGCCGGCCCGCGACGGGCTGGTGCTCCATGGCTATCTCACGCGGCCGGCCGGGCACGAAGACGGCCCGCTGCCGCTTGTGGTGCTGCCGCACGGTGGGCCTTTCGGCATCTTTGACGATTGGGCATTCGATCCCGACGTGCAGGTGCTGGCGCAGGCCGGCTACGCGGTGCTGCAGATCAACTATCGCGGCTCGGGCAACCAGGGGCGCAGCTTCCGCCAGGCCGGTGCACGCGGCTGGGGCACGACGATGCAGGACGACCTGACCGATGCGACCCGCTGGGCGGTCGCGCAGGGCATCGCCGACGCCGAGCGTATCTGCCTCTACGGCGGTAGTTATGGCGGTTACGCGTCGTTGATGGGGGTGGCGCGCGAGCCGGATCTGTATCGCTGCGCGGTCGGCTATGTCGGCGTCTACGACTTGCCGTTGATGCGGGCGGAAAACCGGCGATCCGCGGCCTGGGCGGGAACCTGGACCGATGAATGGGTCGGTGACGATACCGCGCAGCTGGCGGCGCGTTCGCCCACGCGGCTGGCGACGCAGATCCGCGTGCCGGTGCTGTTGGTGGCTGGCGGCGAGGACGAGGTCGCGCCGGTCGAACACACGCGCCGGATGGAGCGTGCGCTGCGGGCAGCCAATGTGCCGGTCGAGACCTTGTATGTCGCCAAAGAGGGACACGGCTTCTACAAGCCCGAGAACAAACGCGCGTTCTACACCCAATTGCTCGCGTTCCTGTCCACCCATCTGGGCGGCGCCACCGCGAAGGAATGAATGCGGGCCGGCGCCGGCAGGACGCCCGGTCATGCAGCGCCCTGCACATGCGGGGCGCCGTCCGGCGCTTTGCCAGCCCGGCGGCACCGGCCTACCATGCGGACTCTTTGCCCGGAGCCCGCCCCATGTCATTGCGTCCTGCCCTGCTGTCGTTGTGCCTGCTCGCCGTATTGCCGGCTGCCGCCCAGGAGCGCGGGCTCGACGTCCGTGATCTGGTCAAGCTCGACCGTGTGTCCTCGCCGTTGCTGACCACCGATGGCCGCCAGCTGGTCTTTGCCCAGCGCACGCTGGATTTCGATTCGGGCAAGGCGACCACGGCGCTTTACGCGCGCAACCTGGTGACTCGTGACCTGGCGCCGCCGAAGCGGATCACGCCCGATGGCTGGAACGTCAACTCGCCTGCGTTGTCGGCCGATGGTCAGACGGTCTACTTCCTCAGCAGTAAGCACGGCAGCTCACAGGTCTACGCGATGCCGCTGGGCGGCGGCGCCCCGCGCCAGTTGACCGACGTCGCAGTGGACATCGGCAGCTTCCAGGTGTCGCCCGATGGCCGTCGCGTGGCCTTCAGCGCCGACACCTTCGGTGATTGCGCGGCCGATCTGGCGTGCACCCAGCGCAAGCTCGGCGAGCAGAAGGACGCCAAGGCCAGCGGCGTGGTCTACGACCAACTGTTCGTGCGCCACTGGGACACCTGGAAGGACGGCACGATGAGCCGCCTGTTCGTCGCCGATCTGCCGGCCGCAGGTGCGCGCCCGGTCGCCACCGTGCGTGCGCTGGGGCATGCACTGCAAGGCGATATCCCGTCCAAGCCCTTCGGCGGCGCGGAGGATTACACTTGGGCCCCGGACGGCCGCTCGGTCGTGGCCAGCGTCAAGGTCGCGGGTCGTGAGGCGCCGTGGTCGACGAACTTCGATCTCTACCGCATCGACGCTGCCGGCGATGCCGCGCCGGTCAATCTGACCGCATCGAACCCGGCCTGGGATGCCGGCCCGGTGTTCAGCGCCGATGGCCGCACGCTGTTCTACCGCGCGATGAAACGACCGGGCTTCGAGGCCGACCGCTACGCGCTGATGGCGCTGGATGTCGCCAGCGGCCAGGCGCGCGAGATCGCGCCGCAGTGGGACCGCTCGCCGAGCAGCCTGCAGCCGTCGGCCGATGGCCGCACGCTGTATGTCGCTGCGCAGGACACCGGCGAATACCCGCTGTTCCGCGTCGATGTCGCCACCGGCGAGGTCACCAAGCTCATCGCCGATGGTTCGATCTCCGCGTTCGCGATTGCGGGCGACACCATCGCGCTGAGCCGCAATTCGATCCGCAGTGGCGATACCCTCTACACCGGTTCGCTGCAGTCGCTGGGCGCCGATACGCAACTGCGCCAGATCACCCCGACCGCCGCCGAGCGCCTGCCCGATGTTGCCTTCGGCGACTACGAGCAGTTCTCGTTCAAGGGCGCAGGCAACGAGACTGTCTATGGCTATGTGGTCAAGCCCTGGAACTATCAGGAGGGGCAGACCTATCCGGTCGCGTTCCTGATCCACGGCGGCCCGCAGGGCAGCTTCGGCAACGGCTGGAGCTACCGCTGGAACCCGCAGACCTATGCGGGGCAGGGCTATGCAGTGGTGATGATCGATTTCCACGGCTCCACCGGCTACGGCCAGGCGTTCACCGACGCGATCAGCGGCGACTGGGGCGGCAAGCCGCTCGAGGATCTGCAAAAAGGCTGGGCGGCGGCGCAGCACAAGTACGCCTTCCTCGACGGGGACCGCGCCTGCGCGCTGGGTGCCAGCTATGGCGGCTACATGATCAACTGGATCGCCGGCAACTGGTTCGACCGCAGCGGCAATTCGCCGTGGAAGTGTCTGGTCAACCACGACGGCGTGTTCGACACCCGCTCGATGGGTTACGTGACCGAGGAGCTGTGGTTCACCGAATGGGAGAACCAGGGCACGCCGTTCGACCAGCCCAAGAACTACGAGCGCTTCAACCCGGTCAACCACGTCGCCAACTGGAAGGTGCCGATGCTGGTGGTGCAGGGCGAAAAGGACTATCGCGTGCCGGTGGACCAGGGCCTGTCGACGTTCACCGCGCTGCAGCGCAAGGGCATCGAATCGAAGCTGCTGTACTTCCCCGACGAGAACCACTGGGTGCTCAAGCCGCACAACAGCGTGCTGTGGCACGACACCGTCAACGCCTGGCTCAAGCAGCACCTCGGCCAGTAAGCGTCGCGCGCCTCGTCGCAACCGACGGGGGCCTGCATCCGCGCGTCCGGCATATGGCTGGACGCGGGGTGTTCTGATCCGACTCCGTTTTCCTGAAGGCCCGACCGCATGGCGATCGACTCTGCTGCACCCAATACCGCGCTGATCACCAGCGACATCGTCCTGTTCGGCCTGCTCGCCGCGACCCTGGGCTTGATCTTCTGGCTCTCCAGCGGCCCGACGCCGTTCTGGAAGAAGGTCTTCACCTGGGTGCCGGCGCTGCTGCTGTGCTACTTCGTGCCGGCGTTCTACAACACCGTCGGGCTGATCGACGGCGAGAACAACAGTCTGTACAACCCGATCGCCAGTCGCGTGCTGCTGCCCGCGGCGCTGGTGCTGCTGACGTTGTCGATCGACCTCAAAGGCATCCTCAAGCTCGGGCCGAAATTGCTGTTCGTGTTCGTCGCCGGCACCGTCGGCATTGTGCTGGGCGCGATCGTCTCGTTCCAGATCATGGAGTGGGTGCATCCGCCGGCGGTCGCCGGCGATACCTGGAAAGGCATGGCGGCACTAGCGGGCAGTTGGATCGGCGGCGGTGCGAACATGGTCGCGATCCGCGAGGTCTACGGCGTGGACGCGACCCTGTTTGGGCAGTTCGCGGTGGTCGATGTCGCCATGGCCAGCCTGCTGATGGCCACGCTGCTGTTTTTGGCCAACCGTGCCACGCAGATCGACCTGCGCTCGGGCGCCGACACCGCGGCGATTGACGAGATGAAAGCGCGCATCGCCGCCTACGAGGCGGCCAATGCGCGTATCCCCACGCTCACCGACCTGATGGTCATCATCGCGGTCGCATTCGGCTTCGTCGGCCTGGCGCACGCGATCGCCGGGCCGCTGTCGGCCTGGTTCGCTCAATTCGAATGGGCGGCGCGTTTCAGTCTCGATTCCTCGTTCGTCTGGGTCGTGTTGATCTCGACCGCCGCCGGCCTGCTGCTGAGCTTCACGCCCGCGCGCAAGCTGGAGAACGCCGGGGCGTCGCGGATCGGCACCGTCTGCCTGTACTTCCTGATCGCCTGCATCGGCATGCAGATGGATTTCATGAAGCTGTTCGACCGGCTGGAGCTGATCGCGATCGGCGCGATCTGGATGACGGTCCACGTGCTGGTGATCTGGGGGGCGGCCCGCCTGGTCAAGGCCCCGATGTTCTACATCGGCGTCGGCTCGATGGGCAACATCGGCGCCGCCGCCTCGGCGCCGGTCATCGCCGCCGCGTTCCATCCCTCACTGGCCCCGGTCGGTGTGTTGCTGGGCACCGTCGGCTACGCCACCGGCACCCTGATCGCCTACTTCGTCGGCCAGATCCTGCGCATCATGGCCGGCCAATAACCGGGGTCAGAGTGCATTTTTAAACTCCGGGTCAGGGGCCATGTCACCGCGGCGCCTGGCGATCAGGTCCAGAAGATCGCGTGGTCCGGGTCATCGGGAGCGCCGTCCGCGCCGGATCGGCCGATACGGCGCCGATGCAGGTCGGAGGTGACGAAAGACCGCCACACGCCGGGCGGTGCGCAGAAGGCTCGCGCGCATCGATCGATCGCGCCCAATCGGGCGGGCAACGCGGCGCATGCACCGCCCCAGGCCCCACACAAAGCAAAACCGGGGTCAGAGTGCAGTTTCGCGAGCGAAATGCACTCTGACCCCGGTTTGCAGGGTGGGGTCAGCAGCAGCGGAAACCGCTGCGCCCGCCGAAGCGGGCTTCCTGGCGTTCGCGAAAGAAGGTCTTGTAGTCCATCGGTTCGCGATCGGGATGCTTCTCGAGCATGTGGCGGACGTAGTTGTCGTAGTCGGGCACGCCGCAGCATAGCCGCGCGGTCTGCACCACTCTTCGCCACACACGTTTGTGTGTGGCGAAGTAGTCGACCGGGACCAGGGTGCCGGCCATCAGCGCATCGCTCCGGCGACGGCCCGCATCACAGCCAGGCCTTCTGCTGGTCGGGCGAGAGCTCGACGTACGGGGTCTCGCGCGCGGTCGGCGTGGCCACGCGGCGGGCACGTACGATCGCGCGGATCGCGAAGAATAGCGTGCTGAACACCACGAACAGGAACAGTGCCGTCAGGCCCGCGTTGACGTAAGCGTTGACGACCACCTGCTGCATCTGGCCGGCGGTCTTGGCCGCGCCCAGCAGCTCGCCGTTGGCCAGCGCCGCCTTGTAGTGGCTGGCCTGGGCGAGGAAGCCGACGGCCGGCTTGGGGTCGAACAGCTTGATCAGGCCCGCCGCGGTGGTGCAGATCAGCAACCACACCGCCGGCACGACCGTCACCCACGCATAGCGGTCCTTCTTCATCTTGAACAACACCACCGTGCACAGCATCAGCGCGATACCGGCCAGCATCTGGTTGGCGATGCCAAACAGCGGCCACAAAGTGTTGATGCCGCCCAGCGGATCGACCACGCCCTGATAGAGGAAGTAGCCCCACAGCGCCACGCAGCCGGCCGTGCCCAGGGCATTGGCGCCCCAGTTGTCGGTCTTGCGCAGCACCGGCACGAAGTTGCCGAGCAGGTCCTGCAGCATGAACCGGCCCGCGCGCGTGCCCGCGTCCACCGCGGTCAGGATGAACAGCGCCTCGAACAGGATCGCAAAGTGGTACCAGAACGCCATCGCCGCCTCGCCGGTGAAGGGCAGGGCGTCGTGCAGGATCACCGCGATGCCCACCGCCAGCGTCGGCGCGCCGCCGGCGCGCGAGATGATGGTGTGCTCGCCGATCTGCTGGGCCTTGAGTTCCAGCGCCTCGGGGGTGATCACAAAGCCCATCTGGCTCACCGCCGCCGCCGCGCTGTGCACGTCGGTGCCGACGATCGCCGCGGGGCTGTTCATCGCAAAGTAGATGCCCGGATCGAGGATCGAGGCCGCGACCAGCGCCATGATCGCCACGAACGATTCCATCAGCATGCCGCCGTAGCCGATGTAACGGGCGTGGGTCTCGTTGGCGAGCAGCTTGGGCGTGGTGCCCGAGGAGATCAGCGCGTGGAAGCCCGACACCGCGCCGCAGGCGATGGTGATGAACAGGAACGGGAACAGGCCGCCCTTCCAGACCGGGCCGTCGCCGGTGGACGCGAACTCGGTCAACGCCGGCATCTTCAGCGAGGTGACCTCGGGGCTGGCGATGACGATGCCGATCGCCAGCGCAACGATCACGCCGATCTTGAGGAACGTCGACAGGTAGTCGCGCGGCGCCAGCAGCAGCCACACCGGCAGCGTCGCGGCGACGAAGCCGTAGCCGATCAGCATCCAGGTGATCTGGGTGCCGGTGAAGGTGAACGCCGGGCCCCAGGTCGGGTGGGCGCCGACCTTGCCGCCCAGCCAGATCGCGCCCAGCAGCAGCACGATGCCGACCACCGAGATCTCGCCGATCTTGCCGGGTCGGATGTAGCGCATGTACAGACCCATGAAGATCGCGATGGGCATCGTCGCGATCACCGTGAACATGCCCCATGGGCTCTCGGCCAGCGCCTTGACGACGATCATCGCCAGCACCGCCAGGATGATGATCATGATCATGAAGGCGCCGAACAGCGCGATGGTGCCGGCCACCTGGCCCATCTCCTCGCGCACCAGGTCGCCGAGCGAGCGGCCGTTGCGGCGGGTGGACACGAACAGGACCATGAAGTCCTGCACCGCGCCGGCCAGCACCACGCCGACGATCAGCCACAGCATGCCGGGCAGGTAGCCCATCTGCGCCGCCAGCACCGGGCCGACCAGCGGACCAGCACCCGCGATCGCAGCGAAGTGGTGCCCGAACAGCACGTGCTTGTTGGTCGGTACGTAATCCAGACCGTCGTTGTTGACGTGCGCGGGCGTTGCGCGGCGCACGTCCAGCCCCATCACGTTCTTGGCGATGTACAGGCTGTAGTAGCGATAGGCGACCAGATAGATCGAGACCGCCGCGACCACAATCCACAACGCGCTGATCTGTTCGCCTTGGCGCAGGGCGACGACGCCCATGCAGGCGGCGCCCAGCAGCGCGACCGCGCCCCAGACGACGTGGTTGACGACACCCTTCATAGCGATTCCCCGGAAAGACCGCGCACAGGGTCGCGCCGGGGGACGGCGCGGTCAATGCGGATCGACGCCGATCGCGGCGCGAAGGCTTACGACTTTCGTCTTAGACGGCGCGCCCGAAGGGTGAATGGGGCCGGGCGAAGCGCCTGCTAGGATGACGCGCCTTCCGAGCCGGACCCCCCCCAGTGCCCCCGATTCTGCCGCCCGCCCCGCGCACGCCCCAGGGGCGCCGACCGGTCGCCCGACGATGAACGCACCAATGGAGGCGTCGCTGCGCGAGCAGTTGCAGTCGCTGATCGCGGGGCTGCCCGACGGCGATGTACAGGTCGGCCCCCTGGTCGACGAACTCGGCGCGCAGGGCATGCTGCTGCTGGTGATCCTGCTGACCCTGGTCTTCCTGATCCCGGTCTCGATTCCGGGCGTCAGCACAGTGTTCGGCGCGGTCATCGTCCTGGTCGGCGTGGCCCGGATGATGGGGCGGCCCTTGTGGCTGCCGGCCGCGGTGCGTCGCCGCTCGGTGCCGGCCGGGCGCATGCGCGGCGCGCTCGACGCCGGATTGCGGTGGGTGCGCCGGCTGGAGCGCATCACCCGGCCCGGCCGTCTGGCCGGCCTGACCCACGGCCGCGGCATCGGGCTGTTCAACGACGCGGCGCTGATCCTGGGCGCGGTGCTGCTGATGGCCCCGTTCGGCTTCATCCCCTTCAGCAACACCGTGCCCGGCGTGGCGCTGATGTGCCTGGCGATCGGCCTGCTGCAGCGCGACGGCATGATGGTGCTGCTGGGCCACCTGGCCAATGTGCTGACGATCGTCTACTTCGCGGTGCTGATCGGCGGCGGCGGGCTGGCGATCCGAGAGGCGCTCACGCGCTTGTGGCCGGCGTAGCGCCGGCCGCGGGCGGCCTTTGGCGCTGCCCAAGCGTCGGCGCTACAGCCAGCCCGCCCGTTTGAACATCCGGTAGAGCAGGCCCATGACCACGGCCGTGCCGCCGATCAACAGCGGGTAGGCGTAGCGCTCGTCGAGCTCGGGCATGTTGTGGAAATTCATGCCGTACCAGCTGGTGATCAGCGTCGGTGCGGCGAGCAGCGCGGCCCAGGCGCCGAGCTTTTTGACGATCTCGCCCTGGGTCAGCGTGACGAGCGCCTGGTTCACCGCCAGCGCAGTGCCGAGCATGTCGCGCAAGGCGTCGACGGTTTCGTTGATGCGGGCGGAGTGGTCGAGCACGTCGCGGATGTAGGGCTTCATGTCGGCGGGGACCAGCGGCCCGGTGTTGCGCATCAGTTGCGAGAGCACGTCCTGCAGCGGCGTGGCCGCGACCCGCATCCAGGTCAGCTCGCGCTTGAGCTCGTAGAGGCGGATCAGGATGCGGCGATGGAACTGCGCGCTGACGATGTGGCGCTCGAGCGCGTCGAGCGTGGTGCGGAACTCCTCGACCACCGGCAAGTAGTTGTCGACGATCGCGTCGAGCACCGCGTACAGCGCCGACGACGGCCCCATCGCCAGCAGCGCCGGTTCGCGCTCCAGGCGACGGCGGGCCGGCGCATACGACAACGAGGCGCCATGGCGCACGGTCACCAGGTAGCGGGCGCCGAGGAATAGGTGGGTCTCGCCGTAGGCGATGCGCTCGTCGACCGCCTGCGCGGTGTTGGCGACGATGAACAGCGAATCGCCGTAGGCCTCGATCTTCGGGCGCTGGTGCGCCTTGCCGGCATCCTCGATCGCCAGGTCGTGCAGGTCGAACTCGGCCTGCAACTGCGCCAGCACGCTCTGGTCGGGTTCGTAGAGACCAATCCAGGCAAAGCACGACGGGTCGTCAACCAGCGCCTCCCCGACATCGGCCAACGCGACGTCGCGCTTGCCGCCGGGGCCGTAGACCGCGCAGTTCACCACGCTCGGCGGATTGGTCGCAGGAGAATTGCTCATCGACGCATCCTCCGCGAAACCGGGGTCAGAGTGCAATTTCCCGCCGCGTGGCGAGACATTGCACTCTGACCCCGGTTTTGTTTAGAGGGCGACGAGGCGGACGGCCAGGCCGCCGGCAGGGGCCAGTCGGACCGACAGGGTGTCGCCGGCATCGACACTGCGCGTTTCGATCACCAGGTCGTGGGGGTCGTCGCGCCAGCCGGCGTTGTCGCCGTCGCGGTAGATCTGCGCGGTGTAGCGTCGGCCGGCGGCCAGGAAGTCCAGCGGGACTTCGATGGTGCGCGCGGCGTCGTCGGTGACCGCACCCAGGTACCAGTCGTCGCCATCGCGGGCGCGACGCGCGATCACCGCATACTCGCCGACCTCGCCGGCGACCGCGCGGGTGTCCTCCCAGTCGACCGGCACGTCGCGGATGAACTGGAAGGCCTCGGGACGCGCCTCGTAATGCTCAAGCAGGTCGGCGGCCATCTGCAGCGGGCTGTAGATCACCACGTACAGCGCCAGTTGCTTGGCCAGCGTGCTGGCCATCGGCTCGCCGGACTTGGTGTCCATGCCGAACACGCCGGGCGTGAAGTCCATCGGCCCGGCCAGCAGTCGCGTAAACACCAGCGTGGCCTCGTGTTCGGGCGGGTTGCCGGGATTGCCCCAGGCGTTGAACTCCATCCCGCGCGCGCCCTCGCGCGTGATCAGGTTGGGATACGTGCGGCGCAGTCCGGTGTCCTTGACCGGCTCGTGGGGATTGACCGCGATACGGCGCTTGGCGGCAGCATCGACCACCCGCTGGTGGTGGCGCACCATCGCCTGGCCCTCGTGCCAGGCGTAGCGGAGCCGGCCCTGGGCATCGCGCACCTTGGCCTGTCCTGCGTCGGCGACATAGCCGGTCTTGACCGCGTGCACGCCCAGGCGCGCGTACAGGTCGAACGCGTCGTCGAGCTGCTGTTCGTAATGCGCGGCATTGCCCGAGGTCTCGTGATGGCCGATCAGCATCACGCCCTTTTCGCGCGCATAGCGGGTGACTTCTTCGAGGTCGAAGTCGGGGTAGGCGCGGGTGAAGCTGAAGGTCTCGCCGTTGCCGAACCACTCGCCATCCCAACCGACGTTCCAGCCTTCGACCAGCACGCCGCCCAGGCCGTTGGCGGCGGCGAAGTCGATGTGGCGCTTGGCGTGGGCGGTGGTCGCGCCGTGCTTGGGGCCCGAGGCCCAGGTCTTGCGGTCGAGGTGCATCTCCCACCAGATGCCGACGTACTTCATCGGCTGGATCCAGGAGACGTCGCCGAGTGCGTTGGGCGCGTTGAGGTTGAGGATCAGTCCCGACTCGACCAGGCCACCGGCGCGATCGGCGATCTGGATGGTGCGCCACGGCGTCGCGAACGGCGCGGCGACTTCGACCTTGGCCTCGCCGATGCCCGGCGTCAGTGCAGCTTTGAGCTTGCGGCCGTCGACGCGGGTCAGGTTCATGCCCGAATAGTCGACCAGCGCCGCCTCGTGGATCGACAGATGCAGGCCGGCATCGGTGCGCAACGTGATCGGCGTCTGCGCGTCGCCGACTTGCTCGATCGGGGTGCGGCGGTAGAGGTACTCCTCGCGGTTCCATTCGAAGGCCGGGATCCACCAGGCCGTCGCCGCATCGGCGACGACGAATTCGGTCAGCTCTTCGCTGATCGCCAGGCGGCGCAGTCCCGGCTGGTCGGGAAAGTCGTAGCGGAAACCGACGCCATCGTCGAACACGCGGAATACCACGTCGAAACGGCGCTTGGCGCCGCTGGTCTCGGCGAAGGTGACGCGCAGTTCGTTGTGGTGGTCGCGCATGTGCCGGCGCTCGCCCCACGGCAACTCCCAGGCCTCGTCATGGCTGCGCGTGCGCTGGTCGACGATGGCGAGATTGCGTTCGAACTTCGGCGCGTCGGCGAACAGCATGCCCAGGCGCGAATCAGCGATCACCGGTCGACCGGCCCGACTGATGCGGTAGCTGGCGCGGCCTTCGTTGTCGGTCGTGACTTCGACGGCGATCGTCGCGTCGGGCGAGGTGACGCGGGCGGCCGATCCGGACGAAGGATTCGCAAACGCCGACAGCGGCAGCAGCAGGGCGAGACAGAGCGTGAACCGGTTCGACATGTGCAGCGCCCTCCCAAGCGCATTCGCGTGCGGTCGTCCCGATTCTGTCACGCAGGTCCCAGGCGCCGTGGCTGCATACGTATGCGGCGCAGCGGGCGCGGCATCCGGGATGCGGTAGCGAACAGGGCTGCGAGCCGCAGCCGTCCGGTCGCGGGTGCGGGCGGGCCTAGGGGAGGGCGGGCGGCTGCTTGGCGCGCAGCGCCGCAAGCAGGGCGACATGCACCGGCAGCACCAGCGACAGCCAGGCCGCGTTGCGCTGCGGCAGCACCGGTAGCCAGTGCAGGAACAAGGCGACGATGCCGAGCGCGGCGACCGTCGGCAGCACCACCGCGAACAGACGCCCAGGCGCGCGGCCGCGCGCGAGCCGCCAGCCGCCCGGCAGCAACAGCAGGCACAGCGGGTTGAACAGCAGCAGGTTGTGGTTGCGCCAGCCGAACACGTGCTCGGTGCCGAGCCACAGGAACAGCATCACCGCGCCCAGCAACGCGCAGAGCATCCAGAACCCGAGCGCGCTTGCGGCCAGCGCGCGCGGTGCGCGCCGCCCCAGCCCGAAGGCAGCGGCGCCCAGCAGCAGGCCCGCCAGCAGCCACGGCCACCATTGGCGCGCGCGCTCGGGCGGTTCGGCTGGCTGGCGGTGCGGCAGCACCTCGACTTCCTCGGCGACCAGCGGCCGGCCGTCGGCATGGCGGATGCCGCGCAGCGCTTCGGCCAGCCGCATCGGCACGAACATGTCCTGCCACAACGCGTTCGGCCGGTCGGCGGCCGGGCCCAGGCCGATATCGAAGCCCAGCCACATCCATGGTGCCGGCGAGGCCAGTCGGACCGCATCGCCGCGGAAGGTGTTGCCCCGCGAACGCCCCTGCAGTTGCCGGTGCAGCAATCCGCCCAAGGCGTCGTCTAGCGCGTCGCGCACGCGCGTCGAGCAGTTGTCGGTGAAGTAGTCGTAGCGGTAATGCGCGTTCTCGGGACGCGCATTCCAGGCCAGAGCTGTCGCCAGATGCCGGGCCTGGGCCGGATCGAGGTCCAGCCACTGGATCGACACCCCGCGCCCGACATCTCGGTAGTAGGCCAGGTCGTCGGCCAGCGGCAGCGCGGCGAGCTGATAGCGCATGTCGCCACGCACGAAGCGCGCGACGAAGTCGGGCTCCGACGGGTCGAAGAAACCGAAGTTGTAGGACACCGGGCCGGGGGCGGCCGGGTCGTCGATCACGATCGCGTTGTGGCCGAAGCGTTCGAAGAACACTTCGCCCGGTTGCATCGTCGCCACACCGACCCGCGGGGCGTCGCTCCCGACCTGGGCCAATGCCGGCCAGGCGATCAGCGCGAGCAGCAGCGCGAACGCCCGTCGCCACGCGCGTGCGACGGACGTGTGCGGCGCCTCAGTCCTGGGCATGCACGCTGACGTGCAGCGCATGCAGCCGGCGCGAGTCGGCATCGGTGACGCGGAAGGCGAACCGGCCCAGCGCCAGTTCCTCGCCGACCTCGGGCAGGTGGCCGATCGCGCCGATGATCACCCCGCCGATGGTGTCGTACTCGTCGTCGTCGAAGTCGGCGCCGAAGCGCTCGTTGAAGTCGGCGATCGGGGTCAGTGCGCTGACCGCGAACTGGCCATCGGCCTGGGCGGCGATCAGCGCATTCGGGTCCTCGGCGTCGTCGTGTTCGTCGTCGATCTCGCCGACGATCTCTTCGAGCACGTCCTCGATCGTCACCAGCCCGGCGACACCGCCGTACTCGTCGATGACGATCGCCATGTGATTGCGCGAGAGCCGGAACTCGCGCAGCAGCACATTGAGTTTCTTGGACTCGGGGATCAGCACCGCCGGGCGCAGCAGCTCGTGGATCGAACCGGGGCCGTTGTCGGCGACCACGCCGCGCAGCAGGTCCTTGGCGAGCAGGATGCCGAGCACCTCGTCCTTGTCGTCACCGTGCACCGGAAAGCGCGAATGGCCCGATTCGACCACCTGCTTCATCAGGTCCAGAAACTTGGCGTCGGCCGGCAGCGCGACCATCTGCGCACGCGGCACCATGACATCGCCGACCGTCTTGCTGGAGATGCTCAGCGCGCCTTCGAACATGCGCAGCGTGTCGGCGTCGATCAGGCCGTCGGCATGCGTGTCCCGCAGCAACTCCACCAGGTCCTCGCGGTTGGTGGGCTCGCCGGAGATCGCCGAACTGATCCGGTCCAGCCAGCTGCGGCGTTTTTCGTGAGGCTCGGTGGCGGTTTGACTACTGTCGTCTTCTGACATTGCGTTGGTATGGGCGCCCCAGGGGGGAGGGGCGATGGTGGGGCGTGCGGCGAAAGTCTAGCGCGTCCGCCGCCGCCGATGTCCAGGCGGCCGTCACGGCCGGAACTCCGGCGCCGGGTGCGGCGATGTCCGACGCCGCGCCGCGACGATGCCCGATCGCGGCGGTACGCGGCTGGCTGCGATGCTGGCCACACATCCATTCAGGAGCACCGACATGCCTGCTGCAATCCGTCCCGCCCGCCTGGCCGCCCTTGCGCTGGCCGCCGTGCTCGTCCTGCCTGGCTTGGCCAGCGCCCAGGCGCGCCTGGACGGGCCGTATATCGACGCCGCGACCTACGCCCGCGGCGACGACGCGCTGGTCGAAGCCTGGTACGCGATGACCTACCAATTGCCGCGGCAGTTCGACCAGGTCTGCGGCGACACCTTCTGCGAGGGCGAATACACCAACATTCAGCCACTGCGCTTCGAATGCTCGGTGCGCCGGGACGACGGGCGGATCGGCATGTGCGTGTGGAGCTTCGCGGCCAGCGACGAGTTTCTGGTGGCGCGCACGGGCCGGATCGTCGTGCAGCCGAAGGCCTGGCACTGCCACACCCCGCTGGCGGCCGGCGCCACGCTGCCGGCGATGCTCGACGCGGTGGCCGCTGGGGACGCGCTGCACGCCGTGCTCCCGGGCGGGCACTCGATCTTCGACGGGCTGGTCGACTGCCTCTGAGCGCCGCGCACGGGCCGGCTGCTCAGCCGGGCAGCCGGTAGGGGTCGTCGATGCCGAGCGAGGCGAGGACCTCGCGCTCGAGCTGTTCCATCGCCTCGGCGTCCTTGTCGTTCTCGTGGTCCCAGCCCAGCAGATGCAGCACGCCGTGCACGGTCAGGTGGGCGTAGTGGTCGTTGGGGCGCTTGCGCTGTTCGTCGGCCTCGCGCGCCACCACCGGCGCGCAGATCACCAGATCGCCCAGCAGCGGCAAACGCACGCCTTCGGGCAACCCCTCGGGAAGCTCGGCCGGGAAACTCAGCACGTTGGTCGCGTAGTCCTTGCCGCGGTAGTGGCGGTTGAGCGCACGGCCCTCGTCCTCGTCGACCACGCGGATCGCCAGGTCCGCGTCGCGGATCCGGCCATCGAGCGCGGCACTTGCCCAGCGTCGGAAGCTGGCGGCCGAGGGGATGCCCTTGCGCGGCAGCGCATAGCCGACGGCGATGTCGAGATGGGGCGCGGCCTTGGTCATGGCAGGTCTCGTGCAGGCAGGAAAATCGAGGGGCGGGCGGTCAGGCGATCCATTCGACCAGCATCAGGAACGGGCGTTCGCCCTCGTCCAGCCGATAGAGCACGGCCCCCATGGGGCCCCGTTCCGGACAGTAATCGGTGCGTGTGACCAAGACCGCATCGCGCAGGCTAGCCTCGCCGGAATGCCACACCGCGGCGTCGCCGCTCTCGAGCATCGCACTGATCAAGTAGCGCGCATCGCCCGGTACGTCGTCCAGCGCCACGCGCAGGCAGCCGTAGCGGTCGTATCCTGGCAGCCGGGACGAGGCCAGAAGCTCGGCCGCGCGATTGCCTCGGATCAGTGCGAGGCGTTCGGACTCGTCGCGCCACAGTGGGGCCTCGAGGTCGGCCACGCGATCGCTTTCGTCCTGCGGGAGCTGCGGTCGCGCCGCGACCGCATGTTCGAGCGCCGTCAGCGGCAGGCTCACCCGGGCCGTCTCGATTTCGATCGACAGGCAAGGGGGGGTGATGCGGCTGGCCGTGGCGATCCGCCTTTCGGGGTGCATGTCGGTGACGTGCGGTTGCGCTGCGCCGGCCCAGGGCAGCGCGGATGCCAAGACGAGTGCACAGGCGCGCCGCAGGGGCATGGCTCAGGCCGGTCCGGTCGCCGCGTCACTGGCATCGCGACGCTCATAGGCGCCGACGATGCGCGCAACCAGCGGGTGGCGCACGACGTCGCGCGCCTCGAAGAACGTGAAGCTCACCCCCTCGACCTCGCGCAGCACGTCCAGCGCGTCGCGCAAGCCGGACTTCACGTGCTTGGGCAGATCGATCTGGGTCAGATCGCCGGTGACCACGGCCGTCGAGCCGAAGCCCAGGCGGGTCAGGAACATCTTCATCTGCTCGATCGTGGTGTTCTGCGCCTCGTCGAGGATCACGAACGCATCGTTGAGCGTGCGCCCGCGCATGTAGGCCAGCGGCGCGATCTCGATGACGTTGCGTTCCAGCAGCTTGGCGACCTTCTCCACGCCGAGCATCTCGTACAGCGCGTCGTAGAGCGGGCGCAGGTACGGATCGACCTTCTGGCTCAGGTCGCCGGGCAGAAAGCCCAGCTTCTCGCCGGCCTCGACCGCCGGGCGCACCAGCACCAGCCGCTGGACCTTGGATTCGTTGAGCGCCTCGACCGCCATCGCCACCGCGAGGAAGGTCTTGCCGGTGCCTGCCGGGCCGATCCCGAAGTTGATGTCGTGGGTGGCGATGCGGTGCAGGTAGCGAGCCTGGTTGGCGCCGCGCCCGCGGACCGTGCCGCGCTTGACCCGGACGGCCACCTCCTGCGGCACGACGTCCTCGTCGCGCGCCACGTTGGCGTCCGACAGCCGCATCGCCACGGCCTGGCTGTCGAGCGTCTCGGTCTCGGTCTCGTCATAGAGCGCGCGCACAAAAGCTTCGGCGCGTGCGACCACATCGCGGTCGCGGCCGGTGATCCGGAACACGTGGCCGCGGTTGGCGATCTCCACGCCCAGGCGCAATTCGATCTGGCGCAAGTGGCCGTCGAACGGGCCGGCAAGGTTGGCGAGGCGCTCGGTGTCGTCCGGTTCGAGGACGAAGTCGGTCTGGGGGCTGGTCTGCATAGGGCGCGCAGGGTAGCGCATCGCCATGCCGGGTGCCGTCGCAGCGCGGGATTCAGCGCGCATTCGAGCATTAATTGATTAGTCAATTAATATCGCCGGCATGGCCAGATCCCGCTCCTCCGATCCCGCCCGGACGCCAGGGCGTCCGCCCGCCGGCGACACCGACCGGCGCGGCAGCGCGCTCGACGCCGCGCTCGCCTGCTACGTGCGCCGCGGCATCGCGGCGACTTCGCTGCGCGACATCGCCACCGAGGCGGGGGTGACGCCGGCGCTGCTGCATTACTACTTTCGCGATGCCGCCGGCCTGCGCGATGCGGTGATCGCCGAACGGCTGATGCCGGTGTTCGACGAAGTCCGCGGCACCCTGCTGGGCATGGCGGACGCGTCGTTGCGCACGGTGCTGGTCGCGTTCGTCGAGCTGCTGTGCGCACTGGTCGCGCGGCACCCGTGGATGCCGGCGCTGTGGATCCGCGAAGTGGTCAGCGAGGGCGGCGACCTGCGCGACCTGCTGGTTACTCGGCTGGCACCGGAGATCAGCGCGTTCATGGCCGCGCGCTTCGCCCAGGAGCAGCAGGCCGGCCGGCTCAATCCTGCGCTCGATCCGCGGCTGCTGATGGTCTCGCTGGTCGGGCTGACGCTGTTTCCCGCCGCCGGCACGCCGATCTGGCGGCAATTGTTCGCCAGCGACGAGCTGGGGATCGACGACATCCGACGGCACGCGCTCGCCTTGCTCGATCGCGGCCTGGAGCTGCCCGCATGACCCGTCTCGCCCCGATCCCGATTCTCATCTTCGTGGTCCTGCTGGTCGCCGGCTGCCGCCGTGAGCCGCCGCATGCGCTCGGCACTCTGGAGTACGACCGCATCACGCTGCCGGCCCCGGCCGCCGAGCGCATCGCCGAGATCGCGGTACGCGAGGGCCAGCGCGTGGAGGCCGGCGAGCGCATCCTGACGCTGGAGCGGACCCGTGGCGATGCCCAGCTCGCGGCTGCCCAGGCCGAGGTCGCACGCCAGCGCGAGGCGCTGGACGAACTGCGCAACGGCGCCCGTCGCGAGGACATGGACCAGGCGCGGGCCAATCTCGCCGCTGCCCAGGCGCAGGCGCGCGACGCGCGCGCCTACTACGAACGGTTGCAGCCGCTGGGCGGCCGGCAACTGGTCTCGGCCGCCGATGTGGATCGCGCGCGCGCGGCGGCCGGTAACGCCCAGGCGCAGGTCGCCGGCGCCCAGGCCGCGTTGGCCGAGCTGCAGAACGGCGCCCGCCCCGAGCAGATCGCGCAGGCCCAGGCCGCGCTCGAGGCCGCGCAGGCCCAGGCACGGACGCAGTCGGTCAGCACCGGGCGGTTGGATGTCGTCGCGCCACGCGCGGGGCGGGTGGACAGCCTGCCGTACCGGCTCGGCGACGAGGCCCCGGTCGGCGCACCGCTGGCGGTGCTGCTGGTCGGTGCGCAGCCCTATGCGCGGGTCTACGTGCCCGAGCCGCTGCGGCCCGGTGTGCAAGTCGGCGATCGCGCCACCGTGCGCGTCGGTGCGGCAGGGGAGCGCGTCTACGCCGGGCGCGTGCGCATGGTGCGCAGCGAGCCGACGTTCACGCCTTACTACGCGCTCAGCGGCAAGGACGCCGCACGCCTGAGCTATCTGGCCGAGGTCGAGCTCGAAGACGCCGACGACCTGCCGGCGGGCCTGCCGCTGCGGGTGGAGTTCTGACGATGGGCGATGGACCTTCGACGGGCGCAATGCCATCTGCGGCAGCCAGCGATGCCGCGGTCCACGCCCGTGGCCTGGTCAAGCGCTTCGGCGGGCTGGTCGCAGTCGACCATGTCGATCTGACCGTGCCGCGCGCCAGCGTCTACGGGTTCCTCGGGCCGAACGGCTCGGGCAAGTCGACCACGATCCGCATGCTCTGCGGCCTGTTGACCCCGAGCGAGGGCGACATCGAGGTGCTCGGCCTGCGCATTCCCGACCAGGCCGACGCGCTGCGCCTGCGCATCGGGTACATGACCCAGAAATTCTCGCTGTTCGAGGACCTGACGGTGCGCGAGAACCTGGAGTTTCTCGCGGCGGTCTACGGCCTGCCGCGTGCGCAGGCGCGCGCCCGGGTCGACGAACTGGTCGAGCTCTACCATTTCGCCGACCGCCAGGGCCAACTCGCCGGCACGATGAGCGGTGGCCAGAAGCAGCGCCTGGCGCTGGCCGGCGCGGTGATCCACCGGCCGGAGTTGTTGTTTCTCGACGAGCCGACCAGCGCGGTCGATCCCGAGTCGCGGCGCGACTTCTGGGACAAGCTTTTCGAGCTGGCCGACAGCGGCACCACGCTGCTGGTCTCCACGCATTACATGGACGAGGCCGAGCGCTGCCACCGCATTGCGATTCTCGACCGCGGTGTGCTGGTCGCCGACGGTGCGCCGGGCGACCTGGCGGCGGAACTGTCGGGTCGCAGTGTCGAGGTGCGCGCCGCGCAGCCGCGGCGTGCGCAGCAGGTGCTCGCCCGTCTGCCCAACGTGCTCAGCGTCGCGCAGATCGGCAACAGCCTGCGCGTGCTCGCGCGCGACCGCGCAGGTGGAGACGGGGGCTTGGCCGAGGCGCTGCGTGGCGCCGGGCTCGAGGCCGAGGTGGGGCCGGCGACGCCGAACCTGGAGGACGTGTTCGTCGCCGCGACCCGCCGTGACGGGACGGAGGACGCGGCATGAACGCCCTGCGCCGGCTGTGGGCGGTGGTGATCAAGGAGCTGCGGCAGATCCGCCGGGACCGGATCAGCCTGGTGATGATCGTGATGATTCCGGTCGTCGACCTGCTGCTGTTCGGCTACGCGATCAACTACAACCCGCGCGGACTCGACGCGGCGATCGCCGACCAGGCGGTGACCGCGACCTCGCGCGCGGCGGTCATGGATCTCCAGGCGACCGGCGTCGTCGACACCATCGCGGTTGTCGACAGCCCGCAGCAACTGGTCGAGATGCTGCGGCGGGGCGCGATCAGCGTCGGGATCACCATCCCGCCGGATTTCGAGCGCCGCATCCTCGACGGCCGGCCGGCGATGCAGGTGATGGTCGACGGCACCGACACCGTCGTGCAGGCAGCTGCGAACCAGATCGCACAGCTGCCGCTCGAAGACCCTGGCGGCCATCGGGCCACGCGCGCTGCGCCGCCGATCGAGGTCGTGAGTTTCTACAACCCCGAGCGGCGCTCGGCGGTGAGCATCGTGCCCGGGCTGATCGGCATCATCCTCACGATGACCATGACCATGTTCACCGCGATGGCGATCGTGCGCGAGCGCGAGCGCGGCAACATGGAACTGCTAATCGCCACCCCGCTGGCGCGCGGCGAGCTGATGGTGGGCAAGGTGCTGCCGTATGCGGCGATCGGGCTGATCCAGACCACGCTGATCCTGGTGCTGGGCATCTGGTTCTTCGACGTGCCGCTGCGCGGCAGCCTGCTCGACGTCTATCTGGCCTCGCTGCTGTTGATCTTCGCCAACCTGGCGATGGGCCTGCTGATCTCCACGCATGCGCGCACCCAGTTCCAGGCGATCCAGGTGGCGATGCTGGTGTTCCTGCCGTCGATCCTGATCTCGGGCTTCATGTTCCCGTTCGCCGGCATGCCGGACGTGGTGCAGTGGGGCGCCGAGGCGTTGCCGATGACCCAGTTCCTGCGCCTGGTGCGCGGCATCATGCTGCGTGGTGCGAGCATCTGGGAGTTGTGGCCGTCGATCCTGGTGCTGTGCGCGTTCACCGCGGTCACGATGGCGCTGGCGATCGCGCGATTCCGCAAGCGCCTCGACTGACCCGCCGCCGCGGCGCAACAAGACGCACTACGCGGCTGCGGCGTCCTCGCTCAGTCGCACGCGGCCGCGCAGCGAGTTGCTGAGCGCGGCGGTGATCTCGACATCGACGAATTGGCCGATCAGGCGCGCCGGGGCGGGGAAGTTCACCGAGCGCATGTTCTCGGTCTTGCCGGTCAGTTCGTTGGGGTCCTTGCGCGACGGGCCCTCGACCAGCACGCGCTGCACGCTGCCGACCATCCGCTGCGAGATCCCGGCTGCGTACGCATTGATGTGCGCCTGCAGGCGCGTGAGCCGGGCATGCTTCTCGGCCTGGGTCGCCGTGTCTTCCAGATCGGCGGCCGGGGTGCCCGGGCGGCGCGAGTAGATGAAGGAGAACGACTGGTCGAAACCGACGTCCTCGATCAGCTTCATCGTCTTCTCGAAGTCCGCCTCGGTCTCGCCCGGGAAGCCGACGATGAAGTCCGAGGAGATCGAGATGTCCGGGCGCACGGCGCGCAGCTTGCGGATCTTCTGCTTGAACTCCAGCGCGGTATAGCCGCGTTTCATCGCCGACAGGATGCGGTCGCTGCCGGCCTGCACCGGCAGGTGCAGGTAGTTGGCCAACTGCGGCACGTCGCGATAGGCCTCGATCAGCGAGTCGGAGAACTCCAGCGGGTGCGAGGTCGTGAAGCGGATGCGCTCGATGCCGTCGATCTGCGCGATCGTGCGGATCAGCAGGCCGAGGTCGGCCACCTCGTCGTCGCCCATCGGCCCGCGGTAGGCGTTGACGTTCTGCCCCAGCAGGTTGATCTCGCGCACGCCCTGGCCGGCCAGTTGCACGACCTCGACCAGCACGTCCTCGAACGGCCGGCTGACCTCTTCGCCGCGGGTGTAGGGCACCACGCAGAACGAGCAGTACTTCGAGCAGCCTTCCATGATCGAGACGAATGCGCTCGGGCCTTCGGCGCGCGGCTCGGGCAGGCGGTCGAACTTCTCGATCTCCGGAAAGCTGATGTCCACCTGCGGCTGGCCGGTCGCGCGCTTGGCGCGGATCAGCTCGGGCAGGCGGTGCAGCGTCTGCGGGCCGAACACCAGGTCCACGTACGGCGCGCGTTTGACGATCGCCTCGCCCTCCTGGGACGCGACGCAGCCGCCGACGCCGATCAGCACCGGTTTGCCGCCCTGCTTGAGGGCCTTCCAGCGCCCGAGCTGGCTGAACACCTTCTCCTGCGCCTTCTCGCGGATCGAGCAGGTATTGACCAGCACCACGTCGGCTTCCTCGACATCGTCGGTGAGTTCCAGGCCCTCGGCAGCGGCGAGCACGTCGGCCATCTTGGCCGAGTCGTACTCGTTCATCTGGCACCCGTGGGTCTGGATGTAGAGCTTGCCGCGTGCAGGCAGCACCGCACCGGGCGCGGGTGCGCCGTCGGCGGGCAGGACGGGAAGGTCGAGGGTCGGCGCGACGGGCGCCTGGGATGCGGGCTGGGTCATGGCGTGTCCGGGGCGACGGCGCTGAGTCCGGGCCGGATGGCGGGTGGGGCGCAAAGTGTACCGGGCGCGTCGGGCGCTCGGGCCGCCCGTTCACAATCAAGCACTTGGCAACGCTGCCCGAAGACGCGACACTCCGCCGCGTGAAACGGGGATGGGGACGCATCGCGATGCTTGGTCTGCTGGTGGCCTGCCCGGCCGCCGGTAGCACGCTGTATCGCTGCGACAGCGGCGACGGCATCCCCCAGTACGTCAGCAAGCGGGTCTCGGGTGCGAGCTGCCGCGCGGTCGCCAGTGCGCCGGCCGCGCCGCGCCGGGCCGCCACGGCCAAGCCCCAGCCCGGACCTGCACCGGCCAGCGCCGATCGCGGCGCGCCGGCGACCTTCATGGGCGGTGCGACGCCCAAGCCGGTCGCCGCGGCCAGCCCGGCCCCGGCGCCCTCGGCGCCCCCGTTCCGTAGCGGGGGCCAGCGGCGGCTGCAGCAGGGCCAGGTCTATTCCTATGTCCGCGACGGCGTGCGCCATTACAGCAGCACCCGGCCGGCCGGCGGTGCGCAGGTGGCGTCGGTGCGCACCATCCGCTACAGCTTCTTCGAGACCTGCTACGCCTGCGGCGCGGCGCCGGGGGTCAACTTCGGCACTGTGCGGCTCAACCGCGAGGCCTATCGTGACGAGGTCGCGCGTGCGGCCAGCGAGTTCGGCGTCGAGGAAGCGATCGTGCGCGCGATCATGCATGCCGAGTCGGCGTTCAACCCCAATGCGCTCTCGCGCGCCGGTGCGCAGGGCCTGATGCAGCTCATGCCCGCGACCGCACGGCGCTTTGGCGTGGTCAATGCCTTCGACCCGGAGCAGAACATCCGCGGCGGCGTCGCGTACCTGGCCTGGCTGCTGCGGCGCTTCGATGGCGACCTGACCCTGGCCGCGGCCGGTTACAACGCCGGCGAAGGCGCGGTCGACCGCCACAAGGGCGTGCCGCCCTACAGCGAAACCCAGCGCTACGTGCAGCGTGTGGGCACGCTCGCAGAGCGCTATCGCGGGCAGGTCGCCAGCCGCTGAGTGCGGCGCGGGTGCGACATTTCGACCCAATTGTCGCTCGATTCAGGGTTCAGCTACACTGGCACACATCGATGCGGCCGCCCGCGGAACGGGGTGGTCCGTGGCAGCCAGCGCACAGTAGCTACCGAAGTTTTGCGGAGTACCGATGGTCGACGAAGCGGTGATCGGACCTGGCGGCGGGGATGAGCCAGTCAATGTGGGGCGGCGCAGGTTTCTGACCGCGAGCACCCTGGTCGTGGGCGCGGTGGGGGCGGGCATCACGGCCATTCCCTTCATCAAGTCCTGGAATCCCAGCGCACGTGCGCAGCTCGCCGGCGCGCCGGTGACTGTCGACATCAGCGCCCTCGAAGAAGGGCAGCGCCTGATCGCCGAATGGCGCGGCCAGCCGATCTGGATCGTCAAGCGCTCCAAGGCGATTCTCGACGCGCTGCCCACGCTCGACGACAGGCTCAAGGATCCCGAGTCGAGCAACGTCGACCAGCAGCCGGCGTACGTGCGCGAGGCGAACCCGGAACTGCGCTCGATCAAGCCCGACATCTCGGTGCTCGTCGGCCTGTGCACGCATCTGGGCTGCTCGCCGGAGATGGTCGCCGAGATCCGTCCGGCGCCGTTCGACGCCGACTGGAAGGGCGGCTACTTCTGCCCCTGTCACAAGTCGAAGTTCGACATGGCCGGCCGGGTCTACGACGGCGTGCCTGCGCCGACCAACCTGTTGGTGCCGCCGCACCACTACGTCGACGACAGCACGCTGGTCATCGGCGTCGATCCGAAGGGAGCCGCGTGATGGCCAATGTCCTCGTCCGCGGCGCCACCGGCGTCTTCAACTGGGTCAACGAGCGTGCACCGGCACTGATGCCGATGTACCGCAAGCACATGACCGAGTACTACGCGCCGAAGAACTTCAACATCTGGTACATCTTCGGCGTGCTGTCGCTGGTCGTGCTGGTCAACCAGATCCTGACTGGCATCTTCCTGACGATGCACTACAAGCCGAGCGCGGCGGAAGCCTTCGCCTCGGTCGAGTACATCATGCGCGACGTGGAGTGGGGCTGGCTGATCCGCTACATGCACAGCACCGGCGCCTCGCTGTTCTTCATCGTCGTCTACATCCACATGTTCCGCGGTCTGATGTACGGCTCCTACCAGAAGCCGCGCGAACTGGTGTGGATCCTGGGCATGCTGATCTACCTGGTGCTGATGGCCGAGGCGTTCCTGGGCTACGTGCTGCCGTGGGGCCAGATGTCGTTCTGGGGCGCGAAGGTGATCATCTCGCTGTTCGGCGCGATCCCGGTCATCGGCAACGGCCTGACCGAGTGGATCATGGGCGACTATCTGCCCAGCGACGCCACCCTCAACCGCTTCTTCGCGCTGCACGTGATCGCGCTGCCGCTGGTGCTGCTGTTGCTGGTCGTGCTGCACCTGGGCGCGCTGCACGAGGTGGGGTCCAACAACCCCGACGGCGTGGAGATCAAGAAGGGCCCCAAGGGCAACCGCTGGTCGAAGAGCGCGCCGGCCGACGGCATCCCGTTCCATCCGTACTACTCGGTCAAGGACGGCTTCTACGTCTGCTTCTTCCTGATCATCGCGGCGTTCATCATCTTCTTCGCCCCGGCGTTCGGCGGCTGGTTCCTCGAGCACGACAACTTCACCGCGGCCAACCACCTGGTCACGCCCGAGCACATCAAGCCGGTGTGGTACTACACGCCGTACTACGCGATGTTGCGGGTGGTGCCGCACAAGCTCAGTGGCGTGATCGTGATGTTCGCCGCGATCGCGATCCTGTTCCTGATCCCGTGGCTGGACCGCTGCAAGGTCAAGTCGCACCGCTACCGCGGCCCGCTGACCAAGATCATGCTGGCGCTGCTGGCCGTGTGCTTCGTCTGGCTGGGCAAGATCGGCGCCGGCCCGGGCACCGACCCGGTCGAGACGATCATCGGTCGCGTGCTGACGTTCCTCTACTTCGCTTTCTTCATCACGATGCCCCTGTGGACCAAGCTCGACAGGACCAAGGCCGTGCCCGATCGGGTGACGATGCATGACTAACCGACTCATTGCCCGCATCGCCGTCGCGGCGGCCGGCCTGCTGCTGTCGTTCGGCGCGCTGGCCGCGGCCGGCGGACCGGTCCAGCATGCCGGCACGGACCTGGGGGACCGCGCCTCGCTGCAGCGCGGCGCGCAGGCCTACATGAACTACTGCGCGGGCTGCCACTCGCTCAAGTTCATGCGCTACTCGCGCATGGCCCAGGATCTGGGGCTGACCGAGGACGAGGTGATGAACAACCTCAACCTCACCGGCGCGGCCTACGGCGAGCACATCCTGTCGTCGATGCCGGCCGAGCACGCGGCCAAGTGGTTCGGCCAGACCCCGCCGGACCTGAGCCTGATCGCCCGCGTGCGCGGTGCCGACTGGATCTTCACGTATCTCAAGTCGTTCTATCTCGACGAGACCCGGCCGCTGGGCTGGAACAACGCGTTGTTCCCCAACGCCTCGATGCCCAACCCGCTGTGGGAGATGCAGGGCCTGCAGCGTCCGGTTTACGCCGAGGCGACCGAGGGCGCCGATCCGGTGGTCGAGCATCTGGAGATCGCCACCCCGGGCACCCAGGACGCGCAGCAGTTCGACCAGACCGTCCGCGACATCACCACGTTCCTGGAATACGTCGGCGAGCCGGCCGCGCTCAAGCGTCAGCAGATGGGCGTCTGGGTCTTGCTGTTCCTGGTGTTTCTGACCTTCCTGGCCTGGTTGCTGAAGAAGGAATACTGGCGCGACGTCCACTGACGGCTGCCGGCCGGGTGGGTGCCGCCCGGCCCGGCATCGACCCGGTGCCATTGCCGGGCGGCTCACGGAAATGCGAGACTCGGGCACCGCGACAATCGTCTGCGAGGGGCAGGCGGCATCGCGAGGGCTGGCGGAGCCAGTCTTACGGACAGGCCGATGCAGGCCACGGGTGCATCCATGCGAAACGTGCTGACACTGTTTTCCTCGGTCGATGATGTGCTGTGCCATCGGGCACGCCTGGTGCTCGCGGCCAAGGGCGTTACCTACGACATGGTCGTGGTGGACCCGCGCAATCCGTCCGAGGACCTGATCGACCTCAATCCCTACCACTCGGTGCCGACCCTGGTCGAGCGCGAGCTGGTGCTCTACGCGGCCAGTGTGGTCAGCGAGTATCTCGACGAACGCTATCCGCATCCGCCGCTGATGCCGGTCGATCCGCTGTCGCGCGCGCGCCTGCGCCTGGCGATGCTGCGCATCGAGCACGACTGGGTGCCGCAGGTCCAGGCGATCCAGATGGGCAACAAGGCCCAGGCCGAAGCCGGTCGCAAGCGGCTCAAGGAACTGCTGACCGCGTCGGTGCCGCTGTTCAAGGCCAGCAAATTCTTTCTCAATCCGGAAATGAGCCTGGCCGACTGCGCGATGGCGCCGATCGTCTGGCGCCTGCAGGCACTGGAGATCCCGCTGCCCAAGGATGGCGTCAAGGCGATCGAGGACTACGGCAACCGCATCTTCCGCAGCCCCGGTTTTGTCCGCAGCCTGACTCCGCAGGAACGCGCGCTGCGCGCACTGCCCGAGTAGACGCGTGCCCGGCGCCGGCCACCTGCCGGTGCCGCATCTGTGCCCCCAGCCTGCACGAGCCGTTAGACTGTCGCGCATGACGGACCAAGCGCCTGCGATGACCAGCCACCGCCCGTACCTGCTGCGTGCGCTGTACGAGTGGATCGCCGACAACGGCATGACCCCCCATATCCTGGTCGATGCGCGCCGCGCCGGCGTGCGCGTGCCTGCGCATGCGGTGCAGGACGGGCGCATCGTGCTCAACATCGCCGACCGTGCGGTGGCGCGGCTGGAGATGGACAACGACAGCGTGCGCTTCTCCGCGCGCTTTGGCGGCGTCAGCCAGTCGGTCGTGGTGCCGATCGCCGCGGTGCTTGCGGTCTACGCCCGCGAGACCGGGCAGGGCATGGCACTGCCCGAGGACATCGTCGCGTCCGGCGATACGCGCGAGGTGCAGGCCGAGGACGCACCGGCGTCCGCGCGGCCGACCTTCGCATCGGTGGATGGCGGCGCGCCCGAGCGCGACGACGACACCGACGGTCCGCCGGACGACGACACCCCGCCCGAGCCGCGGCGTGGGCATTTGCGGGTCATCAAGTAGGTTTCGAGCACGCCCGGCGTTGCCGGTCGGGCCGCGGCAGCGCGTTCAGGGTAGCGCTGTGGCGTCGCGGCGCGTCGGCCCACTGAACGCGACCAGCCGCTCGCCGCGCAGCACCAGTTGGCCGACATGGCGCTCGATGCCGTCCTCGGAGTACTCGAAGCGGAAACTGCGCTCCACGCGCAGGCGCCCGCTGTCGTCGCGGCGCAGACGCATCGCATAGGCGTGCACGCTCTGGTCGAGCCACTGCACGCCAGCGCGCTCGCAGGCTTCGCGGCCGAGTTGGCCGGCGCGTTCGGCGGCGCCGCGTGCCGCGCTCCACCACAGGAACGCCGCGAAGGCGGCCAGCATCGCGAAGATCATCGTCGGGAAATCGGGCATGCGCGCAATGTGACGGCGCCGGGCGGCGCTTGCAAGCCGCGTGCACGCGGACGTCCGGCAGGGCGGATGGGGCGTGCTCGGGGCCGGCCGGAACAGGCCGGGCCGCTGGGAATCAGGCGTCCTGGAGCTTGAGCGACAGGTCGATCGCCTGCACGTGCTTGGTCAGCGCACCGACCGAGACATAGTCCACGCCGTCGGCGGCGATGGTGCGCAGGGCGTCGAGGTCGACGCTGCCCGATACCTCCAGCGGGATGCGGCCCTCGAATGGCGCAGCGTGTGCGATGGCGACGGCCGCGCGCCGCGTCGCGGCGTCGAAGTCATCGATCAGGATGCGCGTGCAGCCGGCGGCGAGCGCCTCGCGCAATTCGTCGAGCGTTTCGACCTCGACCACCAGCGGCAGGCCGGGGGCCCGGGCATGGGCATCGGCGATCGCGGCGGCGATGCCGCCGGCGGCGCGGATGTGGTTCTCCTTGAGCATCACCGTGTCGTAGAGCCCGATGCGGTGGTTTTGGCCACCGCCCACGCGCACCGCGTACTTCTGTGCCAGGCGCAGGCCCGGCAGCGTCTTGCGGGTGTCGAGCAGGCGCGTGCGGGTGCCGGCGAGTGCGGCGACATGGTGCGCGGTGGCGGTGGCCGTCGCGCTCAAGGTCTGCAGGAAGTTCAGCGAGGTGCGCTCGGCGGACACCAGTGCCCGGCTGCGCCCGGCGAGTGTGGCGAGCACGGTGCCTGCGACGACGTGGTCGCCCTCGGCGACGTGCCAGTCGATGCGCACGTCCGGGTCCAGCGCACGATGGCAGGCGTCGAACCACGGCCGGCCGCAGATCACCGCCTCCTGCTTGCACAACAGCCTGGCGGTGGCCGCGCGGTCGGGCAGCAGGGCCGCGGTCACATCGCCCGTGCCCAGGTCCTCGGCCAGCGCCGCGGCGACGTTGGCGGCGACCGTGTCCGGATCCGGCGGGGCGATGCGGTGCGAGGCGGTGGGCGGGGTCATGGGTCCTGTCCGATGGCGACGGTGGCCGGTCGTGGCGGGGGCGCGGCACCTGCGGCCGGGCCGGTCGTGGCCGGGCGCGCGATCACATGCGAACGCCCGCATCCATCAGGCGCGTGCGCCGTCCTTCGGGAAGTCGGCGATCTGTCCGGTCGCGATGCCGTCCTCGACCAGCAGCACCGGAATGCCGTCGTCGACGCGGTAGACGCGCTTGCGATCGTGGGTGATCAGCGCCTCGCGCAGCGGCGCGTTCTGCGCCGTGCCGTCCTCGCGCTGCACCGTGCCGGCGGCGATCGCCGCATTGAGCGCATCCAGGCCGGCGCGTTCGAGCAGCGACAGCGGCTGGCGGCTGGCGGGGCAGACGAGGATGTCGAGCAACTTGCGGTCCATGGTGCGGGGGTTCCGGGCATGTCGGGAATCGCGGAAGCGTACCACCTCGCATCGCCGACGCCGGCGCAAGCCCCACGCACGACGCCTTCAGGCGGCGCCGTCTTTCGAACTGCGATCCCGCGGCTGCGGAAAGGCCGGGCCCCAGAACCGGGGTCAGGGTGCAATTTCGTCTACCGAAACTGCACCCTGACCCCGGTTTGTTGTCTCGCGAAATTGCACCCTGACCCCTGTTTGTTGGGGGGCTTTGAAGCGCCGTTCCCGCCCATAGGGAAGAACCTCTAAAATGCCCGTTTGAGGCCGGAGCCCGCGCATGTCAGCCAACGTCCAGAGCAGCACGACCGCCCTCGCCGCGTCCGGCGAGCGGAGCACCTCGGGCAGAGCCCCGCTTGTGGGGATCGTGATGGGGTCGCGTTCGGACTGGGAGACGATGCAGCATGCCGCGCAGAAGCTCGAACAGCTCGGTGTCCCGCACGAAGTCCGCGTGGTCTCCGCGCATCGCACGCCGGATGTGCTGTTCGACTACGCCGCCTCGGCGCGCACGCGGGGCCTGCGCGCGATCATTGCCGGCGCCGGCGGCGCCGCGCATCTGCCGGGCATGCTCGCCGCCAAGACCGCGGTGCCCGTGCTCGGTGTGCCGGTGCAGTCCAAAGCCCTCAACGGGCTCGATTCGCTGCTGTCGATCGTGCAGATGCCGGCGGGGGTGCCGGTCGCCACCTTCGCGATCGGCAATGCCGGCGCGGCCAACGCCGCGCTGTTCGCCGCGGCGATGCTGGCCGCTGGCGACGAGGCGGTGGCGGACGCACTGGACGAGTTCCGGCAGCGGCAGACCGAGGAGGTCGCCGCCAATGACGATCCGCGTCGATGAGCGCGCTTGTAGCGTCGGAGCGCGCGCGGGCATGACGACGGTCGGGATTCTGGGCGGCGGCCAGCTGGCACGCATGCTGGCACTGGCGGGCCATCCGCTGGGAGTCAATGTCCTCGTTCTCGACGGCGCCGCAGACGCCTGCGCCGGACAGTGTGCGCCGCTGCTGCTGGGCGGCTACGACGATCCGGCGGCATTGGCCGACCTGGCCGCGCGGGTGGACGTGGCGACCTTCGATTTCGAGAACGTGCCCGCCGCTGGTGCGCGCCGGCTCGCCGCGGACGTGCCGGTGTTCCCCAATCCCGATGCGCTGGCGCTGACCCAGGACCGGCTCGCCGAGAAAACGCTGTTCCGCGAACTCGGCATCCCGGTGCCCGAGTTCGCCGACATCGTCACCCGCGCCGATCTCGACGCCGCGGTCGCGCGGCTGGGCATGCCCTGCATCCTCAAGACACGGCGGCTGGGCTACGACGGCAAGGGCCAATTCCGCATCCGCGAGGCGGCCGACATCGACGCCGCCTGGGACGCGCTCGGCGCCCAGGTGCAGGCGACCGGCCTGGTCCTCGAGGGCTTCGTGGCGTTCGAGCGGGAGCTCAGCGTGGTCGCGGTACGCGGGCGCGACGGCACGTTCCGCACCTGGCCGCTGACCGAGAACCGCCACGTCGATGGCGTGCTGTCGACGAGCCTGGCGCCGGCGTCCGCGGATGCGGCGACGGCGCGCACCGCGACTGCGCATGCCCGCGCGATCGCCGAACGGCTGGACTACGTCGGCGTGTTCGCGCTGGAACTGTTCTGCCGCGGCGATGAGCTGCTCGCCAACGAGCTGGCGCCGCGTGTGCACAACTCCGGGCACTGGACTATCGAAGGCGCCGAGACGTCGCAGTTCGAGAACCACCTGCGCGCCGTGCTCGGCCTGCCGCTGGGCGACACCGCGCCGCGCGGCATGTCGTGCATGCTCAACTGGCTCGGCGCGATGCCCGACGCCGCGGCCGCACTGGCCGTGCCCGGCGTGCACTGGCACGACTACGGCAAGCAACCGCGCGACGGCCGCAAGGTCGGTCATGCGACGGTCCGTGCCGACGATGCGCAGACGCTGGCTCAGCGCCTGTCCGACCTCGGCGAGGCCCTGGGGCGGCAATCACAGGTCGCGCCGGTCGTCGCGCGGCTGGGCGCACGGGCACACGCCGCCGGCTGAGCGCGCCCGCCACCTGCGGGCGAGACAACACGGGGCGACGCGATCGTGTGGTCGAGGGCGCCCCACGACGTCGCCTTGGCGGCTGCCGACGCACCGCTCCGGTGCGCATGACATGCGGTGCGTATCAGATGGGGTGATGGCCCCGGCAGGCGCGCGCGCCCGGCGCGCGTCTGCTCATCTGGGATCGTCGCTGACCACCAGCGGCACGCCGCGGGTCGGGTGTTCGAGCACCAGCACAGGCTGCCGGTACACCCCCTCGATGGTCTCGCGGGTCAGCACTTCGCGCGGGCTGCCGTCGGCGGCGACGCGGCCGTGCTGCAGCATGACGATGCGATCGGCATGGCCGGCGGCGAGGTTGAGGTCGTGCAGCACGACGATGACGCAGGCGCCGTCGTCGGCCAACTGGCGTGCGGTCCGCAGCACGGCCTCCTGGTGCTGCAGGTCGAGCGCGGCAGTGGGTTCGTCGAGGAACACCACCGGCGTGGTCTGCGCGAGCACCCGCGCGAACGCGGTACGCGAGGCTTCGCCGCCGGACAGCGTTTGCACGTCGCGACCGGCGAGGTGGACGATATCGGCCGTCGCCATCGCTGCCTCCGCGATGCGGGTGTCCTGCGCCGGGGCCGGCGGGTGCGGCAGCCGGCCCATCGCGACGACCTCGCGGACACTGAAGGCAAAGCGCACTGCATGGTCCTGGGGCAGCACGCTGCGCTCGCGCGCCAGCGCGCGCGCTTTCCATTCGCGCAGCGGTGCGCCCGCAAGCCGGACATGACCGGCAACGGGTACGAGGTCGCCGGAGGCGACGGCGAGCAGGGTCGACTTGCCGGCGCCGTTCGGGCCGACCAGCGCGGTCAGCGTGCCGCGCGCGAAGCGCAGATCGACGTCATCGAGGATCGCGCGGCCGTCGATGCGCACGCTCGCGCGCTCGATCGCCAGCACGTCGTCGGCGGCATCGGCTGCGCTCACGCGCCGCCCCGCTTGCGGCTGCGCAGTACCAACCACAGGAAGAACGGCGCACCGAGTGCGGCGGAGAACAGGCCCAACGGGATTTCAGAGGGCGGATCGAGGCTGCGCGCAGCGGTGTCGGCCAGCACCACCAGCAGGCCGCCGGTCGCGCCCGACAGCGGCAGCAGCCAGCGGTGGCCCGGGCCGGCGAGCAGGCGCACGAAATGCGGTACGACCAGGCCGACGAAGCCGACCACGCCGGCGAACGCGACCGCCGAGCCGACCAGCAGCGCGCAGACCGCAACCAGCAGCGCGCGCGTACGCCGCACGTCCAGGCCGATGTGCTGGGCCTGGCGTTCGCCCAGCGCGAGCATGTCCAGTGGCGTGGCCAGGCTCGCCAGCGCGACCGCGCCGATCGCGAACGCGGGCACCGCGGCCAGCAGGTCGCCCCAGTCGGCCATCGCCAGCGAGCCCATCTGCCAGAACACCAGCGACTGCAGTTCGTCGCTGCGCGCGATATAGGTGAAGAAGCCGATCGCCGCCGAGCAGCCTGCGGCGATCGCGATGCCCACCAGCAGCAACGTCGCGGTGCCGCCGCCGCGGTCGGGGCGGGCGAGCAAATAGATCAGCGTGGTCGTCACCGCGCCGCCAGCGAACGCCGCGACCGGGATCGTCCAGGCGCCGAGCACCGTAGCACCGAGCACGATCGCCGCCACTGCGCCGAGCGCCGCGCCGTGGGTCACGCCGACGATGCCCGGGTCGGCCAGTGGGTTGCCGAACAGGCCCTGCAGCCCGGCGCCGGCCATCGCCAGCGAGGCGCCGACGATGACCGCCAGCAGCGCACGCGGTACGCGCAGGTTCCAGACCACCGAGATGTCGCGTTGGCTCAGCGTGCCGGCATCGGCCAGGCCCAGCTGGTGCGCGATCACGTGCACCACGTCGCCGGGCGGAATCCGCAGCGGGCCGACGCCGAACGACAGTACGATCACCAGCGCCAGCAGCGCGAGCATGCCGACGAACAACAGGCCGCCGGGCGGCCGCCGGACCTGGCCGGTGCGCCGCGGACGCGCGCGGCCTTCGGCACTCATGCGCCGGGCTGGGCGTCGAGCTCGGCGGCCAGCTCGGCCAGCGCGGTCGCCAGTGCCAGGGCGCCGGTCCCGCTGGCGACGCTGGTCGCCTTGAGCTGCAGGTCGGGCATCACCCAGACGCGGTGGGCGATGCCCGCCGGCGTCTGGCGCAGGCTCGGGTAGGCCTTCCACAGGCCGTCGGGTCCGCCGAACACGCGCAGGTCGTCCTCGCTGACCAGGATCACCTCCGGGTCGGCGGCGATGATGCCCTCGTTGCTCAGCTGCGAATAGTTGGCCACGCGGGCCTCGTCACCGACGTTGATGCCGCCGGCCAGGCGGATGGCCTCGGCCGCCGCGGTGTCGGCGCCGCCGACCGTGGGCGCGCCACCGCCGCCGGTGGCCGAGACATGGATCACCCGCGGGCGGCGGGTGTGGCGCGCGGCGATGCCGGCGGCCTCGTCGAGCTGGGCCTGCACGCGCGCGGCCAGGTGTTCGCCCTCGTCGGCGTGGCCGAATGCGGCGGCGATCTTGCGCACTTTGTCCGGCGCGGGCTGCAGTTCGTCGACGATGATCATCGCGTGGCCGGCATCGCGCAGCGGTTGTGCGAGCTTGCCGTGCCGACGCAGGCTGTTGCCGACGAACAAGGTGCCGTCGAGGCTCAACACGCCTTCGACCCCGGTGGTGCGGTTGAACAGGAAATGGTGCGGCGCCTTGCGCCCGGTCTCGGTGACGCTGTTGACCGGCGCGGCGAACACCTGGTCCGACAGGCCGAGCGCGTCCATGACCATGACGATGTCGTCGTTGCCGACGATCGTGCGGCTGGTGTCGGTGATGGTGACCTCGACGCCGTCGTCGGAGCGGACGGTCGTTGGCAGGTCCTGGGTCGAGCGCGGCACCTGCGGGATGTCGGTGCCGGCGACGCGGCGCCAGCCGTCGGGCAGCGCCGTGTCCGCGACGTCGGGGGCGGCCTGCGGGGAGCCGGCGCCGTCGTCGCCGTTGCGGGCGCAGCCGGCGAGGGCACAGGCCAGGCTGGCGGCGAGCAGGGCCGCATGGCGGATCGTGAGGCGCTGGAACATCGGCCTGTCACCTTGTCGAATCGGATGAAGACGCAGCGGCCGGCGGGAGGCCGGCCGCTGCAAGACGACGATTTTAGCCCCTATCGTCCGTCGGGGACGTCGCGCACTGGCCGCAACGCCTGCGCCAGGGAGCGCAGCGCGGACGTGGCGGTGGGCGACGGCGCGCTGCGATCAGCGAGCCTTGGGTGCGATCCGGCGGATGTGGTCGCCCTTCGGATCCTCGGCGCCGCGCGCCTTGTTGACCGAGTAGACGACGCCGTCTGCGCCCTTGCTGACGTGGTTGGGGAAGCTGCCGCCGTCGAAGTTCGCCACGACCTGGCCGTTGTCGTCGACGACGGTGATCGTGTCGGCACCGCGATTGACGACGTAGGCCAGGCGCTGGCTCGGCTCGTAGGACACGTTCAACGCACCGGCGCCGACGTAGACGTCATGGTCGATCGTGCCGGTCTTGGGGTCGACGATGAGCAAATTGTCGCTGCCCTGCGACACCACCAGCAGGCGCTGGCCGACCGGATTCCAGGCCACGCCGATCGCGCTGCGGGCATTGACCAGCGGGACCACCTTGTCCACGGTGTTGTTGGCGGTATCGATGACCGCAGCTTCCGGCGTGGACATGCTCGCGGTGTAGAGCTTGCCGGTCGCAATGTCCAGATCGAGGCTGGTCGGCGCGAAGGATTCGCCGCGCACGCCGGACTCGATGACGATGTTGTCGAGCTGGGTCAGGCGCTTGGCGTCGAACACCGAGATGAAGTTCTCGCCCGATGCCGTGGCGTAGACGCGGCCACGCTGGGTGTCGACGACGACGTCGCGCGCGTGCGGTACGGCGCCGACCGGGAACTGCTTGACCAGCGACAGGTCGGACTGCCGGTAGACGGCGACCGTGTCCTGGCGGGTGTTGGTGACCCAGACGTTGCCGTTGGCATCGTCGACGCCCACGCCATACACGGCGAACACGCCCCCTGCCGGTGCCGCGCCGGGCGTGGCGCTCGCCACGACCTGCAGCGACTGCGGGTCGACCTTCTGCAGCGCCGATACCGTGACCGGCGGGCGGCCGACTGCGCTGGTCACGAACAGGGCGTCGTTCTTCGCGCTGTAGGCGACCTGGTACAGGCCCTGGGCGAGCTTGGCGCTGCGCACGTCGAAGCGCGCCTCGCCCGACACCGGCAACTGCTGGGAGACCTTCAGCTCGAGGATCGAGGCTGCGTCCGGGCCGCTGGTGCGTACGAGCACCGGGTGCACGCCGACGGCGGCATCGGCCGGGATCGCGACCCGGCCCTTGAAGGCGCCCTGGGCGTCGGCGACGAACGGCTGCGCGTTGAGGACGGTCTCGCCGCGCTGCAGCGTGACCTGCTGGCCGGGCTTGAAGCCGCTGCCGGTGAGCTCGACTTCGCTGCCGGGCAGCACGACCGGGCCGGCGGCGCGGACGGTGCCCTTGAAATCGACGTCGGGCTGGCTGAAGACCTGGGCGCCGGCGAGGCCGGTCACGGCCGACAGGGCGAGGGCGAGGGCGGCCAGCCGCAGGCGGCGGGAAGGCGAGGTTGTCATGACAGACTCCTGGAGCACTGAAAGGACCGGCGGGATGCGGGGCCGGAGGAGGGAAAACACGATGGCTGGGACGCCGGGCGTCGTGGCGATGGCGGACGCCGGCAGTGCCGGCGTCCGGGTCGGGCGGGGCGTGGGCACGGCCACGCCGGAATCATCGGCCGGGGTCCACGCCATCTGCGTGGCTCGGGGTGTCGCTGTGGTCGGCGATGCCGGTGACGACGTGCAGCGTCCACATCAGCGAGGCCCGGAACATCGGGCCGTGGGTCAGTTCGGGGAACTCGCGATAGGTCACCTGCAAGCCGTCGACGGCGGACAGGCGGTCGGCGAGGTTGCGCGCCGAATCCGGCGGTGCGGCTTCGATGCGGCGCAGGTGGACCTGCACGCGCGGGTCCGACAGGTCGCGGTGCGCCACCTGCCGTGTGCGCTCGCCTTCGCCCAGGCCGATCAGCACGCGCGCCCGGCGCCCGGCGTTGTTGGCCACGAACCGCTGCTCGGGCGCACCGAGCAGCGCGCCGTCGCCCCACCACAGCGACGGGCTGCCGGCAGCATAGGTGTCGAAGGCGCCGGTGCGCGTGTACAGCGTATGCAGCGCGAACAGGCCGGCCAACGAATGGCCCCACAGCGTCTGCCGCGCCGGATCGGTCTGCACCCGGCGCGCGACCTCGGGCCGGATCGTGCGCTCGAGGGTCTCGAGCATCGCATCGGCACCGCCGCCGCCGACGATCGTACCGCCGCCGCGAACCGGCCGTTCGCCTTCGAACGGGGTGTAGTCGCGCGTGCGCGACTGCGAATCGATGCGCAGGTCGTTGGGATAGCCGACGAACACCAGTGCGTGCGGGACCGGCTGCGCGGCGAGTTCGGCCAGCAGCGCATCGTCGAACTCGATCAGCGCAGCGTTGCCATCGAGCATCCACAGTGCCGGATAGCCGGCCGCCGGTGCCGGCGCCTTCGGCACCGCGACATGCACGCGCCACGTGCGCTGGCCGTCGCGGCTGGTGATGTCGAAGCGTTCGAAGACGTAGTGCTGCGAGACATGGTCGGCGACGGTCTGGCCGATCGCGCGCGTGGGATCGCGCTGCTGCGCGGCCGCGGTCGACGGCACGGCCTGCAGTGCCAGCAGCAGGCCGGCAGCTGCGGCCAGCGTCGCCAGGCGGATCGGGCGGTGAGCGGGGGGGCGACGGGTGTGCATGGGTGTACGCATCGAGGGCTCAGAACCCGATGTTGGTGCTGACGAACCAGGCGCGTCCAGGCTCGTTGTAGGTGTAGGCGCCCGCGCCGTGGATCTCGTTGGGCGTGCCGAGGTTGACGCCCGAGGCGTTGCCGCGGCGGAAGATGCGCTTGTCGAGCAGGTTGTCGACGCCCAGCGTGACGCTGACCCGGTCGGTGATGCGGTAGCGCCCGCTCAGGCCCACGAGCGCGTAGGGCGGCATGCGGTCGGCGGCGCTGCCGGCGACCGGCCGGCCCTGGTAATCGAGACGCTGCGGCACCTGCTCGCCGTAAAACGTCGCCTTGGCCAGCAGCGACAGGCGCGCGCTGGCGCGCCAGTCGAACGCGGTGTTGATCGTGTACTCGGGAATCGTCGACAGCGCATCGCCGGTGCTGCGGTTCTTCGACTCGAGCATCCAGGTCACATTGGTGTTCCAGCGCAACGTGTCGGCCAGCGGCAGCTCCACGCTGCCCTCCAGGCCCTCGATCACTGCCTTGGGAATGTTGTCCCAGCGGAACACGTCGACGTTGCCGACGCGATCGATCGCGACGTGGCCGGCCTCGACCTTGTCGCGGTAGTCGTTGCGGAACCAGGTCAGGCCGGCCTGCACGCGGCCGTCGGCGAACTGCACGCCCAGCTCCTTGTTGACGCTGGTCTCGGCGTCGAGCGCGTCGTTGCCGACCAGAAAGCACGGGCCGCCACCGCCCCAACAGCCGATGCCCGCGCTGTAGAGCGAATAGCCGGCATTGCTCTGATAGAGGTTGGGCGCCTTGTAGGCGCGGGCGATGCCGGCGCGCAGGGTCCAGGACGGCAGGAATTCGAACGCGGCGCTGACCGCCGGGCTGAGGTTGCCGCCCAGCCGATCATGGTGGTCGTAGCGCAGCGTCGGGGTCACGGTCAGCGCGTCGCCGATGTAGATGTTGTCCTCGACGAACACCGAGGCGATGCGCGCATCGGTGCGGCCGCTCCATTGGGTCGGCGGCACCGGCACGTTCGGCTGCGGATTGCGGTCCTTCAGCCCGGATGCACCGTCCTCGAGCCGGCTGTCGACCCATTCGGCGCCGACCGTCAGCACGTGATCGATGGTGTCGCCGGCCACGGTGTGGTTGACCTCGCCATGCAGGGTGAGCGTGCGCAGGTCGATGTCGCCGAAGCCGCCGTCGACGATGAAGATGCCTTCGGTGCCACCAGCCAGGCCTTCGAGCAGGCGGGTGTTGCGGGTCTTCTCGACGGCGGCGTAGGCCAGCGAGCGGGTGGCCTGACCGTACTCGCCGCGATGGCTGACGTCGAAGGTCCGGCGGTAGAGCCGATTGGTCTCCGCGCCGATCCACTTGAGCACTTCGGGATTGCGGTTGGTGTTCTGGGTGTCGCCGGCGTAGAGGTTGCCCTGGCGGCTGAAGCCGGCGCCCACATCGATCCGGTGGCCGGGCAACACGTCCCACAGCAGTTTGGCCGAGGCGTTGCGATTGCGCACGCCTTCGCGTCCGGCGGGAAAGGTGCCGGCATTGCTGCCGCTGCGTGCCGAGGCGTGATCTCGGTTGATGGCGAAGTCGTCGGATTCGGCCTTGCCGGCGCTGCCCGACAGGCGGAACGACAGCCGGTCGGTCAGCGGCCCGCTCATCTGCAAGCCGGCGCGCTGGCTGCCGCCGTCGACGCCGTGGGTGGGCACCAGCCCGTAGACATTCAGCGAACCGCCGAACTGCGGGCCCGGCGCACGGGTGACGATGTTGACCACGCCGCCGGCCGCGCCGCTGCCGTAGCGTGCCGCCGCCGGACCGCGCAGCACTTCGATGCGCTCGATCTGCTCGGGCGGCACCCAGCCGGTGTCGCCGCGCGAGTCGCGCTCGCCGCGCCAGCCGTAGCGCACCGCGTTGCGGCTCGACACCGGGATGCCGTCGACCAGGATCAGGGTGTTCTCCGGGCCCATGCCGCGGATGTCGATCTGGCGGTTGTTGCCGCGCTGGCCGCTGGTCGAATTGCCGGTCAGGTTGACGCCCGGCAGCGTGCGCAGGAACTCGGCGATGTCGTTGCGCGGCGGCTGGCGCTCGATGTCGTCGGCGAGCACGACCGAAGCGCCCAGCGCCTGGCGGGCGATCTGCTCGGCGGTGACCCGCACGGTGTCGAGCGTCGTCGCGTCCCCCGAGGTCTGGGACAGTGCCGTGAGCGGCAGCAGCGCGGCGATGGCGCAGGCCAGCAGGGCAGGGCGGACGGGCGGACGGGGGCGGGCGGGCATGGGGGATCCGGGAGACGGTGCAGGCGAGGCGCGTGAAGGCATCGTTATTTTATGGTTTATGAGATTGATTCTCAATCGTGACGTCCGGTGCATGGGGCGGACAGGCCGCCCCACGCACGGCGATGGCCGCTCAGAAGCGCGCGGTGGCGCCGACGAACCACGTGCGGCCGCCGCCGTCGTAGTTGCTGCCGTCTTCCAGCGTCGATACGTCGGTGACGTTGCGCACGCCTGCGCGCAGCGTCAGATGGGCGTTGACGTCGAAGCCACCGACCAGGTCCCAGGTGGTGTAGGCCTTGGCGAAGGTCGGGCTGGTGGCCGAGATCAATTGCTCGCCGACATGCTGGGCGCTCAGCGACAGCGCCCAGGCGTCGTCGATGCGCCAGTCCAGCGAGGTGTTGGCAGTGAGCTTGGGCACCACCAGCAGGCTGGCGCCGGTGGTGCGGTTCTTCGACTCGAGCATCCGGGTGGCATTGGTGGACCAGGTCAGGCGCTCGTGCAGCGGCACCACGACGCTGGCCTCGACGCCGCGGGTGCGCGCCTCTTGCAGGTTCTGCGCGACCGTCCACCAGAACCCGTTGACATAGCTGCTGTCGAAGCCGGGCAGGGCGCTGAGCGGCATCTGCTCGATCTTGTCCTCGAAGTCGGTGTGGAAGTAGGTCGCCGCCAGCGACCAGCCATTGCGGTCGAAGCCGGCGCCGATCTCGTAGTTGGTGCTCGTCTCCGGCTCGAGATTCGGATTGCCGGCCATGTAGCAGCCGCGGGTGCCGTCGGCGTTGGGGCGGTAGGTCGGCGAGGAGGTGTCGGTCGTCCAGCCCTCGGGCGAGAGGCTGCGGCAGCCGTTGCCGCCGGACTGGGTCGCCGCGCCGGCCGAGCCCTGCTTGAGGTTGGGCGCGCGGAAGCCGCGCGATACACCGCCGCGCACCGTCCAGTCGCGCGACGCATGCCAGACCGCATAGACGCGCGGGCTCAGGTTGTCGTCGTAGTTCTCGGTGTTGTCCCAGCGCAGGCCCAGGGTCAGCGTGAGGTTCTCGCGCAGCGACAGGTGGTCTTCGACGAACAGCGCCCAGGCGTCGGCCTCGTTCTTCGGGCTGATCCGGCCGCTGCCGGTCCAGGTCACCGGCACGGTGCCGATCGTGTTGACGTTCTGCAGGACCTCCCGCTTCCATTGGCCGCCGGCGTTGAGGGCATGCGGCACGCCCCAGTCGAAGCCGGTATTGAAGACGGCATCGAGCACGGTCTCCTTGGCGTGGTTGCCCACCGCGCTGCCTTTGTCTTCGTAGTCGTTCTGGACCAGGGTCGCCTTGGAGGTCGAGGCGTCGCCGTAGCGACCGTCATGGCTGAGCACGTAGCCGGTGTGCACCAGTTTCGACAGGCCGAAGGCGTTCAGCGCTTCGCCGCCCACGTTGCGCTGCACGCCGCGCGAGGCCTCGAATCCGATGGCGTGGTCGTCGTTGACGCGCCACTGGAGCAGCGCATTGGCGGTCTCGGCGCGCGTGCCGGGGGTCCGCCCGATGCCGGTCCCGGTGTCGGAATCGCGATCGGTCAGGTTGGCGCCGACCCGCAGGCCCAGGCGCTCGGTCAGCGGGCCGCTGAACCGGGCGCCAAGCTGGATCGTGTCGCCGCGGTCGGAGGCATCGGGCCGGCTGTGGTTGTAGGTGGCGGTGCCGCCCCAGGTGGGCGCGATCTTGCGGGTGATGATGTTGATCACGCCGCCCATGGCGTCGGAGCCGTACAGCGACGACATCGGGCCGCGAACCACCTCGATGCGTTCGATCATGTCCGGCGACAGCCAGTCGAGATCCTGTGCGCCCAGATTGTCGCGGTAGTTGACGCCGGACGAATTGCCCTGGCGGCTGCCGTCGATGAGGATCAGCGTGTACTGCTCGGGCAGACCGCGCAGCCGGATCTTGGCCTGCGCGCCCGACAGGGCATAGCCGCCGGTCACGCCGGGGATCGTGCTCAGCAACTGCCCGAGGCTGCCGACCGGCTTGCGTTCGATCTCCTCACGGGTGATCACGCTGATGCTCGCCGGTGCGTCCCGGATCCACTGCTGCACGCCGGTCGCGGTGACCACGACGGTGTCGAAGTCGGTCGCCGCCGGAGCCGACGCGGGGGACTGGGCGGCGGCGGGCTGCGCAAGGACGAGCGCGACCACGGCCGCGAGCGGGGAGAGGGCGAGACGGTGTGACATCGGAACTCCGAAGGGCGTCAGTACTGAATAGGCGGTCTTGCCGGCGCGCCAGCGGCGTCGCGCGCTGGCATGAATATGAATGATACCTGTTTGCGAACGATTCTCAATAACTCTGGCGGCTATGGGTCGTAAATGAGAGTTGGTATCATTTGAGGGCGTCGCGTCGCCCGCTTCTGGTGGTGCCGGCCGGCGCGAGGCGACGGATCCGTCGTCTCCGTCCCCTGTCGCCGGCCCCGCCGGCGGATCGAGATCTGTGCATGTCCGCTGTCCCCGCGTCGTCCCCCCGCGTGCCCGGCCTGTCGGCGCTGGTGTTCACCGCGTTCGCCGGGACGATGGCGATGATGGCCTTCGTTGCCGTCGTCGGACCGGTGGTGCGACTGCTGGGGCTGGCGGAGTGGCATGCCGGTCTGTCGGTGACCGCCGCCGGCGTGCTGTGGATGCTGTCCGCGCGGCGCTGGGGCGCGCTGAGCGACCGTATCGGACGCCGGCGCGTCCTGCTCGCCGGCCTGGTCGGCTATGCCCTGGTCTACATCGCGATGGCCGTCTTCGTCGACCTGGCGCTGCGGCATCCGCCGGCAGTGTTGTTGTCGGTGGTCGCACTGGTGGCGACGCGGGCGCTGGTCGGACTGTTCTATGCCGCGGTGCCGCCGACCGCCGCGGCGCTGGTCGCCGACGCAGTGCCGCCGGGCGGCCGCGGTGCGGTGATGGCGCGGCTGGGCAGCGCGAACGCGGTCGGCATGGTGCTGGGCCCGGCGGCGGCCGGCTGGATCGCCTACCGGAGCATCGCGCTGGCGCTGTACCTGGCGGCGGCGTTGCCGCTGCTGTCGCTGCTGGTGCTGTGGTGGCGGCTGCCCGCGACGCCGGTCGCATCGACGCCGCGGTCCGGCCCGCGTCCGGCGATGTCGGTCGCCGATCGCCGCCTGCGCCTGCCGGTCTACGCGGTGTTCGCGGCGATGGTCTCGGTGACGATCGCGCAGGTCGTCGTCGGCTTTTTCGCGATCGATCGGCTGGGCCTGTCGCCGACCGACGGTGCGCGCGCGGCCGGGCTGTCGTTGACTGCGGTCGGCCTGGGGCTGATGTGTGCCCAGGCGCTGGTGATGCGGCTGCGCGCAGTGCCGCCGGCGCGCTGGATCACGATCGGCGCGCTGATTTCGGCGGCGGGCTTCGCCTCATCGGCGCTGGTGGCCGTGCAATGGCAGTTGCTGCTGGCCTACAGCGTGGCGGCCTTCGGCATGGGCATGGTGTTTCCGTCGTTCCAGGCGCTGGCGGCCGATTCGGTCGAGGCGCACGAGCAGGGCGCGGCCGCCGGCACGATCGCCTCGGTCCAAGGCCTGGGCATGGTCGTCGGCCCGTTGCTGGGCACGCTGTTCTACCGCGTCTCGCCCAGTGCGCCCTATCTGCTGATCGGTGCCGTGCTGCTGGTGCTGTCGGCGGCTGCGGCGTTGCACCCGCGTGAGGCGGCGCGATGACCGAGGCGGCATACACCGCCGGGCCCGAGGCGATCGTCGGCGATGGCGATCAGACTGCGGCATCGACCTGGTTTCGCCTGCTCGGCCCAGCGCGGCGAATGGCCGCCGAAGGCCGGCTGGCATCGCTGCCTGCGGGGCCGACGTCGACGCTCGGCGCCCGGGTGGCTGCGTTCTTCGCCGACGATCGCGCCGGGCCGGCGCTGCTGGTCGGGGCGTTGCCGTTCGACCCGCACGGCGACGATGCGCTGTACCAGCCTGCACGCCTGTCGACGTCCGATGATGCGGTGGCGGCTGTGGCCTGGCCGCCACTGCTGTGCGGCCATGTGGCCGAACCGGCCGCCGAGGCCTACGCGACAGCGGTCGCGCGCTGTCTCGACCGCTTGCACGATGAGGACGCCGCTGCGCCGCTGCGCAAGGTCGTGCTCGCACGCAGCCTGCGCATCGATGCCGCATCAAAGATCGATCCCCTGGCCCTGGCGGCGCGCCTGGGCACCGATGCCAGCGTGACCGCGTATGTCGCGCCACTGCCGGTGGCGGTGGGCGAGGCGCCGGCCTGGCTGGTCGGGGCCACGCCCGAACTGCTGGTGTCGCGGCGCGGCCTGGAGGTCGTCTCGCATCCGTTGGCCGGCTCGGCGCGCCGCATGCGCGACCCGGCGCAGGACACGCGCGCCGCGCAGGCGCTGCTGGATTCGGCCAAGGACCACGACGAGCATCGCCATGTCGTCGAGGCGATCGTCGATGCACTCGCGCCGCTGTGCAGCCGGCTGCAGGCGCCGTCGACGCCGGCGCTGCATGCGACCGCGACGATGTGGCACCTGGGCACACGCATCGTTGGCACCTTGAAGGACCCGTCGCTGTCCTCGGCCGCGCTCGCGGGCCTTTTGCATCCCACGCCGGCGGTCTGCGGCACGCCGCGCGAGAGCGCACTGGCGGCGATCCGTGCACTTGAGCCAGTGGGTCGCGGCTTCTATGCGGGCGCGGTGGGCTGGACCGATGCGCAGGGCGACGGCGACTGGTACGTGTCGATCCGCTGCGCGCGCGTGCAGGCCCGCACGATGCGCCTGTTCGCCGGTGCGGGTATCGTGGCCGGCTCGCAGCCGGCGCTCGAGGTCGACGAGACCGCGGCCAAGTTCCGCGCGCTGCTCGATGCGCTGGACATCGACGACGTGCGCGCTGCCTGATTCGATCGAGGATGCCATGAGCGACACTTCCGCCCCGCAGCGCCTGCCGCTGCGCCAGGTCTGGCCCGATGAGCGGGTTGCGCACTACCGCGCGGCCGGTTACTGGCGCGGCGAGACCTTTCCCGGCTTCCTGCGCGCGCGCGTCGCGGCGCATCCCGATGCGATCGCTGTGGTCGGCGGTGCGGTGCACTGGACCTACGCGCAGCTGTGGGCCGAGGCCGAGCGCATCGCCGCCGGCTTGCTGGCGCAAGGCCTGGCACCGGGCGATCGGGTGGTCGTGCAGTTGGGCAACGTGCCCGAGTTCATTGCGGTGGTCTGCGCGCTGTTCCGCGCGCAGCTGGTGCCGGTGTATGCGTTGCCGGCGCACCGGTTGACCGAGGTCGCGCATTTCGCGCGCAAGGCCGAGGCCAGCGGCTACATCGCTGCGGAGACGTACGAGCAGTTCGATTACCGCACGCTGGCCCGCGACCTGCAGCGCGAGGTGCCGGCGGTACGTCACGTGTGCGTGGTCGGCGATGGCGCGGAGTTCGCGTCGGTCGCCGCGCTCGATGGTGATCGCACCGCGTTGCCGGGCGATCCCGATCCGCAGTCGGTCGCGTTCCTGCAGATCTCCGGCGGCAGCACCGGACTGTCGAAGCTGATCCCGCGCACGCACGACGATTACATCTACAGCTTCCGCGCCAGCAACGCCATTTGCGGGATCGATCGTGGCAGCGTGTACCTGGTCGCGCTGCCAGCAGCGCACAATTTCCCGATGAGCTCGCCGGGCTTCTTCGGCGCGCTGTACGCAGGCGCACGCGTGGTGTTGAGTCCGGGGCCGGGGCCGGATGTGGCCTTCCCGTTGATCGCGCGCGAGCGCGTGACCTGCGTCGGTCTGGTGCCGCCGTTGGCGCTGCTGTGGGCCGATGCGGCCGGCAAGACGGCGCACGATCTGTCGAGCCTGCACGTGGTGCAGGTCGGCGGTGCCAAGCTGGTGCCCGAGGCGGCGCGGCGGGTGATCGCGGGGTTGGGCTGCACGCTGCAGCAGGTGTTCGGCATGGCCGAGGGCCTGGTCAACTACACCCGGCTCGACGATCCACACGAGGTCGTGATCCACACGCAGGGGCGGCCGATCAGTCCCGACGACGAGGTGTTGATCGTCGACGATCACGGCGCGCCGGTGCCTGAGGGCAGTACGGGGCATCTGCTCACGCGCGGTCCGTATACGATCCGCGCCTATCACAATGATCCGGCGGCGAATGCGCGCTCGTTCACCGACGATGGGTGGTACCGCACGGGCGACATGGTCCTGCGCACGGCCGAGGGCAATCTGGTGGTGCAGGGGCGGGCGACCGATCACATCAATCGGGCGGGCGAGAAGATTTCGGCCGAGGAGATCGAGGATCATCTGCTTGCGCATCCGCAGGTGTTCGATGCGGCGGTGGTGTCCATCCCGGACGATTTCCTCGGTGAGCGCAGCTGTGCGTTCGTGATTCCGGGGCAGGCGCGGCCGCGGCCTGCCGAGTTGAAGGCTTGGGTGCGTGGGCGGGGCTTGGCGGGGTTCAAGGTGCCCGATCAGATCGTGTTCGTGGATGCGTTCGGCACGACGGCGGTGGGCAAGGTGAGCCGCCGTGAGTTGCGTGCGCAGTTGCGCGCGCGGTTTCTTGCGGAGCAGGGTGCGTGATCAGGGCGCGTATCACCGATGGTGTGCTTGGCGTGGCCGCCGGTCATCCGTTCGTTGTTGCCGCGTTAGTGGGGCCTCGGCCTGCTGGCCGGCAGCCGCTTTCCCCTCTGTCAGGGCGTCGTGTCCTGACTTGGGTGCGCACTGTCGGTCATCCGTTCGCGGTTGCCGCGTTGGTTGGGCATCGGCCTGCTGGCCGGCAGCCGCTTGTCCCTCGGTCAGGGCATCCTGCCCTGACTCGGGCGCGCACCGTCCCTGGCGCGCTTGGCGCGGCCACCGGCCACCAGTCCACTGCTGGCAACGTTTCGATCGTGCCTCCGGTGAGCGCGGCACTGTCTTTCGCTTCTGCGTTGGATGGGCCTCGGCCTGCTGGCCGGCAGCCGCTTTCCCCTCGGTCAGGGCGTCGTGTCCTGACTTGGGTGCGCACTATCGGTCATCCGTTCGCGGTTGCCGCGTTGGTTGGGCATCGGCTTGCTGGCCGGCAGCCGCTTGTCCCTCGGTCAGGGCACCGTGCCATGACTTGGGCGCACACCCGCTCCGCTTCGCGGATCGGTCCGGCCCGGCGCAGCACGCCGGGCGTTCGCCCGCTCGCGCGGCATGCGCCGCGCAGGCAGAGCGGGCTCACCCATGGCGCGCTTGGCGCGGCCACCGGCCATCAGTCCGCTGCCGGCGACGTGTCGATGGTGCCTTCGGTACGTGCTGATACCTGTGAAGCCGGAAGTGGCCTGACCGAACCGGCAAGCAGGTCCTTGGCCTGCGTGACACTGTCTTTCGAGGCGAATGTCGGGCGTGCACTGACGACTGCAGAAGGATTGAGCGAGTAGACATGGGCCTTCCGACGATTCCTACGTACCCGTTGCCGACGGCGGCCGAGTTGCCGGCCGCGCGTGGGCCGTGGCAACCCGAGACGGGGCGTCTTGCGTTGCTCGTGCATGACATGCAGCGTTACTTCCTGGCGGCCTACGAGGCGCAGGCGGCGCCGATCGCGCCGGCGATCGCCAACCTGGCGCGGTTGCTGGCGCATGCGCGCAGCCGGGGCATTCCGGTGTTCTACACCGCCCAGCGCGGCAATCAGGACCGGCGCGATCGCGGCTTGCAGGCCGACCTGTGGGGGCCGGGCATGCGTGCGACGCCCGAGCACGAGGCGATCGTCGACGCGCTCGCACCGGTCGAGGGCGACCATGTGTTGGTCAAGCATCGCTACAGCGCGTTCCAGCGCAGCAATCTCGAGACGCTGATGCGGGCGCGCGGTCGCGACCAGGTGTTGATCACGGGCGTCTACGCCCACATCGGTGTGCTTTCGACGGCGACCGAGGCGTTCCAGCGCGACATCCAGACGTTCGTCGCCGCCGATGCCGTCGCTGATTTCACCCGCGCCGACCACGATAGGGCGCTGCACTGGATCGCGCGGACCTGCGGCGTTCCGCTGACCACCGACCGGATTCTGGAGCTGTTGCCATGAGCGATCCGCTGACCCTGGCGCGCATGCGCGCCGACATCGCCCGGCAGTTGGGCGAGGCGCCGGAGGACATCGGCGATGACGACAATCTGATGGACCTGGGCCTGGACTCGATGCGCGTGCTCGGGTTGGTGATGAAGTGGGGCGAGTCCGGCCTGCCGCTGGAGTTCTCGCACCTGGCCGAGCACACCACGCTGGCCGGTTGGTGGCGCGTGGTGCAGGGCCTGCAGCAGAAGACCGTCTGATGGCCGAGGCGGTGGAGGCGTCCGTGGTGTCGGTGTCCGGCGATTGGCCGCTGACCCAGGCGCAGTCGGGCCTGTGGTACGCGCAGCGGTTGGCGCCGGACAACCCGGCGTTCAACACTGCGCATGCGCTGTGGATCGACGGGGCGCTGGACGTGGCCGCATTCGTGCGCGCGGCCGAGCAGGCGGCGGCCGAGGCGCCGGCGCTGTCGCTGCGCATGCGCGATACCGCCGACGGTCCGCGGATGGGCGTCGATCCCGCGCATCTGCCGCCATTGGAGGTCGTCGATCTGTCGCACCTGGATGCGCCCGACCGCGCTGCGCGGGCGGCGATGGTGCGCGACCGCGATACGCCGGTCGACCCGACGCGCGACCGGCTGGCGCTGCAGCGGCTGTACGTGCTCGGCGACGCGCGTTTCGTCTGGTATCTGCGCGTGCACCATCTGGCGATCGACGGCTACGGCATGGCGTTGCTGACTGAGCGTGCGCTGGCGCTGTACGGCGCCGCGTGCGGCGGAGATGACGCGGGCGCGCCGTTCGCGCCGTTCGCGGGCGCGATCGCCGAGGACGCGGCCTATGCCGCTTCGGACAAGTGCGGCCAGGACGCGGCCTACTGGCGCCAGACGCTCGCTGGCATGTCGGCGGTCTCCGGCCTCGGCGCGGGGTTCGCGCCGGCCGCGCACGGCTGCCATCGTCTGAGCGTCGGGCTCGACGCCGACCTGCGCGCCGGCCTGCTTGCGCTCGCGCAGCGGCTCGAGCAGCCCTGGCCGGACGTGCTGACCGCGCTGGCGGCCGAGTATTGCCGACGCATGGCCGGGCAGGCCGAGGCGGTGATCGGGGTGCCGTACATGGGCCGGCTGGGCAGCGCGAGCGCGCGGGTGCCGGCGATGGTCATGAACGTGCTGCCGTTGCGCGTGCCGACGATGCCCGGCGCCTCGCTGGCCGAGTTCGTGCAGGCGACTGCGCGTGCGCTGGTGCGCGGGCGACGCCACGGCCGCTACCGCGGCGAGCAGTTGCGCCGCGACCTCGGCCTGATCGGCGGCCAGCGCCGGCTGCACGGTCCGCTGGTCAACGTCCAGCCGTTCTACCGCCCGCCGCGGCTGCATGGCGCGCAGGTGCGACTGGAGATCCTGGGGACCGGGCCGATCGACGATGTGACGATCGGCTTCCGTGGCGATGGGGCGAGCGCGCTCGAGCTGGAGTTCGAGGCCAATCCGGACCTGTATCGCGCCGACGAGATCGCCGCGCACGCGCAGCGGCTGCAGGCGTTTCTCGCCGCGGCCTGCACGGCCGAGGGCATCGACGATATCCCGTTGGCGACGCCGGACGAGGCGCGACGCGCACTGGTGGATTTCAACGCGACCGCGCACCCGTTGCCCGACACGACGCTGGCCGCATTGCTCGAGGCGGCGATGGCGGCAACGCCGGACGCACCGGCGCTGGTCTTCGGCGACACGACGCTGACCTACGCCGAGCTCGATCGCCGGACCCGCGCCCTGGCGCGGGCACTGCGGGCGCGCGGGCTCGCACGGGACGGCGTCGTCGCCGTCGCGCTGCCGCGTTCGCTGGACCTCGTGATCGCCCTGGTCGCGGTGCTACGCGCCGGCGGCGCCTACCTGCCGCTCGACCTCGCGCATCCGGACGACCGGCTCGCCCGCATCCTGCGCTCGGCGCAGCCGCTCTGCGTCCTGGCTGCGCGCGACACCGCGCCCCGGTGGCCCGGCGACGTGTCGCTGTTTGCACCGGACGACTGGCCTGTCCTCCGGGTGACCGAGACGGGAACCGAACCCTTCCCCGCAGGCGGGGGAGGTGGGGCTTCCCGGATGCTGGCATCGACCGCGGCGATCGAGCCCTCCCCCGCAAGCGGGGGAGGTGGGGCTTCCCGGATGCTGGCACCGACCGCGGCGATCGAGCCCTCCCCCGCGAGCGGGGGAGGGTTGGGTGGGGGCGACCGCCTCGGCGCGTCCGGCCCCCACTCGTCGCCTTCGGCGCCGACCTCCCCCGCAGGCGGGGGAGGTGGGGCTTCCCGGATACTGGCACCGACCGCGGCGATCGAGCCCTCCCCCGCGAGCGGGGGAGGTGGGGCGGCCGACGCGCCATTCGTGTCGCCTGCACAGCCCGGCGATGCGGCCTACGTGATCTACACCTCGGGCTCGACCGGCGAGCCGAAGGGCGTGGTCGTCGAGCATCGCGCGATCGTCAACCGCCTGGAGTGGATGCGCACGCACTATCGTATCGACGCGTCCGATCGCATCCTGCAGAAGACGCCGGCGACCTTCGATGTCTCGGTCTGGGAGTTCTTCCTGCCGTTGATCGCGGGCGCGGTGCTCGATGTCGCGCCGCCGGACGCGCATCGCGATCCGGTCGCGCTGGCCCGGCTCATCCGCGAGCGCGGCATCACCACGCTGCATTTCGTGCCGTCGATGCTGGCCGCATTCCTGGCGGCGCCCGAGGCCGATGGCTTGGCCGTGCGCCGGGTGTTCTGCAGCGGCGAAGCGCTGGATGCCGAGCTGCGCGATCGCTTCCACCGCTGCGTACGCGCTGAACTGCACAACCTCTACGGGCCGACCGAGGCCGCGGTCGACGTGAGTTTCTGGCCGGCCTCGCCCGACGACACGTCGCGCCCGGTGCCGATCGGCTTTCCGGTCTGGAACACGCAGTTGGACGTGCTCGATGCGCGCATGCGTCCCCTGCCGCCCGGGGTGGTCGGCGACCTGTACCTGGGTGGCGTGCAGCTCGCGCGCGGCTATCTCGGCCGCGACGATCTGACCGCCGAGCGGTTCATCGCCGATCCGCATCGGCCCGGCGGGCGCCTGTACCGCACCGGCGATCTCGCGCGCTGGCGCGACGATGGCGCCATCGAGTTCCTCGGCCGCAGCGACCACCAGGTCAAGCTGCGCGGGCTGCGCATCGAACTGGGCGAGATCGAGGCGGCGATCGTCGCCAGCGGGCAGGCGGCGCAGACGGCGGTGATCGTGCGCGAAGACCGCGCCGGCGATCGACGCCTGGTGGGCTACCTGCAGCCGGTCGACGCCGGAGCGTTCGATGCGCAGGCGCTACGCACGGCTGTCGCCGCGCAGGTGCCCGACTACATGGTGCCGGCCGCTTTCGTCGCGCTGGACACCTGGCCGGTCACCGCCAACGGCAAGCTCGACCGCGATGCGCTACCGGCCCCGGCGTTCGACACCGGGGCATTCGTGGCGCCGCGCACGCCGACCGAGGTCGCGGTCGCCGGGTTGTTCGCGCAGGCGCTGGGCGTCGCGCGCGTCGGCGGCGATGGCGACTTCTTCGCGCTGGGCGGCGATTCGTTGTCGGCCGTGCACCTGCTGCTGGCGATCCAGCACCAGTTCGGTCGCGATCCGGGCCTGGGCGCGCTGTTCGCGACGCCGACGGTGGCCGGCATCGCCGCGCTGCTCGATGCCGACGCCGCCACGCCCGACCACGGCCTCGGCCCGACGATCGCGCTGGCACGTGGCGACGCGGCGCCCGCGCGCGCGCCCTTGTTCGTCGTGCATCCGGCCGGTGGCATCGCGTGGTGCTACCGGGAGCTGGCGCGCGCGCTGCGTCCGCGGCGCGACGTCCACGGCCTGCAGTCGCCGGCGCTGGACCTGGCGCAGCCGCTGCCGGGCAGCATCAACGCGCTGGCCGACGACTATGCCCACCGCGTGGCCGCGCTGCAGCCGGACGGTCCGCTGCACCTGCTTGGCTGGTCGGTCGGCGGCATCCTCGCCCAGGCGATGGCGGTGCGGCTGCAGGCGCTCGGTCGCAAGGTCGGTCTGCTCGCATTGCTCGACGCCTATCCCAGCGAGTGCTGGCGCGCCGAGCCCGAGCCTGACGCGGTCGATGCGCTGCGTGCGTTGCTGGCGATCGCCGGCTACGACCCGGACCGCCATCCCGACCTGCGCAGCCGCGAGGCGATCGTCGAGTTCCTGCGCCGCGGCGACAGCGCGCTCGGCAACCTGCCGGGCGATGTGCTCGACGGCGTCGTGCGTGCGGTCGTCGATACCAACCGGCTCGTGCGCCTGCACCACCACACACGCTATGACGGCACACTGCTGCACGTGCGCGCCGGCCTGGACCATGTCGACCGGCCGCAGTTGCAGTCGGCGCTGTGGCAGGCGCACGCGGCGCGGGTCGAGGCGGTCGAGTTGCCGTTCCGGCACGGCGAACTGACCGGGCGCGATGCGACGGCGGCGATCGCACCGCTGCTCGATGCGCGGCTGGCGGCATTCGACCCACGCCCCTGAGCGCGGCGTGCGATGTCCTGGCGCGATCGAAAGACCAGGACAAGGACATCGCACGCGCGCGTCCACGAACACTGATTGCGGAGACCTCCCATGCAACTCACAGGATTCGAAGGCCGGATCGCGTTGGTCACCGGCGCGGCCGGCGGCATTGGCAAGGCGGTCGTGGCGCTGCTGCGCGCCAGCGGCGCGACGGTGATCGCGACCGACGTGCGCGCGCCCGAACGCACCGAGGCGCCCGGCGTCGCGCCGATGCATGCGTTCGCGCTGGACGTGACCGACGCGGCTGCAGTCGATGCGCTGGTCGCGCAGGTGGAGGCCGAGGTCGGGCCGATCGACCTCGCCGCGCATGTCGCCGGCGTGCTGTCGACGACCCCGGTGCTCGAAACCAGCGATGCGGAGTGGCGGCGCACGTTCGCGGTCAATGCCGACGGCGTGTTTCATGTCGGCCGTGCACTCGCCCGGGTCATGGCGCCGCGTGGCCGCGGTGCGCTGGTCGTCGTTGGGTCCAATGCCGCGGGCATTCCGCGCCATGCGATGGCGGCCTACGCCGCGTCGAAGGCCGCGGCGACGATGTTCGTGCGCTGTCTGGGGCTGGAACTCGCGCCGCTTGGCATCCGCTGCAACCTCGTCGCGCCGGGCTCCACGCGCACGCCGATGCAGACCGGCATGTGGGCCGACGCCCACGGCGAGGCCAAGGTCATCGCTGGCAGCCTGGAGACGTTCAAGAGCGGCATCCCGCTCGGCAAGCTCGCCGAGCCGGTCGACATCGCACATGCCGCGATGTTCCTGCTGTCCGAGCAGGCCGGCCACATCGCGATGCAGGACCTGTACGTCGACGGCGGCGCCACACTGCGCGCCTGAGGCGTGGTGTCATTGCCCGCTGGTGGGCGATCGGGCTGCGTCGGCGGGCACGACGAAGACGAGCGCCGTGCGCGGCGGCACGGTGAAGCGGCCGCGTGCGGTATCGATTCTGGCCCGCTCGCGCGGCCGCGGATCGGCGGCCTCGGGTGCGCGGTGCACCGGGTGCAGCATCCACGCACGGTCGGCGAGTTCGGGCGCATCGAGGGTGCGTGCCTCGTCGGCGACGTTGATCGCGTAGAGCACGTCGGCAAAGCCGGCGTCGTCCAGGCCGTGGCCATCCAGATGCCCGGCGACGAGCGTCGGGTCGGCATCGGCGCCGGGGAAGCGCAGGCGGGCCTGGACCTGTGCGGCGTCGGGCAGCCGGAACAGCGGTGTACTGGCGCGGATGCGCAGCAGGTCCAGGCTCATGTCGCGCGTGCGCAGCACATCGCCCTGGCTGGGGCGGATGCGCATCGCATCAGCCAGCAGCGGGCGCATCAGCGGCCAGTTGGCGCGGTTGTCGGGGGCCGGCGGCAGGCCGGCGCCGAAGCCGTGGACGGCACCGGTCCAGTCGATGCGGTTGAACCAGTCGCCCGAGTCGAAGCTGTTGCGGTCCAGCGACTTGGAACGCAGCAGCTCGACGCCGGCGTGCAGGTAGGCGATGCCCTGGCTGAACGCGGTGGTGGCGATGGCCAGCACCTGCGCGTTGACGCGTGCCTCGATGTCGGCATCGGCCGGCAGGCGGAACACGTTGATGTCGAACAGCGTCTGGTTGTCGTGGTTCTCGACGTAGTTCACGACCTCGGTGGGCTGGGTCGCAAAGCCGGCCGGCTGGCCGGCATAGTCGACCTGCGCGAGCGTGCGGCCGTCGGGCAGGCGGTAGTCGCGCAGCGTACCGGCCAGACCGACGCGGACCAGCTCGGCCTGGCGCCGCAGCAGCGCAGCGTCGGCGTGACCGTGGATCCAGCCACGGTGGGCGTGCAAGGCCGCGCCGCTGTCCGAGGGCCCGCCGCCGCGTACCGCGTCGCGCGCCCGGTCGCTGAAACTGCCGATGCCGGTGCCGCCCAGCGACTGCTGCGAGGCCTGCACGAAGCGCGCGCCGTCGGCGACCTCGCCGAAGTTCCAGCCTTCGCCCAGCAACGGCACCGTACGTCCGGCGGCCGCGTCCACGCGCGCCTGCAGCGCGAGCATCGCCGCACGCGGCTGGTGGCCCATCAGGTCGAAGCGGAACGAATCGATGCGGTAGTGGCGCACCCACAGTTCGGCCGAATCGATCATGAGCTTGGCCATCATCGCGTGCTCGGTCGCGGTGTTGGCGCAGCAGGTCGAGTGTGCGACGCGGCCGTCGGCATCGTAGCGGTGGTAGTAGCCGGGCACGATGCGGTCGAGCACCGAGTGCCGGTCCTGGCCCCAGGCGCTGGTGTGGTTGTAGACCACGTCCATGCCCACGCGCAGGCCCAGCGCATGCAGCGCCTGGACCATCTGCCGGAACTCGACGATACGCGTGGCCGGGTCCGCCGCGTCGCTGGCCAAGCTGCCTTCGGGCGCGTTGAAGTGCAGCGGGTCGTAGCCCCAGTTGAAGCAGTCGTGCGCCGCGACCGCCATCACCGCGGCCTGCTGCGCCTCGCTGTCGGGCGCAGCGTTGGGCACGTCGGGCGAGCGGCAGCCGACCTCCGGCACCGTGGCCAGGTCGAAGACCGGCAGCAGATGCACATCGGTCACGCCGGCTGCGCGCAGCCGGCGCAGGTGGCGCACGCCGTGCGAATCGGGCTGCGCGAACGCGGCGTAGCGCCCGCGCTGGGCGGCCGGCACGCTGGCGTCGTCGCGCGAGAAGTCGCGCACGTGCAGCTCGTAGACCACCTGGTCGGTCGCGGCGCGCAGCGCGGGCGCGGCATGCGTGTCCCAGCCTTCGGGCTTGAGCGCGGGCGCGTCCAGGTCGAACACGACGCTGCGCCGCGAGTCGGCCGTGAGCGCGACCGAGTAGGGATCGGTGACGCGGTTGCGGACGATGCCGGTGCCTGGCACGAACACGTCGACCAGCCACAGGTAGGACCGGCCCGACAGATCGCCCGGGGCCACTGTCGACCAACTGCCGGTTGCGGCATCGCGCTCGAGCGTGCGGACCGCGGCGGCCGGCGCGTCGGCATCGTCGTAGAGGCACAGTGCGACCGACTGCGCCGTGGGCGCCCACAGCCGGAACGCGGTTCCCGTGGGGCCGGGGTGCACGCCGAGGTCCGGTAGCGTGGTCGCGGCGGCGTAGAGGTCGTCGAGGGCGCCGGCATGCTGGAGTGCGGTCGCGTCGAGGACGCGGCCGTGCACGTCTTCGTGCACCAGCAGGAGCTGGCCGCGATGCAGCGTCGACAGCGCGGCGGCGTCCGCATCGGTCTCCAACGTGACGCCCTCGCCGACGAACGCGAAGCGGTCGATCAACGCCGCAGGCACCGGAGCGGTGCGGACCGCGAGTTCGAGCGCGCCATCGTGGCCCCGCACGGTCGCGCCCGTCAGTGCGGCCAGCGTGGCGCCGGCGGCGTGATACAGCCGGAAGCGGGTCCCCGATGCGGCGACGGTGCCGGGCCAGCGCAGCAGATGGCGATCGAGCCAGTGGGCGCGGGCGTGATCGGGCAGCGCGCGGGCCTGGACGGGGTGCAGCGTGCGCGCGAAGTCCGGCGTGTCGCAGTCGGCCAGTCCGGCCGGGGCGGCGAGGGCGCCGCCGCAGGCCAGCAGACCGGCGGCGAGCATGCCGTACCGCGCGATGCGCGATGGGCGCACGTCCTCAGTCCACCGCAGCGAACAGGGCCGCGTGCGGCGGCAGGCGCAGGTGGCCGGCATCGACTGCACCGGCCGGCAGGCCATGGCCGTCGAGCACACGCAGGTGTGCGAGCTCGGCGGGTAGCGTCCACTCGACCGTAGCGCCCGACAGGTTGAACACCGCCAGCATCCGGTCGTCGCCGTCGCCGCGCACGAAGGCCAGCATCGGCTCCGGCGCATCGACGAAGTGCTGGGCGCCGGCGACCAGCGCCGGCTGGCCGCGGCGCCAGTGCAGGAAGCGGCGCACGGTGGCGAGCACCGAGCCGTCGTCGCGCGACTGCGCCTCGACGCTGCGCGCGCGATGCGCATCGGGGATCGGCAACCACGGCTGTCCGGTGGTGAAGCCGGCACCGGCGTCGGCGGTCCACGGCATCGGCGTGCGGCAGCCGTCGCGGCCCTTGAAGTTCGGCCAGAACGCGATGCCGTAGGGGTCGCGCAGTTGCTCGAACGGCACCTCGGCCTCCGGCAGCCCCAGTTCCTCGCCCTGGTACAGACAGACCGAACCGCGCAGCGCGCAGACCAGGCCGACCAGTTGCCGGGCGAAATCGTCGCTGGGCTGGGCACCGCCCCAGCGCGTGACCGCGCGCTGCACGTCGTGGTTGGAGATCGCCCAGCACGGCCAGCCGTCGGTCATCGCCGCTTCCAGGCGTTCGACCGTGTCGCGGATGTAGCCGGCGCTGAAATCGTCGACCAGCAGCTCGAAGCTGTAGCCCATGTGCAGGCGGCCGGGGCTGGTGTACTCGGCGGTGGTCGCCAACGAATCCTCGGCCGAGATCTCGCCCAGCGCAGCGACATCCCCGTACTCGTCCATCAGCGCACGCAGCCGCTCGAGGAAGCCGATGTTCTCCGGCTGGGTGTTGTTGTACCAGTGGTACTGGAAGGCGTACGGGTTATCGGGTGCGAAGCCACGGCCCACACGCAGCGCTTCGGGCTTGGGCGGGTTGTCGCGCAGTTGTGCGTCGTGGAAGCAGAAGTTGATCGAATCCAGGCGAAAGCCATCGACCCCGCGGTCGAGCCAGAACGTCACATAGTCCAGCGTGGCCTGCTGCACCTTGGGGTTGTGGAAGTTCAGGTCGGGCTGGCTCGACAGGAAGTTGTGCAGGTAGTACTGGCAGCGCCGCGGGTCCCAACGCCAGGCCGGGCCGCCGAAGATCGACAGCCAGTTGTTGGGCGGCGTGCCATCGGGTTTGGCATCGGCCCAGACGTACCAGTCGGCCTTGGGGTTGTCGCGCGATTGCCGGCTCTCCTCGAACCAGGCATGCGCATCGGACGTGTGGCTGAAGACCTGGTCGATCATGACCTTCAAGCCCAGCGCGTGCGCCTTGGTCAACAACGCATCGAAGTCGGCCAGGGTGCCGAACATCGGATCGACGTCGCACTGGTCGGCGATGTCGTAGCCGTAGTCGGCCATCGGCGAACGGAAGAACGGCGAGATCCAGATCGCATCCACGCCCAGGCTGGCGACATGCTCCAGACGGTCGATGATGCCGGGCAGATCGCCCACACCGTCGCCGTCGCTGTCCATGAAACTGCGCGGATAGATCTGGTAGATCACCGCGCCCCGCCACCACCTGCTGTCGCTCATCGCTCTCTGCCTTCTGTCGCCTTCTGTGGCGCGGTGGGACGGTAGACGATGCCGTGTCGCCTGCGAAAGCGCACGTCCCGAGCCTGCGCCATGAATACGTATGCAGGTCGCCGCCGCTGAGCGCGCGCTCGCTACCATGGCTTGGCCTGCGCAGCCTGCGTCGGCGCAGCGGACCTTGGGAGGGGCCTGCCAGCGATGGGCAACCGCAAACCGTCACTGTCGTTCTGGCAGATCTGGAACATGTGCTTCGGCTTTCTGGGCATCCAGTTCGGATTCGCCCTGCAGAACGCCAACGTCAGCCGCATCTTCCAGACGCTCGGCGCCGACATCGAGCAGGTGCCCGGCCTGTGGATCGCCGCCCCGTTGACCGGCCTGCTGGTGCAGCCGGTGATCGGCTACTTCTCCGACCGGACCTGGACGCGGCTGGGCCGCCGTCGCCCGTACTTCCTGTGGGGCGCGCTGTTCTCGACCGCCGCCTTGGTGGTGATGCCGACCTCGCCCGAGCTGTGGATCGCCGCCGGCACGCTGTGGGTGCTCGACGCGTCGCTGAACGTGTCGATGGAACCGTTCCGCGCCTTCGTCGGCGACCAGTTGGCGCCGCGCCAGCGTCCGACCGGCTACGCGATGCAGAGCTTTTTCATCGGCATCGGCTCGGTGATCGCCAGTGCGCTGCCGTTCGTGCTCGCCAAGGCGGGCGTCGCCAATACCGCCGCGGCGGGCGAGGTGCCCGATACGGTGCGCTATGCGTTCTGGTTCGGCGGTGCGGTGCTGCTGCTGGCCGTGTTGTGGACGGTGGTGCGCACGCGTGAGTACCCGCCCGACGTGTTGCGCACATTCGACGACGCGACGCCCGAAGGCGCGCTGCCGGCCGCCGACGCGTCGGTGCCGCCGGCCGGTGGCGGACTCGCCTGGCTGCTGGTCGGCGTGGCCGGCATCGTCGCGGTGGCCGCGCTCGGCCTGGACCGCATGCTCTATGTGCTGGCGGGCCTGCCGCTGGGCTACGGCCTGCTGCGGCTGGTCGCCGCGCGGCTCGCGCCGCAGCGGATGCTGACCACGATCGCTGCCGACCTGCATGCGATGCCCACGACGATGCGCCAGTTGGCGGTCGTGCAGTTCTTCTCGTGGTTCGGCCTGTTCGCGATGTGGATCTACACCACCGCGGCGGTGGCGCAGACCCACTACGGCAGCAGCGATCCGCAGTCGGCGGCCTATAACGATGGCGCCAACTGGGTCGGCGTGTTGTTCGCCGCCTACAACGGCTTCGCCGCGCTGGCCGCGATCGTGATCCCGTGGTTGGCACGTCGTGTGGGCCTGCGCGGCGCGCACCTGGTCAACCTCATGCTGGGTGCGCTGGGTCTGCTGTCGATCGCATTCGTCGACGATCCGCGCTGGTTGCTCGCCTCGATGGTCGGTGTCGGGTTTGCCTGGGCCTCGATCCTGTCGCTGCCCTATGCGCTGTTGTCCGACAGCCTGCCGGCCGAGAAGATGGGCGTGTACATGGGCATCTTCAATTTCTTCATCGTGATTCCGCAGCTGGTGGCGGTCAGTACGCTGGGCTTCCTGCTCGGGCGCGTGTTCGATGGCGAACCGATGCGGGTGCTGATGCTCGGCGGCGCCAGCCTGGCGCTCGCGGGCCTGTGCGTGCTGCGGGTCTCGCGCCCGCGTGGCGCGTGAGCCGCGCGGCCCGACCGGCCGATCTTTCCTCCCGTTCCCACGTCAGGAGCCGCGCGATGCCGCGAACGTCCCTCTTTCTGCTCGCCGCGCTGCTGTGCGCCGGCTGCAGCCATGTCGCGACGCGCGATGCACCCGGTGTCGCCGAGACGACAGGCGTCTACGGCACGCTTGAGCCGTTCGCCGAGCACGCGGTGTACTTCGTGGTCACCGACCGCTTCGTCAATGGCGATCCGAGCAACGACCGCCGCGAGCAGGGCGGGGCGCACCGCACGTTCGACATCCCGGTCCGGTGTCCGGACGGCATCGATGGCAACATCGGCTACCTGGGCGGCGACTTCCGCGGCGTGCTCGACAACGCCGGCTACATCCGCGCCATGGGCTTTGGCGCGGTGTGGATCACGCCGATCGTCGACAATCCCGACGAGGCGTTCACCGGCGGCGATCCGATCGCCTGCAACAGCACGCTGAGCGACCGCGGCAAGACCGGCTACCACGGCTACTGGGGCACGAACTTCTACAGGCTCGACGAACACCTGCCCAGCGCCGATCTCGATTTCCGCGGTTTCACCGACGGCATGCGCGCCGCGGGCCTGAAGACCGTGCTCGACATCGTCGGTAACCACGGCTCGCCGTCGTGGACGATGCCCAGCGCGCAGCCCGGGTTCGGCCAGATCTTCGATGCGCAGGGCAGGCTGGTCGCCGACCACCAGAACCTGCCGCCGCAGCAACTCGACCCGGCGGGCAACCCGCTGCACGCGTTCTACAGCAACGTCGGCCCGGTCGACGCGAAGACCGGTTCGATCTTCGACGGCAACCTCGCCCAGCTCGGCGATTTCGACGCCGCCAATCCTGCGGTCATGGACTATCTGGCTGGTGCCTACCTGCAGTGGATCGACCAGGGCGCGGATGCGTTCCGGGTCGACACCATCGCCTGGATGCCGCATGCGTTCTGGCGCGATTTCGCCGAGCGCATCCGCGCCCGGCATCCGGGCTTCTTCATGTTCGGCGAGGCGTTCGAGTTCGATGCCAACCGGATCGCCGAGCACACATGGCCCGGCAATGGCGGCATCAGCGTGCTGGATTTCCCGATGAAGCAGGCGATGGACGAGGTCTTCGCCAAGGGTGCGGGCTTCGAGCGCTTGGCGCCGTCGTTGCATCTGGAAAACGGGCCGTACGCGAACCCCTACGAGCTGACGACGTTCTACGACAACCACGACATGCCGCGCATGGACGCCAGCGATGCCGGCTTCATCGACGCGCACAATTGGCTGTTCACGGCGCGCGGCATCCCGGTGATCTATTACGGCTCGGAGACCGGCTTCATGCGCGGCCGCGCCGAGCATGCCGGCAATCGCGCCTACTTCGGCCAGGCGCGCGTCGATGCCGCCGCCGCGCATCCGATCCACGCCGCGCTGACAAGGGTCGCGAACCTGCGCCGCACGACCCCGGCCTTGCAGCGCGGGCTGCAGCTCGATCTCGGGCTCGTCGGCGACCATGCTGCGTTCTACCGCGTGCTCGATGTCGACGGTCGTGCGCAGATCGCGCTGGTGCTGCTCAACAAGGGCGAAGCGCCGTGGCAGGCCGAAGTGACCCGCTGGCTCGAGCCAGGAGCCTGGCGCGACGCGCTCGACGGCGGCACGCGTGCGGTGACCGACCGGCTGCAGGCCACCGTGCCCGCACACGGGCTGCGCGTGTTCGTGCTCGACGCGCCGCCGCGGCGCGCCGACCTGCGCGCCCGGCTTGCGCAGGCGATGGAGGGGCGGCTCGGACCTCGGCCCTGAGGCCTGTGCACGGGCGTCTTGCATCCGCCCGGCACCGCAGCGGACACCGGTTCGAGTCTTCGCGTGTGCCGCGGCGCACGCGCCCCGCGACTCGTTGTACCTGAATGCGCGTATCCGGTTGATCGGATTGACTTCAGTCAAGGCGGGAGCGACACCCTGTCGCGGATACTGGCCGCATGACCACCATCGCTTCCGCCTGTCCGCAGGACTGGCCCTTCGACCCGGACCTGCTGCGCCGCTACGACCGGCCCGGGCCCCGGTACACCTCGTACCCGACCGCGCCGCAGTTCCTGCCCGGTTTCGGCGAGGTCGACTTCCAGGCGCTTGCGAGGCGCGGCAACGACGACCCGATCCCACGCCAGCTGTCGCTGTACGTGCACGTGCCGTTCTGCCGCAGCCCCTGCTTCTACTGCGGCTGCAACCGCATCATCACCCGCGACGAGGCACGCGGGCAGGTCTACCTGGACCGCCTGCATCGCGAGATCGCGATGGTCGCGCCGCTGTTCGACGCCGATCGCGAGGTGGTGCAGCTGCACCTGGGCGGCGGCACACCGAACTTCCTCGGCTCCGACCAGATCGCCGAGCTGGTCGAAAGCCTCGGGTCGCACTTCCGCTTCAGCCAGGACCCGGCGCGCGATTTTTCGATCGAGCTCGACCCGCGCTTCGTCACCCCTGACGACATCGGCCGCCTGGCCGAGATCGGCTTCAACCGCGCCAGCCTCGGTGTGCAGGATTTCGACCCGGCCGTGCAGGCTGCGGTGAACCGCATCCAGAGCGTCGAGCAGACGTTGGAGATCATCGAGGCCAGCCGTCGCTACGGCATGCGCTCACTCAACGTCGATCTGATCTACGGCCTGCCCAAGCAGACGCTCGAGGGCTTCGGCCGCACGCTCGACACCGTGATGCAGGTGCGTCCCGACCGGCTCGCGATCTATGGCTATGCGCACCTGCCGGATGTGTTCCGGCCGCAGCGCCAGATCGACGCCGCCACGCTGCCAGCACCCGAGGAGAAACTCGCGCTGCTGGGCCTGGCGGTCGAGAAACTGGCGGCGGCGGGCTACCGCTACGTCGGCATGGACCACTTCGCACTGCCCGACGACGAACTGGCGCGGGCCCAGCGCGAGGGCGGGCTGCACCGTAATTTCATGGGCTACACCACGCACGCGCAGACCGATCTGGTGGGGCTGGGCGTGAGTGCGATCAGCCATGTCGGCGACAGCTTCTCGCAGAACCACCGTGGCCTGAGCGAGTGGGAAGCGGCGATCGACGCCGGCACGCTGCCGATCTGGCGCGGCCTGGTGCTCGGCCACGACGACGTGCTGCGCGCCGACCTGATCCAGCGGCTGATGTGCCAGGGCGAGATCGACATCGGCGCGATCGAGCGCGCCTACGAACTCGACTTTGCAGCCTATTTCGCCGGTGAGCTGGCGGCGCTGGCGCCGTTGCAGGCCGATGCGCTGGTCGAGTGCACGCCCACGACGATCCGGGCCACGTCCAGAGGACGTCCGTTGCTGCGTATCATCGCGATGTGTTTCGACCGGTACCTGCAGAAGCCGAGTGAGCAGCCCCGCTATTCCCGCACGATCTGACGCCGCGCGTCCGGAGTTCGCCCATGGCCGGCCTTGAGCCGCGAGCGCGGCCCAGCCCGATGGCCGACGACGGCGACGAGATCCGCTTCTGCAGCACCTGTGCGTTCTCCTCGGCGTGCCTGGCCGAGGGCTACGACAAGTCCGATCTGCGTGACCTGCATGTGCTGGTCGAACACGTCGGCCCGTTCCGCGAGGGCGACTACGTGTTCCGGGAGGGGGCGCCGTTCAACGCGATCGCCGCGGTGCGCGCCGGGACCATCAAGACCTACGTCATCGACGGCAATGGCCGCGAGCAGGTGCTGGGCTTCTTTCTGCCCGGCGAGGTCATCGGCCTCAACGCCATTCACAGCGCCCGCTACCCCTGCAATGCGGTCGCGCTGGATACGGTGATGCTGTGCAGGTTCTCGTTCCCGATGATGGCCACGCTCGCCGGGCGCATGCCCGGGCTGCAGCGGCACCTGTTCAACCTGCTGAGCCAGGACATCGGCAAGGCCTCGCTGTTGACCGGTAACTTCAGCGCCGAGGAGCGGCTGGCCGCGTTCCTGGTCACGCTGTCGCGCCGTTTCGCGGCGCGTGGCTTTTCGGCCACCCGGCTGCGGTTGATGATGCCGCGCACCGACATCGCCAACTACCTGCGCCTGGCGCCGGAGACGGTCAGCCGCGTGCTGCGGCGGATGCAGGACGACGGCATGCTGCGCGTGGACCGCCGCGACCTGGAGATTCTGCAGCCGGTGGCGCTGGAGGCCCTGGCCCACCACGTGCTGCGCGACTGAGTGCCGGTCGGCCGTGGATGCGGGCGCACAGGCAGCCCCCGGCGACGGGATGGTGTCCCCGCTTCGTTGATGTGCACCAACCGCAGGTCGCGGTCGGGCTGCGATGCGGCCCCGGTCCTTCTGTGCGTGCCGGGGTGAGGATGTCCCATCCACGACGCCTGCTGGTTCAGAGCGATCGCGCTGCAGACGCTGGACGCGAGTGCGACCGTGGACCGGAACACCCGACGCGGACGTTCGAGGCGCCGTCGCGCGGTGGGTTGACCCATGTCAACGACGTTCCGGTGGCGCAGGGCCGAAGATGCCCGCATGAAAATACCTGCATTCCGTCTTTCTCCGCAGTGGTTGACCGTGGCGCCGCACCGGCTGATGTTTTTCATCGGTGCGGGCAATCTGCTGCTGGCCATGCTGTGGTGGGCGGCCTGGCTCGTGTCCCAGCGCGGGTCGCTGGGCGCCGCGATGCCGCAGGCCGCGACCTATCCGGGCTGGCTGCATGCGTTCGTGATGCAGTACCAGGTGCTGCCGAGCTTCTTCTTCGGCTTCCTGCTGACCACGTTCCCTCGCTGGATGGGCCTGCGCGAGGTGCCGCGCTGGCAGTACCTGCCGGTCGGCATCGGGCTGATGGGCGGCCAGGGGCTGTTGCTGTGCGCGGCGATGGGGCTGGAGGTCGCGCTGACGATCGGCCTGCTCATGACACTGGCTGGCTGGGGCGCCGGGTTGTGGCTGCTGACGCGGCTGGTGCTGGCCGAGCGCGGTCGCACCTGGCATGCCTGGTCGTGCCTGGCCGCGTTGTGGTTGGGCATGGCCGGGCTGGTGTGCTTCGCCGGGTTCGTTGCGACCGGCTCGCCCTGGCTGGTGTTCGTCAGCATCAAGCTCGGTACCTTCGGCTTGCTGGCGCCTGTATACCTCACCGTCGCGCACCGGATGTTTCCGTTCTTCGCCGGCAATGCCGTGCCTGGTTACGTCGCTTGGCGGCCGATGTGGTGGCTCGGCGCGATGTGGGCACTGCTGGCCGCGCATCTGGCGCTCGAGCTCGTACACGCCTACGCCTGGTTGTGGCTGGTCGATCTGCCGATGCTCGCTCTGGCTCTGTATACCCTGTGGCGCTGGTGGCCGCGGGGCGCTGCGCCTGGGCTGCTGACGACACTGTTCTTCGGGCTGCTGTGGTGGCCGGTGACGTTCGGACTGCATGCCGCGCAGAGCCTGCTGTATCTGCAGACCGGCACGTTCCTGCTCGGTCGTGCGCCGGCCCACGCCTTGTTCATCGGCCTGTTCGGCAGCGTGCTGGTGGCGATGGTGACGCGCGTCACCCAAGGCCATTCCGGGCGCCCGCTGCGCATGACCGGCACCGCGTGGTGGGCGTTCGTTGGCATCCAGGTCGTCGCCGCGCTGCGGATCTCGGCCGAGGTGCTGCCCGACACGATGCTGTGGCTGGCGGTGTCCGCGCTTGGATGGCTGGTCGTGCTCGGTCCGTGGGTCGCCCGTATCGGCGCCATCTATCTGTCGCCGCGCGCCGACGGCAAGCCCGGATGACGGTCGCAGGGGCGTCGGGCATGCTGCTGCTTTCATCGCCGGCCGTGTCGCGACCTTGGCGCGCTGGCCGGCTTCGCGTCGAGGGTCCGTTTCGATGATCGAGTTCTATCCCCAGATCAAGCACGCGCACATGGGGCTGGCGTTGACCAGCGGCGCGCTGTTCGCGCTGCGGGGTGCGGCGCTGCTTGCCGGCATGCGCTGGCCGAAGGCGGCCGTCGTGCGTTACGCCAGCTATACGATCGACACCGCGCTGCTGACCGCAGCGATGATGCTGTTGACCATCCTGCCTGGCGCGCTTTATGCCAACGGCTGGCTGGCGACCAAGCTGGTGCTGATCGTGGTCTACGTCGTGCTGGGCATTCTGGCCTTCGGCGACAAGCGGTCGCGGCGTACGCGCATCGTGCTCTATGTCGTCGCGTTGCTGACGTTCGGGCAGATCTATTGCATCGCCCGTGCGCATCACCCATTGGGGCTCTTCTACCTGCTCTGAGCGTGCGCCGCCACGGGCGAGACAGGAGCGCTCAAAATCGATGCCACGGCGATGGCCTGCGTGTCTTCGACGATACGCAGACGTCGAGGTCGTCGCGCAAGTCGAGCCATGGGTGGATCGCCGCACCGATGCGCGTGCGCTGTGTCACTGCCGCGCGCGCCTGTCGCGACGGTCAGCATGCGGTCGTGCACGCCCGGTGCGCATCGCCGGCAGAGCGCCTTCGGCAATGAATCCCCGGATTCCCGCGCGCTGCGCATGGGGTCGCGAGCCGGCCTCTTGTCTCACCTTCCCGGCGCGCGGGGGAGGGCGGTGCTATCGGCATGGGTGGGCATGCATTCGGGGCGTGTGGCTTCCGGTGTGTCCGGTCGTGCGGCCACGCCGCCGATCCGACGCAGGCCGCAACAAGACAGGCCACCCCTGCAATGCAGAGGTGGCCCAGGGCGCTGGAGAGAGCGCGTGACTTACTTGTCGGCAGGCAGCGCCAGGCTGGTGCTGGCCTTGATCGGGCCGGCCGGGGCCGGCGTGGTCATCAGGTCGTGATTCCACGTGTCGCCGTCGACCTTGATGTGTGCGGCCGCACCGAGCAGGACGGCCTCGATCAGGTTGTGGTTGAGGTACACATACAGGCCCGGCTGACGGAAGGTGTAGAGCGCGGCACCGGCCGAGCCGCCGCGGATGAACCAGGTCTCCAGATCCTTGGCCGGCGCGTTGTTGAACTTGCCTTCTTCCCAGACGTAGTCGCCGTGGCCCCCGATCAGGTGCGGGCGGCTGTCGCGGTTGGCCTGGGAATGCACCAGCAGCACCGTTTCGCCGACTTTGCTGGTCATTGCGTGCTCACCCGTCAGTGCACCGACGGCACCGTTGAACACGATGTGCGAGGGCGTAAGGCTCTTCATCGTGGCCAACGTGTCGGGCAGCGCCTCGGCATGCGAGCCATAGGTCTTGAAGTTGCCGTCGGCATCGCGCGGGACGTAGAAGTCCGTCTCGCCGACGTAGTAGGCGCGGTCGTAGTGCAGCGGCTTGCCGTCACCGTCCTTCAGGCCGTCGCGGGGCAGCACCATTACCGTGCCTTGCATGCCCGAGACCACGTGCCAGGGCGTCATCGGGCCGCCGGGCGCGCAGTGGTAGACGAACGTGCCCGGACGCGTGGCCTTCCAGCGCAGCACCACTTCCTCACCGGGCTGGATGACCGTCAGGTCGCCGCCGCCCAGCGCGCCGGTGGCCGCATGGAAATCGATGTTGTGCACCATCGAGTTGGTGGCGGGGTTGACCAGCGTGAGTTCGACATAATCGCCTTCGTGCACGACCATCAGCGGACCCGGCACCGAGCCGCCGAACGTCATCGCATGCATCGTGGTGCCCTGGCCGTCGATGACGATTTCCTTCTCGACGATTGGCAGCGTGAACTGGATGACCTTGGGGCCGCCCTTGGCCACCTGGTCGTGGTCGTGGACGAACGGCGGGCGCTTGAGTTCGACATGCTGGCGCGGCAGGTTGGCCAGATCCGGCGCATCGCGCAGCGTCGCGTTGACGAGGTCCTTGGCGTCGACCGCCTGGGCCGGACTGGACAGCAGAGGGGAGGCTGCGAGTGCGATCGCGGCGGCGAGCAGGCTGGTCTTCAGGACATTCATCTGGGGTGTCTCCTTTGTTTCCGTTCGCTTGTTATTGGCGTGGAAACACTATGTGTCCTGGGATTATCTGCCGCCTTGATCGGGATCAAGAATATGTGAGCAAATAATCCATTGTTGATTGTTCAAGTCGAATCAATTGATTTCGATCAGGGGTGGTGTTGATTCAAATCAATCGATTTGGAACGCGATGCCGAGAAGTTGATCTTGGCCGGTCTGGCAGCCCAGTGATCGTGCGGTCCAGGTCTTCGAAGTCGCCGTCATCGAAGCGAAACAGCGAAGAAAGACCGGGGTCGAGAAACCGGGGTCAGAGTGCAATTTAGCCGCGCGAAATTGGACGCTGACCCCGGTTCTTGCGGGGGCGCAGCCATGCGAAGTGGTGCCCAGGGCCGCATTGCGGCGGAGACAAAAAAAAGGCGCCACCCGAAGGTGGCGCCTGGTGTCGCGATTCGGGCCAGGGGCCCGGAGTGAGCGGTCAGGGCTGGACGACCAGCTTGCCGCGCATGATCGCCGAGTGGCCCGGGAACGAGCAGAAGTAGGTGTAGTCGCCACCGGCCTTGAGCGCCGAGCCGGGCAGGGTGATCGTGGCCGTCTGGCCGCCACCGATCAGCTTGGTGTGCGCCAGCACGCGCTTGTCGCCGGCCTGGATGTAGTCGGCGGCAGCGCCAGCCTTGATGCCATCGCGGGCGACTGCATCGGCGTCCGGGGTCGCGGTCAGGACCACGTTGTGGCCCATGGCCGTGACCGGCAGGTTGCCGACGTGGGCGAGTTCGATCGTGACCGTGCGGCAGCTCGCCGACACCGTGGCGGTCCTCTGGTCGAACTGCATCTGGTCATTGCCTTTCAGGCTGACCTTGCAGTTCGGGGTGGCGTGGGCCATGCCGGCGGCACCGAGGAGGGCGAGGCCGAGCAGCATCGTACGGGTGTTCATGGAGCGTCTCCGTTGGGGTCTGGTCTTCTTGCGTGGGGCATCTTCCCGCGTTGTCGACCGCCGCGCCTTGATCTGGATCATTCCTGGCCTTCCAGGTCGCGCCACGGGATGATGCGCTTTCCTGCCGTTCATCCCGGGCGCTTACGGCCCGGCGCACCGCTCATGCCCGACAGTTCGATAGCCGCACCCGGTCCTGCCCTGTGCACCGAGGAGGAGGTGGTCCGGCTGGTCCACGTCTTTTACGCACGGGTCCGCGCGGACGCGCGGCTGGGGCCGGTGTTCGAGGCGCATGTCGAGGATTGGCCGGCCCACCTGGCGCTGCTGATCGACTTCTGGTCGGCGATGTTGCGCGGGACGCGCCGGTTCCGCGGGGCGCCGGTCCAGCGGCACATGCGACTGGACGGGCTCGACGAGGCGATGTTTGCGCGCTGGCTGGCGTTGTTCCGCCAGACCACCGCCGAGTTGGGCCATGCGTCGATGCAGCAGTTGGCCGACGAGATGGCCGAGCGGGTCGCCGCGACGTTCCTGGCGCGCTACCGCGACGCACGCGGCTGAGCGGGCGGCGGCGCGCCGGTCGAGCCGCGCAGCACCAGCCGGCCGGGAATCGTCCGGCTTTCGACCGGCGCCCCTTCGATCTGCGCGATCAGCGTGTCGACCAGCAGCGTGCCGGCCTGGCGCGTGTCCTGCTGCACGGTCGACAGCCCCGGGGTCACGAACGCGGCCAGCGGAATGTCGTCGAAGCCGGCGACTGCGACATCGTCGGGCACCCGCAGGCCCTGCTCGTGCAGCGCCTTCATTGCGCCGATCGCGATCAGGTCGCTGCCGGCAAAGATCGCGTCGAACGGCGTGCCGCGGTCGAGCAGGGCGCGGGCGGCCTCGAAGCCGGACTGCTCGCTGGTGACCGCATCGACCTGCAAGGCAGGCCCGGTGGTCAGCCCGGCCTCGGCCAGCGCCGCGGCCAGGCCGCGGTGGCGCTCCTGGAACTCCGGATAGCGCGCGGAGGCATCGCCGAGGAACGCGATGCGCCGGCGCCCCTGCGCGAGCAGGTGCTCGGCCATTGCCCGGCCGCCCTGGAAGTTGTCGCTGCCGATCGACACCCCCGGTTGGCCCGGCAGCGCCGCACCCCAGCGCACGAAGCGGGTGCCCTGTTCGACCAGTTGCTGCAGCCGGTCGCGGGCCTGGAGGTAATCGCCGTAGCCCAGCAGCAGCAGGCCATCGGCTTTGTGGGAGTCCTCGTAATCGGCGTGCCAGTCGCTGGACAGCTGCTGGAACGAGATCAGCAGGTCGTAGCCGCGCAGCGCGCAGGCCCGGGTGATCGCGCCGAGCATCGACAGGAAGAACGGATTGATCGCGTCGTCCGCCGGTTCTTCGAAGAACAGCAACGCCAGTGTGCCGGACTGCTGGCAGCGCAGGTTGGAGGCGTTTTTGTCGACCTTGTAGTTGAGCTCGCGGGCGATCGTGAGGATACGTTCGCGCGTGTCCCGGCTCACCGACGGGTGGCCGCGCAATGCGCGCGAGACGGTCGGCTGGGACACGCCGGCCAGGTGGGCGATATCGAGGGAGGTGGGCTTGCCTTTGATCGTCATCGCACGCGGTTGCGGCGCTGGGGCCGACCGCATGATGCCACGGCCGCCGCGCGCGCAGCGCCGGTCGAGCGTTCTGGGCTAGAATCGGTTACTGGCGTCCCTCCAGCCGACAGGTGGCCCGCGTTTGCGCCGGCCGAGCGTGCGACATGAGCACTACCCCCTTCCAGCACTGATCGTTCCCGCGGGTCCTTGACGGCGCCCTCGCGGCGCTTTTTTTGTGCGCCGCGCATCGCGTCGGGAACGGCGGTCGCCAGTCTGCGATCGGCCCGCTTTCGCCACCACCACCTCTCTCAGACCCTTTACGTCCATGATCACCATCACGCTTCCCGACGGCAGTCGCCGCGAGTTCGAACACCCCGTCACGGTCATGCAGGTCGCTCAGTCGATCGGCCCGGGCCTGGCCAAGGCCACGGTCGCCGGCAAGGTCGACGGCCGTCAGGTCGACGCGTCCGATCTGATCGACCACGACGCCTCGCTGCAGATCCTCACCCCCAAGGACCCGGAGGGCGTGGAGATCATCCGTCACTCCTGTGCGCACTTGGTCGGGCATGCGGTCAAGCAGCTCTACCCCGAGGTCAAGATGGTCATCGGCCCGGTGATCGACGAGGGCTTCTACTACGACGTCTACAGCGAGCGGCCGTTCACGCCCGAGGACCTGGCGGCGATCGAGAAGCGCATGGGCGAGCTGATCGACACCGAGTACGACGTGATCAAGAAGATGACCCCGCGTGCGGAGGTCATCGAGACGTTCCGGGCGCGCGGCGAGGACTACAAGCTGCGGCTGATCGACGACATGGGCCCGGACATCACCGAGATGGGGCTGTACTTCCACCAGGAGTACGTCGACATGTGCCGCGGCCCGCACGTGCCCAACACGCGCTTCCTCAAGGCGTTCAAGCTCACGCGCATCTCCGGTGCGTACTGGCGTGGCGACTCCAAGAACGAGCAGCTCCAGCGCATCTACGGCACCGCCTGGGCCGACGCCAAGCAGCTCAAGGCCTATATCCAGCGCATCGAGGAGGCCGAGAAGCGCGACCACCGTCGCATCGGCAAGGCGCAGGACCTGTTCCACCTGCAGGAAGAAGCGCCGGGCCTGGTGTTCTGGCACCCCAAGGGCTGGGCGCTGTGGCAGGTCGTCGAGCAATACATGCGCCGCGTCTATCGCGACAGCGGCTACGGCGAGGTGCGGTGTCCGCAGATCCTCGATGTCTCGCTGTGGCAGAAGTCCGGCCACTGGGACAACTACAAGGACAACATGTTCTTCACCGAGTCCGAGAAGCGGACCTATGCGGTGAAGCCGATGAACTGTCCCGGCCACGTGCAGGTCTTCAACCAGGGCCTGCACAGCTACCGCGACCTGCCGATCCGCTACGGCGAGTTCGGCTCGTGCCATCGCAACGAACCGTCCGGCGCGCTGCACGGGATCCTGCGCGTGCGCGGCTTCACCCAGGACGACGGCCATGTGTTCTGCACCGAGGCGCAGATCGAGTCGGAGGTGACCGCATTCCATCAGCAGGCGCTGGCGGTCTACGCGCATTTCGGTTTCCAGGACATCCAGATCAAGATCGCGCTGCGGCCCGAGTCGCGGCTCGGCGATGACGCGACCTGGGACAAGGCCGAGGCCGCGCTGCGCAATGCGCTGTCGGCCTGCGGCGTGGCCTGGGAGGAACTGCCGGGCGAGGGCGCGTTCTACGGCCCGAAGATCGAGTACCACCTCAAGGACGCCATCGGCCGGACCTGGCAACTGGGCACGATGCAGGTCGATTTCATGATGCCCGGGCGCCTGGGCGCGGAGTACGTCGATGAGCAGAGCCAGCGCCGCACCCCGGTCATGCTGCACCGGGCAATCGTCGGTTCGATGGAGCGTTTCATCGGCATCCTGATCGAGCACCATGCCGGGCAGTTCCCCGCCTGGCTGGCCCCGGTGCAGGCGGTGGTGATGAACATCACCGACGCCCAGGCCGACTTCGTCGAGGCGGTGCGGAAATCCCTTGCGAATCAAGGTGTCCGGGTCGAGGCGGATTTGCGGAACGAGAAAATCGGCTATAAGATCCGCGAGCACACGCTGCAGCGGGTGCCGTATCTGCTCGTGGTCGGGGACCGCGAGAAGGAAAACGGCGCAATCGCGGTTCGGACGCGGTCCGGGGAAGATCTGGGCACAATGCCGGTCGGCGATTTCGTTTCGCGCCTCCGCGCGGAGCCGGTGTCAGCATGAGTTCTTCACCGGCGCGGCGCCATCATCGGCCGCGCCGGTCGCCCCGTTGGTTGACGAGCCGGCGGCATGTTCCATTTCGGAGATTGCAGTATTAGCACCCCTGACAAGCAGAATCGGCGTAACCAGGATATCCGCGTACCCCGTGTGCGCGTGATCGGTTCGGACGGAGAAATGATCGGCGTGCTCTCGCGCGACGATGCATTGCGCGCCGCCGAGGAGGAGGGGCTCGACCTCGTCGAGATCCAGCCCAATGCGGACCCGCCGGTCTGCAAGATCATGGACTTCGGCAAGTTCAAGTTCGAAGCCCAGAAGAAGGCCAACGAGGCCAAGAAGAAGACCAAGCAGGTCGAGATCAAGGAACTGAAGTTCCGGCCGGTCACCGACGAGGGCGACTACCAGATCAAGCTGCGCAAGATGCGGGGCTTCCTGGAAGAAGGCGACAAGATCAAGGTCAACATCCGCTTCCGTGGCCGCGAGATGAGCCACCAGGAGCTGGGCCGCGAGATGGCGGCGCGGATCGAGGCCGACCTGGGCGAGGACATCGTCATCGAGTCGCGGCCGCGCCTGGAGGGCCGGCAGATGGTGATGATGATCGCGCCGAAGAAGCGCTGACCGGTCGCGCTCTCGGGCGCGACGCAGGATCCGGCTTGCCTGTCCCGGCCACGGGGCAGGCTCCGAAAGAGGCGCCGCAAGGCGCCTTTTTTGCGTCCCTGGAACGCCACCGCCTGGCCGCTCGGCCTCTGGGCGATCTCATGTCCGTGGCCCAGGCGCACGCGGGCGCCTGCTGCAGCAAGGCCAAGCCGATGATTTGCAAGCCAAAGCGGCGCGCGGCATAATGCGCGGCTCCCGGCCTGTCCGGGTGGTTTGAGCGGTATCAGGACCGGCCGGAATCCCGCGGGGATCGAGGCCTGAACACCGGCATGGGCATGGATGGAAAGCGTGGCGAAGGCCACCGCCCGGTCAGTACTCGTATCCCACAAGGACTCTCGCAATGCCCAAGATCAAGACGCACCGGGGCGCTTCCAAGCGTTTCCGGAAGACGGCTTCCGGCAAGTACAAGGCCGGCCACGCCAATCGCAGCCACATCCTCACCAAGAAGGCGACCAAGCGGAAGCGCAATCTCCGCCAGACGAACCACATTCCGGCGTGCGACAGCGGTCGTCTCGACCGCATGCTGCCGTATCTCTGAGGAGGACTGAACCATGGCACGAGTCAAGCGTGGCGTCCAAGCGCGTCGCCGTCACAAGAAGGTCCTCGGCCGCGCGAAGGGCTACTACAACGCCCGTCGCAAGGTCTTCCGCGTCGCCAAGCAGGCCGTCATCAAGGCCGGCCAGTACGCCTACATCGGTCGCAAGCAGAAGAAGCGCGACTACCGTTCGCTGTGGATCACGCGCATCAACGCGGCGGCCCGTCTGAACGGCATCAGCTACAGCCGCTTCATGAACGGCCTGCTCAAGGCCGGCATCACGCTGGACCGCAAGGTCCTGGCCGATATCGCAGTGCACGATGCCACCGGCTTTACCGCGCTCGCCGAGAAGGCGAAGGGCGCGCTGGCGGCCTAAAGGCCGTCGTCTCCACCGTAAAGCGGTACTGCCGCCGGATCCGTCCGGCGGCCACGTGGGGAAGGGCGCAAGTCCTTCCCCATCGTTTTTTGCGGCATCCGAACGTGCGCCGCCCCGGTTCCGGGCGTCTGCGCGACGCGGACCTTTCATCACTGACGGGCCTGTAGATGAGCGAAATCGAATCCCTGTCGAGCCAGGCGCTGGCCGACATCGACGCGGCGGCCACGCCCGAGGCGCTCGAAGCGCTGCGGGTGTCGCTGCTGGGCAAGAGCGGCAGCATCACCGCCCAGCTCAAGGCGCTCGGCGCGCTGCCCGGCGACCAGCGCAAGGCCGCTGGCGAGGCGATCAACCGCGCGCGCGATGCGATCGGCGCGGCGCTGGCCCGGCGCAAGACCGCGCTCGAGGACGCCGCGCTCGATGCGCGCCTGGCCTCGCAGACGATCGACGTGACCCTGCCCGGACGCGACGCCGGTCGCGGCGGCGTGCATCCGATCAGCCGCACCCTCGAGCGCATCGCCGACATCTTCGGCCGGCTGGGCTACGAACTGGCCGACGGTCCGGAGATCGAGGACGATTGGCACAACTTCGAGGCGCTGAACTTCCCGCCGCACCATCCGGCGCGCGCGATGCACGACACGTTCTACTTCGCGCCTGACGCGGCCGGCGTCGCGCGCCTGCTGCGCACGCACACCTCCGGCGTGCAGGTGCGCTACATGGGCGAGCACCGCCCGCCGCTGCGGATGATCGCCGCCGGCAAGGTCTATCGCTCCGATAGCGACCAGACCCACTCGCCGATGTTCCATCAGGTCGAAGGCCTGCTGGTCGACGAGCACGCGACGTTCGCCGACCTCAAGGGCACGCTCAGCGAATTCGTGCGCGCCTTCTTCGAGCGCGATTTCGAAATGCGCTTCCGCCCCAGTTACTTCCCGTTCGTCGAGCCCGGCGCCGAGGTCGACATCGCCTGGCAGCAGGCCGACGGCAGCACCCGCTGGCTGGAGGTGCTGGGCTGCGGCATGGTCCACCCCAATGTGCTCAAGGCCGTCGGCATCGACCCCGAGCGCTATACCGGGTTCGCGTTCGGGATGGGCGTGGAGCGCTTCGCCATGCTGCGCTACGGCGTCGACGACCTGCGCGCGTTCTTCGAAAACGACGTGCGGTTTCTCAGGCAGTTCGCCTGAGGGCCGGGATCGGCGATGCGTGATCCGTGATCGACACAGACGGATCACGCACGCCGCGCCATCGGGCCACGCCACCTTTTCGAATCACGACTCACTTATGACGAATCACGGAATTTCAGCATGAAATTTTCCGAAAGCTGGCTTCGCCAGCACGTGCGCACCGAGGCATCGCGCGAGGATCTGGCCGCGACGCTGACCGCGATCGGCCTGGAGGTCGAGGACATCGTGCCCTTGGGCGGCGCGCTCGAGGGCGTGGTCGTGGCGCGCATCGTCTCGGCCGACAAGCACCCCGAAGCCGACCGGCTGCAGGTGTGCCAGGTCGACGTCGGCGGCGCGGCGCCGCTGCAGATCGTCTGCGGTGCGCCGAATGCGCGCCCGGGCCTGGTTGCGCCGCTGGCGACGATCGGCACGCGTGTAGGCGAACTGACGATCCAGGCGGCGAAGCTGCGCGGCGTCGCGTCCAACGGCATGCTGTGCTCGGCCAAGGAACTGGGGCTCGATGCGGATGCCTCGGGGCTGCTCGAACTGCCTGACGACGCGCCGGTCGGCCGTCCGCTGGCCGACTATCTCGGCCTGCCGGACGCCACGATCGAGCTCAAACTGACCCCCAACCGCGCCGACTGCTTCAGCGTGCGCGGCATCGCGTTCGACGTCGCCGCCGCCTTCGGCAGCCAGGTCGCGCCGTTGCAGGCGCCGCCCGTGGACATCGCATCGGACGCCGCGTTGCCGGTGACCCTCGATGCCGGCAGCGACGCGCCACGGTACCTGGGCCGGGTGATCGAGGGCGTCGACGCGACGCGTCCGACCCCGGTGTGGATGGCCGAGCGATTGCGCCGCAGCGGCATCCGCCCGGTCAGCTTCCTCGTCGACGTCACCCAGTACGTGATGCTCGAACTCGGCCAGCCGATGCACGCCTTCGACCGCGACCTGCTGGCCGGTCCGGTCGGCGTGCGCCGTGCGCGCCAGGGCGAGACGCTCAAGCTCCTCGACGGCCGCGACGCGACGCTCGACCCGCAGTTTCTGGCGATCACCGACAACGACCGCGTCGTCGCGCTCGCCGGCCTGATGGGCGGCTTCGATACGCGGGTGACCGATGCCACGCGCAACGTGTTCCTGGAATCGGCGCACTTCGCCCCCGACGCGATCATCGGTCGCAGCCGACGCCTGGGCCTGCACACCGATGCCGCGCATCGCTTCGAACGCGGTGTGGACCCCGAGCTGCCGCGCACCGCACTCGAGTACGCGACGCGGCTGATCCTGGATGTCGCCGGTGGCCGGGCGGGCCCGGTGACGGCCGCCGAGCTCGATGCGCATCTCGCGCAGCCGCGCACGATCGCGCTGCGCCGCGCACGGCTGGCGCGCGTGCTCGGGCTGACCGTCGACGACGCCGAGGTCGAGCGCATCCTGCGCGCGCTCGGGCTGGCGGTCGTCCCCGATGCCGAGGGCTGGCAGGTCACTGCGCCGACGCGGCGCTTCGACCTGGCGATCGAGGAGGACCTGATCGAAGAGGTCGTGCGCATCCACGGCTACGACCGCGTGCCCACGACGTTGCCCGGCGGCGCGACGCGCATCGCCGCCCCCAGCGAGACCCGGGTCGCCGAGGCCGAACTGCGTCGCCAACTGGTGGCCCGTGACTGCCTGGAGACGGTCAATTTCGCCTTCGTCGACGCCGCACTGCTTGCGGCCTGGCAGGCCGACGACGGCGCCGTGCCGCTGGCCAACCCGCTCAGCGCGGAACTGGGCGTCATGCGGACCGCGCTGCTGCCGGGGCTGGTCGCGACGCTGGCGCGCAACCTCGCCCGCCAGCAGACGCGCGTGCGGCTGTTCGAACTCGGCAAGGTGTTCGAAAGCGCGGATCGGGCATCGGGAACGGCGGGCGCGCCGGTGGAGACGCTCCGGGTCGCAGCGGCCGTGGCCGGCGATGCGCAGGCCGAGCAGTGGGGCCAACCGGCGCGGCCGGTCGATTACTTCGACCTCAAGGGCGACCTCGAGGCGCTGGCCACGGTCGCGGGTGCGCACCTGACGTTCAGGCGCTCGAACGCGGCGCATGGCCACCCCGGCCGCTCGGCGGACGTGCTGCGCGATGGCGTGCAGGTCGGTTGGATCGGCGAGCTGCATCCGCGCCTGCTGCGCGCGCTGGATATCGACGTGTCGGTCGTGGCGTTCGAGCTCGATGCCGCGGCGCTGCAGGCCCGCGCGCTGCCGCGTGTGGCGCCGCTCTCGCGCTTTCCGTCGGTGCGTCGCGACCTGGCGATCGTCGCCCCCGACGCCGTCGACTGGGCCGCGCTGGAGGCCACCGCACGCGCGGCCGCCGGTCCGCTGCTGACCGGGATCCGGCTGTTCGACCGCTATGCCGGGCAGGGCGTCGAATCGGGTTTCAGGAGTCTCGCCATGGGCTTGATTCTGCAGGAAACTTCACGCACTCTGACCGATCGCGATGTCGAAACAGTGGTCGCGAACGTGGTCGAAGCGCTGGCGCGCGACCACGGCGCGAAGATCCGAGGCTGAGGTGCACAAGGGGATGCGGGCGTGGCGTTGACGAAGGCGGACATGGCCGAGAAGCTCTACGAAGAAGTCGGGCTGAACAAGCGCGAGGCCAAGGAGTTCGTCGATGCGTTCTTCGACGTCCTGCGCGAAGCGCTGCAGCACGGCCGCCAGGTCAAGTTGTCGGGCTTCGGCAACTTCGACCTGCGGCGCAAGAACGAGCGCCCCGGCCGCAACCCCAAGACCGGCGAGGAGATTCCGATCTCCGCGCGCACGGTGGTCACCTTCCGTCCCGGGCAGAAGCTCAAGGAGCGGGTCGAGGCCTACACCGGCACCGTTGGCGCGGGAGCTGCTCATGCTTGATCCGGGCAGCAACCGCGAACTGCCGCCGATCCCGGCCAAGCGCTACTTCACGATCGGCGAGGTCAGCGAGCTGTGCGACGTCAAGCCGCACGTGCTGCGCTACTGGGAGACCGAGTTCCCGAGCCTGAGCCCGGTCAAGCGCCGCGGCAACCGCCGCTACTACCAGCGCCACGACGTGCTGATGGTGCGCCAGATCCGCGGCCTGCTCTACGAGCAGGGCTACACGATCGGCGGCGCGCGCCTGCGGCTGGAAGGCGAGGGCGCCAAGCAGGAGTCGGCGCTCAGCAGCCAGATCGTGCGCCAGGTGCGCATGGAGCTCGAGGACGTGCTGCAACTGCTCAAGCGTTGACGCAGGCATGGGCGAAACGCCCGCCAACGGGTATACTGCCTAGCTTTCCGGGGTATAGCGCAGCCTGGTAGCGCACTTGTCTGGGGGACAAGTGGTCGTCGGTTCGAATCCGGCTACCCCGACCAAATATTGAGGCCCGCCTTGCGCGGGTCTTTTTTTGGCGCGCCCACCTGACTGCGGCCTGGTGGCTGGATCGCCGTAGGCTTGCCCGGCGGGCCAGGCCGGCATCCAATCGCGGCTTCGGAGCTGGGACGCCATCGATGCGTGGGCGAATCGTCGGAATCGTGATGGGTATGGCGCTGATCGCAGGCGCGGCCCCGGCGTGGGCGCAGGCGCGCGCTGCGGGCGCGGCGCCGCCGCCGTCCGGTGAGGCGGGCATCGTCGACATGGGGCCGGTCGTGGTCTCGGGCGTCCAGCCGGGCCCGGGGATCTGGCAGGTGCGCCGCGGTGATCACACACTCTATGTGCTCGGCGAGGTGTCGCCGTTGCCGCGCGACATCGACTGGAACATCGATGAGGTCGAGGCGGTCATCGCGCGCGCGCAGACGGTGATCGCCGCGCCGCAGATCGAACTGCGCGCCGATGTCGGCCGGTTCCGGACGCTGCTGATGGTGCCGGCGCTGCTGCGGGCCCGGCGCAATCCTGACGGTAAGCAGTTGCAGGATGTCGTGCCGCCCGCGCTCTACGCGCGCTGGGCGCCGCTGAAGGCGCGATGGATCGGGCGCAGCGATCGCGTCGAGCGCTGGCGGCCGGTGTTCGCGGCCGGCGAGCTCTATGCCTCGGCGATCGCACGCATGCGCATGCGCCAGGACGGCATCGTCGAGCCGGTGGTCACGCGCCTGGCGAAGGCGCATCGGGTGCCCATCGTCCGGACCGACCTCGAGATCCGGGTTGCGGACACGAAGGCGGCGCTGCGCGAGTTCGGCGGCGCGCCACTCGACGATCTGCCCTGTTTCGAGCGCATGCTCGCGCGGATCGAGCGCGACTTGCAGCACATGGGCGAGCGCGCCAATGCCTGGGCCGTCGGCGACATCGATGCGCTGCGCGCGCTGCAGGGCGAGAACGCCTACACCGTCTGCATGCGGACCTTCACCCAGGGCGCGCTGGCGAAGCGACTCGGTGTCGAAGACGTCGACCGGCGCGTCGAGGCGCGCTGGCTCGAAGCTGCCGAGACCGCGCTCGCGCAGAACCGGACGACGTTCGCGGTGCTGCCGATGTCGCTCGTGCTCGGCGAGCATGGCTATCTCGCCAAGCTGGCGGCGAAGGGCTACGAGGTCCAAGCGCCTTAGCGGAGGTCCGCCGGCACCCACGGCGCGACGGACGCGCGCGTTCGGCGTGCGCGGGCTCAGGCCTCCACGAGCAGTGCGAAGCCGCCATAGATCATGCGCTTGCCGTCGAAGGGCATCTCCGGCATCTGCTGCATGCGCGGGTCGGCCATCATCTTCTCGTGGGCTTGGTCGCGGGCGGCGCGGTCGGGATACTCCATCCAGCTGAACACCACGGTCTCCGCGTCGGTCGCCTGCACAGCGCCCTGGAAATCGTTGCATTTGCCGCGTGGCACCTCGTCGCCCCAGGCCTCTACGCACCGGACGTGTCCATACGTCTTGAACACCTTGAACGCATCGCGGGCATGCTGTGCATACGCGTCCTTGTTGGCGGTCGGGACCGCAACCACGAAACCCTGGACATAGGTCATGCGTCATCTCCTGTCGAATGGAACGAGGCGTCCTGGAGGACGCGTTGCCGATCCTGCGCTATGAAGTTATAAAAAACAACTATGAAGTTAGAAAAAGAAACTGAAATAACCCAGGCGATGGCGGGCCGCTGGTACGACGACGCCTGCGGCGCGGCGCTCGCGCTGGAACTCGTCGGCGAGCGTTGGGCGCTGCTGGTGATCCGTGAACTGATGTTCGGCCCGCGCCGCTTTTCCGATCTCAAGGCCGACCTCACCGGGATTAGCGCGAACGTGCTGACGCAGCGGCTGGCGGGGTTGGAACGCATCGGCGTGCTGCGCAAATGCCAGCTGCCGCCGCCGGCTCGGGTGCAGGCCTACGAACTGACGGCCTGGGGCTACGAGGCCGAGCCGATCTTCCAGGTGCTGGGCCGTTGGGCGGTACGTTCGCCGCTGCACGACCCGACGCGGCCGCTGTCGGCGGTCTCGACGATGCTGTCGCTGCGGACGATGCTGCGGCCCGATCGTGCGCCGCTGACGATGTCGGTGGCCTTCCGCTTTCCCGGCAGTGCCTTCATCGGCCGGCTGACTTCAGCGGGGCTGGCGATCGAGCGCGGCGACTCCGATAGCGTGGATGTCGTATTCGAGACCGAGACGACCACGGCCTTCGCCGGTCTGGTCTATGGCGGCCTGTCGTTCGACGAGGCCGAAGCCGCGGGCGCGCTGCGCCTGAGCGGTGACCGCGCGCTGGCCGCGCAGTTCATCGGCTGCTTCGCGCTGCCCGACAAGATCGAGGCACGCGCCCGGTAGCGCGGGCGTCAGTCAACGCTTGTTGGTCCGGTGGTCCGCCCGGTGCGCGGGTCACCACCGGCGGCGGGGGCCAGGACGCGCCGCAGGCTCAGCCTGCGGCGCTGCCCACAGCCGGTGTGGCAGCCACCGCCAGATCCGACCAGCGTGCCAGCACGGCGGCACGAATGCCGGCGACATCGAGTCCGGCCTCGGCCAGCAGATCCTCGCGGCTGGCGTGGTGCTGGAACGCATCGGGCAGGCCCAGGTGCAGGACCGGCAGCGCGATGCCCTCGGCGTTGAGCAGTTCGGCCACGCCCGAACCGGCGCCCCCGGCCACGACGTTGTCCTCCAGTGTCACGAAGCCGTCGTGCGACCGCGCGAGCTCGAGTACGAGCGCACGATCGAGCGGGCGAACGAAACGCATGTTGACGATCGTCAGATCCAACTCGGTGGCGACGACCTCGGCGGCCGGCACGATGGCGCCGAAGGCGAGCAGGGCGATGCGGCGGCCTTGCCGGCGGATCTGCGCCTGCCCGATCGGCAGCGTCTCCAGGCCGGGCGCGATCTCGGCGCCGGGGCCGGTGCCGCGCGGGTAGCGCACCGCGGCCGGGCCCTCATAGCGGAATCCTGTGGTGAGCATGCGCCGGGCCTCGTCCTCGTCGGCGGGCGCCATGACGACCATGTTCGGCACACAGCGCAGGAAGCTCAGGTCGAGATTGCCCGCATGCGTGGCGCCGTCCGGTCCGACGACACCGCCGCGATCGATCGCGAACAGCACGTCGAGGTTCTGCACCGCGACGTCGTGCACCAGCTGGTCGTAGGCGCGCTGCAGGAAGGTCGAGTAGATCGCCACGACCGGCTTGGCGCCCTCGCAGGCCATGCCTGCGGCCAGCGTCACGGCGTGCTGTTCGGCGATCGCGGTGTCGAAATAGCGCTCGGGGTATTCCTTCGAGAACCGCACCAGGCCCGAGCCCTCGCGCATCGCCGGGGTGATGCCCAGCAGGCGGTCGTCGGCGGCCGCCATGTCGCACAGCCAGTCGCTGAAGACATCGGTATAGGTCGGCTTCTTCGCACCGCCCTTGGCGACCACGCCTGTGTTCGGGTCGAACGGCGACACGGCGTGGTAGCCGATCTGGTCGCCCTCGGCGAGCTCATAGCCCTTGCCCTTGGTCGTGATCACGTGCAGCAGCTGCGGCCCCTTGAGACCGCGCAGCGTCTTGAGCGCGCCCACCAACGCTTTCACGTCATGGCCGTCGATCGGGCCGGTGTAATGGAAGCCCATCTCCTCGAACAGCGTGGACGGCACGAACATGCCCTTCCAGTGTTCTTCCCAGCGGCGCACGAACTTCGCCGTCGGGTTGTTCTTGTCGCCAAGCAGCTTCTTGCCGCCTTCGCGCAGGGCATTGAGCGTGCGGCTGCCGGTCATGCGGCCGAGCATCTGGGTCAGGCCACCGACCGCCTCGCTGATCGACATGCGGTTGTCGTTGAGCACCACCAGCAGGTCGGGCTCGGGCTCCATGCCGCCGGCGTGGTTGAGCGCCTCGTAAGCCATGCCGGCGGTCATCGCGCCGTCGCCGATCACCGCGACCACGCGGCGCTCGTTGCCGGCGTGCGCGTTGGCGATGGCCATGCCCAGCGCGGCCGAGATCGACGTGCTCGAGTGGCCCACCCCGAAGGTGTCGAACTCCGATTCCTCGCGCTTGGGGAACGGCGCCACGCCATCCTTCTGCTTGACCGTATGGATGCGGTCGCGGCGGCCGGTGAGGATCTTGTGCGGGTAGGTCTGGTGGCCGACGTCCCAGACGATGCGGTCTTCGGGCGTCTCGTACAGGTAGTGCAGCGCGGTCGTGAGCTCGATCACGCCCAGCCCGGCGCCGAAGTGGCCCCCGCTGCGGCCGACGGACTCGATCAGGTAGGCGCGCAGCTCGTCGGCGATCGCCGGCAGTTCGCTCTCGTCGAACTGGCGCAGGTCGGACGGCGCGTCGATGCGCGCAAGGCGCGGGTAGCGCGAGGAATCGATCATTTGCGCATTGTAAGGCCTGGCCCCCGTCCGGGCGTCATGCCGCAGTCACGCACGCGCCGGGCGACGCCCCGCGTACTGTGGGGTCACCCGGTGGACAGGCCAATGCGACACGCGGGGCGTCAACGCGCCGCGCCGACGCCCGTGTCCCCTTCAGATGACGGCGCGCGGGCCGCGGCGGGGCAGGTGGGCGCTCAGAAAGCTCATCTGGTCGGCAAGAATGTTGCGGTTGCTCAGGATCAGATGCTCGATCCAGCTCGGCCGGAAAGGCACTGCCAGCAGCGGCATGCCGGCCTGTTGCGGCGTGCGCCCGCCCTTGCGGGAATTGCAGGCCACGCAGGCCGAGACCACGTTCTCCCAGATGTCGAGCCCGCCCTGGGACAGCGGGGCGACATGGTCGCGGGTCAGCGACTGGCGCCCGACCTGGCGGCCGCAGTACAGGCACAGGTGATGGTCGCGGGCGAACAGCGCGGGATTGGTCAAGGCCGGGGTCGGATCGATCGCACTGGCGCGGGCATGGCTGCGGCCGGCGATGATCGGGTGCAGGTCCAGCCGGCTGCGGTGGCCGGTCGCGCGGCACAGCCCGCCCAGCACCGTGATGCACGGATCGCCGAGCGTCCAGGCCACCGCGTCGCGCGCGTACAGACACGCCGCATCCTGCCAGCTGATCCAGTTCAATGCCCGGCCATGCGCGTCGAGGGCAAGCAGACGCACGCCGGCAGTGTGGGGGCGGGGGGCGGAATCGAACGCCGATGCTTCGGCGACCGGCGCCGGATCGGAACCGGTGGGGACGAGGCGAGGGCGCGCGCAGTCGGTCTCCATCGGGAATCGAGCATATACCCGAACTGTGACGGTTTGTGCAAGGCGCGCGCCGGGGGGCTCGGGGCGGCGCCGCCGGTCCCGGGGCCGGGCGCGCCAGTGTCTGTATCTCCGCAGTGGCGCGCCCGGCCTGGGTCAGCTGTCGAAGGCCTCGTCGGCCAGCGACAACAGCGGTGCCGGGCCGCTTTCGATCGCCGCGGCGTGCGCCAGCGTGCGCGGCAGCAGACGCGCGAAATAGAACCGCGCGGTCTCGCGCTTGCCGGCCTTGAACGTCTCCGACCGCGACGAGGCGTCGGCGACGGCCACGCTGCGTGCCCACCAGTACGCCAGGGCGACGTAGCCGGAGAAGAACAGGTAATCGTGCGCGGCGGCGCCGATCTCCTCGGGGTCGGCCGCTGCGCGCTCGGCGATGGCGCGGGTGAGCGCCTGCCATTGCGCGGCCTTCTCGCGCAGCGGGCCGACGAACTCGGCCAACTGCGCATCGCCTTCGTGCTCGCTGCAGAACGCCTCGATCATGCCCAGGAACACACGCAGCCCTGCGCCCTGCAACTGCAGCACCTTGCGGCCCACCAGGTCCAGCGCCTGGATGCCGGTGGTGCCCTCGTAGAGCGTGGTGATGCGCGCATCGCGCGCCAGTTGCTCCATGCCGTGCTCGGCGATATAGCCGTGGCCGCCGAAGCACTGCAGCGCGTGATAGGTGCACTCGTTGCCCCACTCGGTGAGGCAGGCCTTGACGATCGGGGTCAGGAAGCCGAGCAGGTCGTCGGCCTGGCGGCGCGCGGTCTCGTCGCCGGCGCCGTGCGCCGCATCGACCAGCGAGCCGGCGTGGTAGGCGAGCAGGCGGCCGCCCTCGGTCAGCGCCTTGCAGGTGAGCAGCATGCGGCGCACGTCGGGCTGCACCAGGATCGGGTCGGCTGGCTTGCTGGGCAACTTGGGACCCGACAGCGCCCGCGACTGCAGGCGCTCGCGTGCATAGCGCAATGCGTTTTCGTAGGCACGCGTCGCCAGGCCCAGGCCCTGCACGCCGACGCCAAGGCGCGCGGTGTTCATCATGGTGAACATCGCCAGCAGGCCCTTGTGCGGATGGCCGACCAGCCAGCCCTCGGCGCCGTCGAAGTTCATCACGCACGTCGCCGAGCCGTGGATGCCCATCTTGTGCTCGACCGCGCCGCAGCGCACCGCGTTGCGCGCGCCGAGCGTACCGTCGCGCCCGACCTTGACCTTGGGCACGACGAACAGCGAGATCCCCTTGCTGCCGGCCGGCGCATCAGGCAGGCGCGCCAACACCAAGTGGATGATGTTGTCGGTCAGGTCGTGCTCGCCGGCGGTGATGAAGATCTTCGTGCCGGTGATCGCATAGGCGCCGTCGGCCGCAGGCTCGGCGCGCGTCTTGAGCAGGCCGAGGTCGGTGCCGCAGTGCGGCTCGGTCAGGCACATCGTGCCGGTCCAGGTGCCGGCGATCAGCGGCTTGAGGAAGACTTCCTTCTGCCAGGCCTCGCCGTGGTGGTGCAAGGCGTTGACCGCGCCGTGCGAGAGCAGCGGGAAGTTGCTCCAGGCCAGGTTGGCCGCGTCGATCATCTCCTCCAGGCAGATGCCGACCGTGTGCGGCATGTTCATGCCGCCGAACTCGGCCGGTGCACTCATGCCGGTCCAGCCGCCTTGCGCGAACTGGTCGTAGGCGTCCTTGAACCCGTCGGGCGTGGTCACCGCACCGGTGGCCTTGTCGTAGCGCACGCCCTGCTCGTCGCCGATGCGGTTGAGCGGTGCGAGCACGGTATCGCACAGTCGGGCGCACTCGTCGAGCACCGCATCGACCGTCTCGCGGTTGGCGTCCTCGAAGCCCAGGGCGGCGAACAGGGACTCGACCTGCAGCACATCGTGCAGCGCGAAGCGGATATCGGTCAGCGGGGCGTGGTAGGTGCTCATGGCATCGGCTCTTGCAAGAGGAGGGCGGGCACGCGATGCGTGCGCGGCGGGACGTGCGCCGGGATCAGCGCAGCACGCCGGGCAGGCCCGGCACGGGGCTGAGCGCGCTGTCGCGGCGGACGGTGTAGTCGCGGGCGGCGCCGCGGTCGTTGGGGGCGGCGCGCAGCGTGCCGTCGATGCGATAGGGCAGGCCGCGTCCGGCAGCCAGCGCATCGGCCGTCTGCAGCCGCGCCTGCGCGCTGGGCGCGAACGCCAGCGTGAGCACATCGGCCGCCTCCGGCCCGATCGTGATCGGCGTCGAGGACGCCAGCGTGCCGGCCGCGTCGCCGCCGACCGTCAGGTCGAGCCGGATCGACTCGAAGCGCATCGGCACGCTGCTGTAGTTCTGCACCCGCAGGTCCACCGACCAACTGCCATCGGCCGCAACGCTCAGCTGCTGGATGCTCGCCGCCGGCTCGGAGACCCGGCGCGGCGTGGTGGCGCAGGCCGCGACCACGCAGGTCGCCAGCAGGATCGTCAGCAACTTCCACGGCTTCATCGCAGCGCTCCGTCGAGGGTGGGCCCACGATGTTAACGCGTCGCCGCACCCGGCCGATGCCTGCTCGGGGCGCCCTCGAACAGGGACGGTCACGAAACGGTTGCCGTTCTGCGGCGCGCCCCGTATCATGCGCGTCCCGCAGTGGCCGGGTAGCTCAGTTGGTAGAGCAGGGGATTGAAAATCCCCGTGTCGGGGGTTCGATTCCCTCCCCGGCCACCATCTTCGGATGAAAAAAAAGCGGAAATTAAAGGGGTTCCGTGCAAACGGAGCCCTTTTTGCTTTCCAACGCAGGGGCCCTGGCGCTCGTATGGCTCCGGGATGGCTCCTGAAGCTCAGCCGTCCAATGCCGCTGGATCTCGGCGTTTCACGCCCGCCCTTGGACTACCCACTCATGCCCCTGTGCTGGTCGCCTTGGGACTAGATGGGAGAGGGCGCTGGCGCTATGGTGCGCAGGCCGACCACAGGGACAGGTCACATGCGCATCAAATCAGTGCGGATCCGCAATTTCCGCTCATTCGACGATCAGACGGTCTCCTTCGATCCTTATACCTGCTTTGTAGGCTCGAACGGCGCAGGCAAGTCGACGGTCCTCAACGCCCTCAATGTTTTCTTCGGGGAGGGGGCCAGCGCGACGCCCGTCGACGCGCTCACGGTCGAAGACTTCCACCAGAAGCGAACTGACACCCCAGTTGAGATCACGGTCACCTTCCACGAGCTATCGCCGCGTGCGCAGGAGCATCTGAAGGACTATTACCGCAATAGCGAGCTAATCGTTACGGCTGTCGCGGCGTTCGATGAGGCAAAAGGGAAAGCCCCGGTCCAGCAGTTCGGCGAGCGCATGGGGATCCCGGCATTTGCCGACTTCTTCAAGGCCTACAAGGAAGGAGGCGCTGGGGAGATCACGGCTGCGTTCGACGCGCTGAAGGTGGCCTATCCCGCTATTCCCGCTCCCGCGGGTCGGTCCAAAGACCACAAGAAGGACGCTCTCCATGCTTTCGAGGCCGATCCTGCGAACGCGGCGATGCTCATGCCGTTGCGCAGCGCGGACCATTTCTATGGGATCGCGGGTCCCTCGAAGCTCCGTCCCTTCCTACAGTGGGTGTATGTGCCCGCCGTAAAGGATGCAACACAGGAGCAAGCGGAGAGCCGAGACGGTGCGCTGGGCAAACTCTTGGCTAGAACGGTCCACGCTCGCGTCAACCTGAAGGCGGATCTGAGCGAGATCGAACGCATCGCTCAAGAGCAGTATCAGGCGTTGATCGAAGCGAACCAGGGCGTTCTTGACGAGGTTGCCGAAACGCTTTCGCGTCGTTTGGGCGAGTGGGCGCATCCAGATGTGAACCTAGCAATCAACTGGAATAGCCAGCCGGTGAAAGTGGGGGCGCCCACCGCGCGGGTGCGCGTCGGTGAGCAAGGCTTCGAAGGTGATCTCGCGCGCTTTGGGCATGGCTTCCAGAGGTCCTACCTGCTGGCGCTCTTACAGGAGTTGGCCGCCGTTCCTGGTGATGATGCGCCCACTCTCATTTTGGGCGTGGAAGAACCCGAGCTGTATCAGCACCCGCCGCAAGCACGCTATCTCTCACAGGTTTTGCGTCAGCTTGCTGACCAAGACGCCCAGGTGCTGGTTACGACACACAACCCGTGCTTTGTCGGTGGTTACACATTCGAAGCGGTGCGGTTGTTCCGTAAGGATCAAGAGACTCGATCCACCCGAGTGCTCATGCTGGCACATGAGCGGTTTTCCCAACGCTATGCCGAAGCTTCGGGCAAGCCAGCACTTCGGGCGAACGCTATCGAGGCGCAACTTAATGAACTTTTGCGCGGCGCAATCAACGAAATGTTCTTCGCGAGCAAGATCGTGCTCGTTGAAGGATCAGAAGACGCCGCGCATCTCTGGTCTTGGATCACTCTGACAGGTCGCCTCACCCGTCTCCGCAGTCAAGGTGTCCACATAATTGCCGTGGACGGTAAGAGCAATTTGGTCAGGCCAGCGATCATCGCGCAAGAACTTGGGGTGCCGTGCTTCGTGATATTTGACGGTGATCGAGCTCAAAAGGCGCACGGTGATCAAGTCGCTGACAACAAGAAGCTGCTCCGCGTACTCGGCTTCTTGGAAGAGGATTATTTCCCCGACGAGGTCCGATGGGGCACCAACTTCGTTCAATTGCCTGACGATTTAGCGACTCTTGTCTATCAGGAGTTGACAGCGTCGCTCGGCGCCGAGTCCCTCGCCCGGGTCACAGAAATCGCTCGGGTCGCTTGTGGTCATATGCCCACGCCCAACAAGAACACGACATTCATCCAGCATCGTCTGACTGCAGCTCATGACAAAGGCGCTCGTTGCCAAACGCTCGACAACATCTGCGAGCGGATCCTTGCGATACCTTTGGCCAATGCCTAAGCCAACCTAAGCGGGTGCCTGGCCGCACGACCTCGCAGGGTTTGCTTCCTGAAGCCGGGCGTGGCAATGGCCCTGCGCCGAGAGTAGGATTGAATCCTATTCGATAGTTCAGGTTGTCGCCATGCGTTCGACCCAGCAGTTCAGCATCACGCTCCCCAATGAGATGGCCGACTTGGTCAAGGCCAAGGTCGCTGCCGGCGAGTACGCGACGGAAAGCGAGGTGATCCGGGATGGCTTGCGCACGCTGCTGGCCCGCGATCGGGCGATGGAGGCGTGGTTGCGCGAGCAGGTGGTGCCGGTGGCCCAAGCCTTGAAGGACGCCCCGGGACGCGCGTTGTCAGTTGGCCAGGCCCGTGAGCAACTAACAGAGAAGCGCCGGCGCCGCGCATGAGCCACCGGGTCGAGTTCGCTCCGGAGGCGGTGGCCCAACTCGCTGCGATCGAGGAGTACATCATCAATGCCGGGGCACCTGCTTCGGCCGTCCGCTACGTCGACGCCATCGTCGCCTACTGCGAGAGCTTGGAGACGTTTCCGGAGCGGGGAACAAAGCGAGACGACCTGTTTCCGGGCCTTCGGATCACGAGTTACCGTGGCGCAGCTGTGATTGCGTTCCTTGTAGATGCCGAACGGGAAGTGGTCTCGATCCTCGGCGTGTTCTACGGCGGTCAGGACTATGAGGGGATGTGGTCGCTCGACGGCTAACGGCGGCAGTGTCATAGCAGCCCTGCGACCCAATGACACGGCCTGAGCGTCACCCGATAATCCGCGCTTCGCTGCCGACAGGCGGCTGAAGGACAATGCGCATGCACGCAGTCACCACCATGGAAGTGTTCCTGATCGCGATGGCGATCATCTTCTGTGCGCCGTTCCTGATCTGGCGCCTGGGGCGCACGGACTACTTCGCGCCGCTGGTCGTGGTGCAGATCCTCACCGGCATCGTGCTCGGGCCCGGCATCCTCGGGGCAGTATTCCCCGGCTACTACACCTTCGTGTTCCGGCCGGAGGTGGTGCAGATCCTCAACGGGCTGGGCGCCTGGGCGGTCATGCTGTTCGTGCTGATCGCGGGGATCGAGCTCGATCTGAGCAAGGCGTGGCTCAACCGCCGCGAGAGCGGCATCACCGCGGGCCTGGCGCTGGGCGTGCCGCTGGTGTTCGGCGCGCTGGCGGCCTTCGGGCTGCTGCGTTTTCCGGGCTGGATTGGCGCTGAGGGCGCGGACTGGCAGTTCGTCGTCGGCGTGGGCATGGCCTGCGCGGTGACGGCGTTGCCGATCCTGATCCTGCTGATGGAGAAGCTCGCCATCCTGCGCCAGCCGGTCGGGCAACGCATCCTGCGCTACGCCAGCCTCGACGACATCGCCATCTGGGGCGTGCTGGCCCTGGTGCTGCTCGACTGGGAGCGCATCGGGCGCCAGGTCGGCTTCCTGCTGGCGTTCGCGGTCGCCTGCGTGGTGTTCCGGCGCCTGATGCGGGCGATTCCCGAACGCGACCGCTGGTACGTAATGCTGATCTGGCTGGCCGTGTGCGCTTTCGGCGCCGACTGGTCGGGCCTGCACTATATGGTCGGTGCGTTCCTGGCGGGCGTGGTGATCGACGCGGACTGGTTCGATCAGCAGGACATGGATCGGCTGCGGCACAACGTGCTGCTGGTGATGATGCCCGTGTTCTTTCTCAGCACCGGCCTGCGCACCGAATGGAGTGTCGGCGGCGCCACGGTCTTCGTTGCTGCGTTGGTCCTGCTGGTGGCCTCGGTGGCGGGCAAGCTCGCTGGCGTGCATCTGGCCGGCCGCTTGCTCAAGTGGGCGCCCGGCGAAGCCTCGTTGATCGGCTGGCTGCTGCAGACCAAGGCGCTGATCATGATCATCTTCGCCAACATCCTGCTCGACAAGGCCATCATCTCGAGCGCGACGTTCACCGCGCTGCTGCTGATGGCGGTGATGAGCACGATGCTCACGATCCCGATGGCCACGCCGCGCCTGCGCGCGCTGGGGATGGGCAGGTAGGTAGGCGAGGACCTCAGGCCGGCAGCCCGCCGGCCGCTGAACGCCGCCCCGCCGGGGTCTGGATTGCCGCGCAGGTGGGCGCATGATCGGTGACCGATACCGCGCGAGATCGAAGGAGGTTACGTATGCGCCGCCATTCCGCCCCATTCGCTGCCGCGCTGGTCGCCGCGCTGACGCTCGGTGCCTGCGCCAGCACCGGGCTCCGCGACACCGAGAAGTACGCGCTCTACGACGCGCATGCCGGCGCGCCGGTCGACCATTTCCGTTACCTGGGTCAGATCAACGGTTGGACGCCGCTGGGCGACAGCGCGCTCGCGGTCTGGACGCGTCCGGGCGAGGCCTTTCTGCTCGACCTGTCGGGGCCGTGCCAGGATATGGACTACACGCCGGCGATCGGATTGACCAGCACCATGAGCCGGGTCGATGCGCGGTTCGACAAGGTGCTCGTGTACAGCCGCAGTGCGATCAGCATGCCCTGCCACATCCGCCAGATCCGGCCGCTCGACGTCAAGGCGGTGCGTGCGGCCGAAAAGCACAACCGCGAGGGCGGGCCCTCGCTCGACCGGCCGTCCGATACGTCGACGCCGGCCGCTCAGCCTTCCGATTCGGGCACGTAGCCCATCGGGCGGGCGGTCTGCCGCTCGAACAGATACTTGCGCATCTCGCCTTCGAGGAAGGCGCGGTGCTTGGGGTCGAGCGGCGAGAGCCGGTTTTCGTTGATCAGCATGGTCTGGTGTGCCAGCCAGCGCGCCCAGGCCGGCTTGCCGATGCTGGCGAAGACCTGCTTGCCCAGTTCGCCAGGCCAGGGGATGAAATCCAGGCCCTCGGTCTCGGTCTGGTCGTGGACGCAGTGGACGCGTCGGCTCATGTCAGTCCTCCAGCGCAACGCGCGGCGACAGCAGCAGCGTGCGGATCGGTGCGGGAATGCCGAGCGTCGCGAGTTCGTCGCGGGCCACCCAGCGCAGGTCGTCATTGTCGCGCACGGCGCGGCGCGGGGCGAGGCCGGCCCAGTGCAGCGGATGCAGTTGCAACCGGTAATGGGTGAAGCCGTGCTGCACGGTCTGCAGCCTGCGCGGCGCGTCGCGGTCGCCGGCGTCGATCACGTCCGGCGCATGCGCATCCAGCCAGGCCAGTGCGGCGTCGGCATCCTCGCCCTGCGGCAACGACCACAGCGCGGCCCACACCCCGGTCGGCGGCCGGCGGTGCAGCAGCACGCGGCCATCGCGGTCCTCGAGCAGCAGCACGGTCGCTTCGCGCTCAGGCAGTGTCTTGGTCGGCTTGGGTGTGGGCAGTTCCTCGACCCGGCCCTGGGCGAACGCCACGCAGTCGTCGTTGACCGGGCACAGCAGACAGGCCGGCGAATGGCGCGTGCACAGGGTGGCGCCGAAATCCATCTGCGCCTGGGTGTAATCGGCCATTCGCGCCTGCGGCAGCAGTGTGTCGGCGATCGCCCACAGCGTCTTCTCGACCTTGGGCAGGCCGGGCCAGCCGGAAACGCTATGGTGACGCGCGAGCACGCGCTTGACGTTGCCGTCGAGAATCGCGAAGCGGTCGCCCCAGGCCTGCGACAGGATTGCCGCCGCAGTGCTGCGGCCGATGCCGGGCAGTGCGAGCAGCGCGTCGAAGTCGCGCGGCAGCTCGCCGTCGTGCCGTTCGACGCAGGTCTGGGCGGCGGCCTGCAGGTTGCGCGCGCGGGCGTAGTAGCCCAGCCCCGACCACAGCGCGAGGACATCGTCGCGCGGGGCGGCGGCCAGCGCGCGCACGTCGGGCAGTGCGGCGACGAACCGCTCGAAGTACGGAATCACCACCCGCACCTGGGTCTGCTGCAGCATGATCTCCGACAGCCACACCCGGTACGGCGTGCGCGGATGCTGCCAGGGCAGGTCGTGGCGGCCGTGGACGTCGAACCAGGCCAGCAGGCGGGCGGCGTAGGACGTCGTCATCGCGCGTCGCCGTCGTCGACGTCGATTTCGACGCCCTCAAGCGTCGCACCGGGCACCTCGAGGCGATCGATCCGCAGTTGCCCGCGCAGCGGCGGCAGCGGCGTGCCGCTGTCGAGCGCATCGAGCCAGCGCAGCACCTCGGGCACCCTTGCGCTGCCGTCGAAACGCGCGCCGGCATGGGCCACGCGCAGCGACAGCGGCGCGCCCAGCGTCGCAGGTCCGGTATAGCGGATCGAGAACGGCAGCGGGCCGTCGGCCTGCGACAACGGGGCCGGCAACGCGGGCCAGCCCGCCGGCCAATGCGCGATGCGGCCGTCGAGTGCGATCTCCAGCACGTCGTCGTGTGCGATGCGGCCACCGGCGGAGAAAGTCGGAACGACGCCGTCGGCGCGGGTCGCCAGCCCGATCGGCGCCAGGACCAGGCGTCCGTCCGCCAACGCCATCCGACCTTGCAGGCCGAACGCGAACGGCAGGTCGGTGCCTTCGGCACGCCAGCGCGCGTCCATCGCCACGCGCAGCGGCGCCAGTGTCAGGCCGGGCGCATCGGGCTCGACGCGTGTTGCGTCGAGCGCGAGCCGGGTGTCGAGCCGCCCGTCGCCGCCGTCGACCGACAGCGTGCCGCGCGCCTCGATGCGGGAGAAGTCGAGCGGGCGGTCGGTGCGCAGCCGCAGGCGGAACGGGATACGCAACGCATCGACGATCGCGGTGCCCGCAACCTGACCGGCCAATGCGCGCTCGGCGTGCAGCGACGGGACATCGAGGGTCAGCCCCTCGATACGCCAGCCCTCGGCGTCGAGCCTGCCGTCGCGCACGTGCAGGCCGTCGGTGAACGGGGGCAGGGCACCGTCGCCCGGCGGCCGCGTGTCGAGCCAGTGCAGCAGCATCGGCAGTTGCAGCTGTGGCCCGTCGAGTTCGACGCGCGCGATCTCCAGATCGGCGCCGCGGCTGCGGATGGTCTTCCACGGCAGCGCCAGCAGCACGCGTCGGGCCTGCAGCATCGGCGCCTGGGTGCCGGGGACGCGCACGGTCACGTCGTGGACCACCAGTTGCGGGGTGCCGCGCAGGCGGTAATCGACGGCGCCGTCGAAACGGATCGACAGGCCCAGCGCGGGCTCCAGCCGTGCGAGCGCCAGACGCAATGCGCGCTCGGGCGGCAGCAGCAGCCAGATCGCGGCAATGCCCGCCGCGAGCAGAACCGCGATGCCCATCAGCCATTTCAGCCCGCGCCGACGGCGGCGCGGCGGCACCGGCGCGGCCGGCGCCTGCCCCGAGGCGCTCACGTCCCGAGCGTCTCCGGCAGCATCGCGTCGACGAAGGCCTGGGCATCGAACACGCGCAGGTCCTCGGGGCGTTCGCCGATGCCGGCGAAGCGGATCGGGATGCCGAACTCGCGTGCCAGCGCGAACAGCACGCCGCCCTTGGCGGTACCGTCGAGCTTGGTCACGACCAGGCCGGTGACCTGGACCGCGGCATTGAACTGCCGCAACTGCGACAGCGCGTTCTGGCCGGTGGTGCCGTCGATGACCATCAGCACCTCATGCGGCGCGGCGGCATCGATCTTGCCGAGCACGCGGCGGATCTTGCCCAGCTCGCCCATCAGGCCTTGTTGGGTGTGCAGGCGGCCGGCGGTGTCGGCGATGAGGACATCGATGCCGCGCGACTTGGCGGCCTGCAGCGCATCGAACGCGACCGCGGCCGGGTCGGCGTCCTGGCCCTGGGCGACCACGGCGACGTTGTTGCGCTCGCCCCAGGCCTTGAGCTGGGCGACCGCGGCGGCGCGGAAGGTGTCGCCGGCGGCCAGCATCAGGCCGTGTCCCTCGTCCTTGAAGCGCTTGGCGAGCTTGCCGATGGTCGTGGTCTTGCCCACGCCGTTGACGCCGACGGTAAGGATCACGAACGGCTTGGCGGCCCGGTCGATCGTCAGCGGCGTGGCGACCGGGGTCAGCATTGCGACCAGATCGGCGCGCAGCGCCTGCAGCAGCGCATTGGCGTCGGCGAACGCGCGCGCCTTCATGCGCTTGCGCAGGGATTCGACCAGCTCGGTGCTCGCCGCCACGCCGACATCGGCGGTCAGCAGCGCGGTCTCGATCTCGTCGAGCAGGTCGTCGTCGAGCTTGGGGTTGCGCGAGAACAGGCCGCCGAAACTGCGGGCGAAGGTGCTGCCGCTCAGCCGCTCGCGCCAGCCCGACTTGCCGGCCGCGGCGGCGGGCTTGGTCGCGAACACGACCTCGGCCATCGCCGCGGCCGGGTCGTAGATCGCAGGGCGCGGCGGCGGCGGTGGCGGCGTCACCGGCTCGGAAGTCGGCGCGAGCGCATCGGCGGCAGCGGGCGAGGCGGTCGGCGCGATCGGCGTCGCGGCCGGCGTCGAGGTCGCGGCAATCGAGGTGTCAGGTGCAGGCGTCGGTGCGGCAGGCGTGGCCGGGATGGGCGCCGACGGAGCCGCAGGCACTGCCACGGGCGCTGCCGCCGGCGCGGGCGCGACATCCGTGGAGGGCGTCGGGGCTTCAACCGGTGGCGTGGCCGTCGGCGCGCCGAACGCAGCGGCGATCTCCTCGTCGGTGAGGCGGCGCCGGCCGCCCTCGGATTGGGGTTTGTCGCGCTTGAACCAGCTGACCATGCGGCCGTCGGAGCCTGGATGGGGGAGAATGGCGCGCATGGTATCACCCGCATTTTCCACGCCCCGTGCAGCGGGGCGCCGATGAAACCGTCCTCCGGCAGGGTCCGCATCGTCGGCGGTCGCTGGCGCGGCACGCGGCTGGACGTGCCCGACGCGCCCGGTCTGCGTCCGACCGGCGACCGCGTGCGCGAGACCCTGTTCAACTGGCTGCAGCCGGCATTGCCGGGCGCGCGCGTGGTCGATGCGTTCGCCGGCACCGGTGCGCTCGGGCTGGAGGCGGTCTCGCGCGGGGCGCGCTCGGCGCTGTTGATCGAGCGCGACCCGGCCTTGGCCACCGCGTTGTCGGCGATCGCCGCCCGGTTGCCCGGCGGCGACGCGGTCGAGGTCCGTCGGGGCGACGCGTTGCCGCTGCTTGCGGCGCTGCCGGTGGCCGGATTCGATATCGCCTTCGTCGATCCGCCGTTCGCCGCCGACCTGTGGGCGCCGGCGCTGGCTGCGCTCGATGCCGCGCTCGCGCCTCAGGCCTGGCTGTATGTCGAGTCGCCGGTGGCACGGCCGGCGCAGCCGCCCGCCGGCTGGCGCCTGCATCGGGAACTGGCGACCCGCGAGGCGCATTGCGCGCTCTGGCGCCGCGACGGCTGAACCGCGCTCGGCGCTGCTACACTTTGCGCCCGCGCCACGCCGCACCCCTGCCTCCCGACAGCGAACGTCAGCCATGAGTGCGAGTCGCAAACGCATCGCGGTGTATCCGGGCACCTTCGACCCGATCACCAACGGCCATGTCGACCTGGTCGACCGGGCGGCGCCGTTGTTCGAACGCCTGATCGTGGGCGTGGCCGAAAGCCCGGCCAAGCGCCCGGCGATGTCGCTCGACGAGCGCGTGTCGCTGGCGCGCGAGGCGCTGGCCCACCACGACAATATCGAAGTGCTCGGCTTCGACTCGCTGCTTGCGCATTTCGTCGCGCAGGTCGAGGCCGGCGTGCTGCTGCGCGGCTTGCGCGCGGTGTCGGACTTCGAGTACGAGTTCCAGCTGGCGAGCATGAACCGGCACCTCATTCCCGAGGTCGAGACGCTGTTCCTTACGCCGGCCGAGCAGTACGGCTTCATCTCCTCCACGCTGGTGCGCGAGATCTCGCGCCTCGGCGGCGACGTGTCGGGGTTCGTGCCCGCCGCGGTCGATCGCGCACTGCGCAACCACTCGCAACGCTGACGTTGCCCATCCAAACGCAAGAGAAACAAGAGGGAATGCCATGAAGTCCATCACCCGCGCGCTGCTGATCGCCTGCCTGGTCCTGCCAGTCATGGCCTGTGGCAAGAAGGAAGAACCCCAGCAGGCGCAGGCCGCGCCGGCCGCGGCCCCGACCACCGAGGACAAGGCGGCGTGGAATGCCTACCTCAACGAGGTCGCCAGCCGCCACATGGAAGGCATCAACAACTCGCCCTACGTCTACCTGGTGCCGCCGCCGCCGGCCAACATGACCGAGGCGCCGCCCGCCGACGCCCAGGCCCCGGCCGACGGCGAGGCCTCGGACCTGTCCACCCCGGTCGACGGCAACTACGAGCGCCTGCTCGACAAGGCCAAGCTGGACGTGGCCCGCGGCATCGTGCGCGGCAACCTGCTGATCTACGCCGGGCTGAACTCGGCGCGCACCGCCGACCTGACCGTCGCCTCGTTCGAGGAAGTCGAGCCGGGCACGATGAAGGGCGTGCGCGTGCTGTTCATCGGCGAGGAAGCCGACAACGCCCGCGTCAAGGCCGCCGTCGAGCCGGCTGGCGTTGAGTACGTGTTCGTCGACACCGCCAAGTAAGCATCGGGGCGCCGGCCCGGCCGGCGTTCCCGCGCCACACGACGCCGTCGTTGCCTTCCCGGCACGGCGGCGTCGCTGCTTCCGGGCCTGGCGAACACGCCACGCCCGTTGGGCGACCCGGTTCCAGCGATGGAACGCTGCGCGCCGCCGCACTCATTACAATGTGCGGATGTCCCTGAAGATCAATGCGCTCTGCGTCAACTGCGACGTCTGCGAGCCGGCGTGTCCGAACCAGGCGATTTCGCAGGGCGAAGAGATCTACGTGATCGATCCGGCGCGCTGCACCGAGTGCGTCGGACATTTCGACGAGCCGCAGTGCGTGGTCGTGTGCCCGGTGGAGTGCATCGATCCCGACCCCGACCTTCCCGAAACCCAGGCCGAGTTGCTGGCCAAGCTCGCGCGCCTGCAGCAGGAGTCGTCATGAGCCGTTTCCGTGTCTCCGCTGCCGGCCTGCCGGTGCTGCTGCTCTCGCTGCTGCTGTTGGCCGTCGCGCCGTCGTGCGCGCGCGACGTCCGCCCGCAGTCCGCACCGGTCGCGGCGCAGTCGCAGGCGACCCCGCCGGGCAACGCGGTCGCTTCGGCGCATGCGCTGGCCACCGAGGCCGGCCTGCAGGTGATGCGCGAAGGCGGTAACGCGTTCGACGCCGCGATCGCGACCTCGGCCGTGCTGTCGGTCGTCGAGCCGATCTCCTCGGGCCTGGGCGGCGGTGGTTTCTTCCTGCTGCACGATGCCGCCTCCGGGCGCGACGTGTTCATCGACGCGCGCGAGACCGCGCCGGCCAGCGCCCACCCCGATCGCTATCGGACCGCGGATGGCCAGTTCGACCGCGATCGTGCCGAGAACGGCCCCTGGTCGGCCGGCATTCCCGGCCTGCCGGCCGCGTTCGTGCACATCGCCGAGCGCTACGGCCGGCTGCCGTTGGCGCAGTCGCTGGCCCCGGCGAGCCGGATCGCCGAGGCCGGCTTCCCGGTCTATGCCCGGTTCGCGCGCGGCTACCAGTCGCGGCGCCAGGTCATGGAGCGGTACCCGGGCACGCGCGCGGTATTCCTGGCCGGCGGCCGAGCGCCGCAGGAGGGCGATCTGTTCCGCCAGCCGGAGCTGGCGCAGACGCTGCGGCTGCTCGCCGAGCGCGGGTTCGACGGCTTCTATCGCGGGCCGACCGGCGAGAAGCTGGTCGCCGGCGTGAACGCTGAGGGCGGGCAGTGGACTGCCGAGGACCTCGCCGGCTACCGCGTCGTCGAGCGGGCGCCGATCCGTTTCCGCTACCACGACTGGACGGTCACGACTGCACCGCCGCCATCGTCGGGCGGCATCGCGATGGCGCAGATGCTGCAGATCCTCGAGCCCTACGACCTGCCGGCGCTCGACGATGCCGCGCGTACGCATCTGGTCGTCGAGTCGATGCGCCGCGCGTTCCGCGACCGCACGTTCTACCTGGGCGATCCGGATTTTGTGAAGATCCCCGAGCGCACGCTGCGCAGCCGCGACTACGCCGCCGGGCTGCGTGCGACGATCAACCCGGCCAAGGCCACGCCCAGCGACCTGCTCTCGGGCGATCCCACGCCGCTGGAGGACGAGGAGACCACGCACTTCTCGATCGTCGATGCCGCCGGCAACCGCGCCGCGGTCACCCAGACGGTGAATCTGCTGTTCGGCAGCGGCCTGGTCGCGCCCGGCACCGGGGTGCTGCTCAACAACGAGATGGATGACTTCGCGCTGCAGCCCGGCGTACCCAACGCGTTCGGGGTCATGGGCTTCGATGCCAATGCGCCGCGGCCGGGCAAGCGTCCGCTGAGCTCGATGACGCCGACCTTCCTCGAATCGCCCGACCGCGTCGCGGTGCTGGGCACGCCCGGCGGCAGCCGGATCATCACGATGGTGCTGCTGGGTGTACTCGGCTACGACGCCGGACTCGACGCCCAGGCCGTCGCGGCGCTGCCGCGCTATCACCACCAGTGGATGCCCGACACAATCTCGGCCGAGTCCGATACATTCTCCGCCGACACCGCGGCGCGGCTGCGCGCGATGGGCCACACCGTCGACCTGCCAGGCGATCGCGCCGCCGGAGGACGGGGTTCGAGCCACGTCTGGGGTAACCTGCAGACCGTGCTGTGGAACCGCGTCAACGGCACGCTGACCGGCGGCAGCGACCCGCGCAATCCGGTGGGCGCGGCGAAGGTCGAGCCGGCGGCGAACGGCGGCAGGGCGCGTACGGACCTCACACGAGCCAAGGAAGCGAACACGATGGAGCACGCACGATGACCCCGCGCATCTCGCTATTGATCGCATCGCTGCATGTCGTGCTGTACGTCGTGCTGTCGGTGCGGGTGGCGCTGCACCGCGGCAGTGCCAAGGTCGGCATCGGCACCGGCGGCGACCCGGTCCTGGCGCGCAAGATCCGCGTGCAGGCCAACTTCGGCGAATACGTGCCGTTGGCGCTGTTGATGCTGGCGCTGCTCGAACTCGCCGCGTTCGACACCCGGCTGCTGTGGACCCTGGGCCTGGCGCTGTTGCTGGCGCGCGTGCTGCACGCCGTCGGGCTCGGTGGCTCGGCCGGCTATTCGATCGGCCGCTTCGGTGGCGCGATGCTGACCTTCGCGCTGCTGCTGACGATGGCCGGGCTCGGCATCTGGCGCTTCATCGCGGTCGCGACGCTGGCCTGACGAGCACGGCCGCGGGGCCGCGCGGCCTTGACGACGACGGATGGCGGCCGTGATCAGCCGGCCGCCGGGTCGCGTCGCGCATGGATCACCAGGCGCAGGTGACGTTCCTCGTCGATCGTCAGCATCGTGTGCTCGAAGACGGCCGGCGCGCCGTCCACGCACAGCCGGCGCTCCCCGTTGCAGGGTGCGCCGGCATCGTGGTGCGCCCACCAGGCCGCGAACGCCGGCGATGCCCGGCGCAGGGACTCGACCAGGGCCTGGGCGTCGGCATCCTGCGCGCCGCGGGCATGGTCGCGGCGAAAGCTCGAGAGCATGGCGCGGGCCTGGATGTCCCAGTCGACGATGCGCGTGCGCATGCGCTCATCGGTGAACAGCAACCAGAGCAGGTTGCGGCGTTCGGGCGGATGCGTACCGAAGCCGAACAGCGCATCGGCCGGCGCATTGAACGCCAGCACGTCCCAGCGCAGGTTGAGCACATGCGCCGCGTGCGGGGCGAGATCGTCCATCAAGCGCCGGACCAGCGGCGGAACCTGGCAGAACGTGCGCCCGGGTTCGGCCGGCGGCCGCGCGTGCGCGAGCAGGTAGAGGTGGCGACGCTCGGCGGCATCGAGCCGCAGCACCCGTGCCAGGTTGTCGAGGAACGTCGACGAAACACCGATGTCGCGTCCTTGTTCGAGCCACGTGTACCAGCTCAGGCCCACACCCGCGAGCGCGGCAACCTCTTCGCGGCGTAGGCCCGGTGTGCGCCGACGGCCGCCGTTCTGCAGGCCGACATCGGTCGGCGACAGGCGCGCGCGGCAGGTCCGCAGGAAGCTCGACAGTTCGGGGCGGGCGCGTTGCAGGCGACTCATCGATCGGGCACCGGTTGCTTCCAGTAACACCATAAACCGACAAATTGTAACCGGATTGCGGCGGCGCCAGACTCCGGTTCCCTTGTTCGGACCCTCGTCATGCCCGATTGCCGCGCCGCTGCGTCACCGCCCGTTCCCAATGCCGCCGATGTGGCCGTCACGGCCCGCCCGCCCTGGCTGGGCTTGGCCGTGCTGCTGCTCGCAGGCTTTGTGACGATCTTCGATCTGTTCGTGGTCAATGTCGCGATCCCGTCGATGCAGGCCACGCTGGACGCGAGCCTGGCGCAGGTGGGATTGGTGGTCGCCGGGTACGAGCTCGCGTTTGGCGTGTTGCTGATCGCAGGCGGCCGGCTCGGCGACCGCCATGGCCGTCGCCGACTGTTCGTGGTCGGCATGGCGGGGTTCGCGCTGGCCTCGGCGTTGTGCGGACTTGCGCCCGATGCCAGCGTCCTGATTGCCGCGCGGGTGCTGCAGGGGCTGGCGGCGGCGTTGCTGTTCCCGCAGGTCTACGCCTCGATCCGCGTGCATTTCCAGGGGGCCGCCGCCCGCCGTGCGTTCGGTCTGCTCGGTATGACCCTGGGTCTGGCCGCGATCGCCGGCCAGGTGTTGGGCGGCTGGCTGGTGCATGCCGACATCGCCGGGCTGGGCTGGCGCACGATCTTCCTGATCAATGTCCCGATCGGCGTGCTGGCGATCGCGATGGCGCGCCTGGTGCCCGAATCGCGCGCGCCCGAGCGCCCGACCCTCGATTGGGGCGGCGTGGCCCTGGTCGGTGCCGGGCTGGGGTTGTTGCTGGTGCCGTTGCTCGAAGGGCCCGCGCACGGTTGGCCGGCCTGGATGCGGATCGCGCTGGTGGCCGGTGCCGTCCTGCTTGCCGTGTTCGCGCGACAGCAGGTCCGGCGCCGTCTGCGCGGTCAGGACCCGTTGGTGGACATGCGCTTGCTGTGCGATCGGCAGTTCGCCATCGGTGGCCTGCTGGTGCTGCTGGTCTACTCGACCTCGAGTTCGTTCTTCCTGTGCTTTGCGTTGCTCGTGCAGTCGGGCTTCGGACTCGACCCGTTGGCGGCCGGGCTGTTGTTCGCGCCGTGCAGCGTCGGCTTCGTGTTGGCGTCGCTGTCGGCGCCGGGGCTGGTGGCCCGCTTCGGCCCGGGGGCGCTCGCGGTCGCGGCGGTGGTCTATGCCGTCTCGCTCGCCTGGCTCGTCGGCCAGGTGTACAGCGCCGGCGGGGCGCTGTCGCCTGCGCACCTAGTGCCGACGCTGGTCGTCGTCGGCGCTGCGCAGGGGCTGATCATGACGCCGCTGCTCAATCTCGTACTCGGCACCGTCGATGCGGCGCGCGCGGGCATGGCCTCGGGCGTGGTCTCGACGTTGCAGCAGGTCGGCGCGGCCTTCGGCGTGGCGATCGTCGGCATGGTGTTCGGCGCGGCGCTGTCGGGCGCTGTCGGCGACGACCTGCGTGCGCGTTACGCCGATGCCTTCGTCGCCGGCATGGCCTGCAACGTCGCGGCGGCGTGTGTCGCGGCGCTGCTGCTGCGCCTTCTGGCGCGCAGCAGCGGGCAGGGCGGCGGGACGCTGCCATCGAGGGCTTGATGGGCGATGTCGCGGCGCTGCCGTCGCGACGGTCGGTCGCGCGGCAGGTCGTGCGTGCGTCGCCGAGTCGACGCATGCGTCATTCGCTCGCTATTGACGCGCGGCGGTCTAGCTTCGCATTCGACCGATAGAGGCGAGGCCGGCATGTTCACTGTGATCCGTGTGGCGCCGGATCGGATCGACGTCGAGATCGACGGCCGGTTCGACCGGGAGACGATGGCGGGACTGATCGATGCGTTCGTCGAGGGCGCGGACGGCATCGAGGGCGGCGCGCTGCTCTATCGCGTGCGCAACGTCGACCTGCCGTCTTTCGGTGCGGTCGCAGTCGAGTTTTCGCGGTTGCCGGCGTTGCTGCGCGCGGTGCGGCGTTTCGACCGCATCGCGGTGATCGCCGAATCGCAGTGGATCCGCCGCCTGTCGGAACTGGAAGGGCTGCTGTTGCCGGGCGTCGAGGTCCGCGGCTTCACGCCGGAATGTGCCGGCGACGGCCAGGCGTGGTTGCGGGCGCGCTGAGTGGACGCCACGCAACGCACGTCGATGGCGCACCGCAGCAAGCATGTTCGGCGACAAATGGCTACAGTGCCTGCACCGCCGATTGACGCCGAGCGCGCCCATGCCGCTGCCTGCTCCAAGCCGTGCCGTTTTTTTTAGCCCGAAGAATGGTAGCGCTAACTTTTTCTTGTCGAGGGTGCGCGCATGAGCCTCGTCGCCGGTCTCGATCTGGGCACGCAGAGTGTCAAGCTCGTGGTCTACGACCCGGCATCGCGGCAGGTGCTGGCGCTGCAGGGCCGGGCGCTGGAACTGATCGCGGGCGATGACGGCAGCCGGGAGCAGCATCCATCGGACTGGCTCGATGCGATCCGTGGCTGCTTTGCCGCAGTCGACCCGACGCTGCGTGCGCGTATCGCCGCGCTCGGCGTTTCGGGCCAGCAGCACGGCTTCGTGCCGCTCGATGCCGAAGGGCAGGTGCTGGCACCGGCCAAGCTGTGGTGCGATACCAGCACCAGCGCACAATGCGCACCGATCATGGACGCGGTCGGCGGCGTGGCGGCCTGCATCGCGCAGGCCGGCAACCCGATCCTGGCCGGCTATACCGCCTCCAAGCTGCCGTGGACGAAAGCCCATCGACCGGAGGCCTACGCGAAGCTGGCGGCGATCGCGCTGCCGCACGACTACGTCAACGTCTGGCTCACCGGCGCGCGCTGGATGGAGCACGGCGATGCGTCGGGCACCGGCTGGGTGGATGTCCGCACGCGGGACTGGTCGCCGGCGCTGTTGGCCGCCACCGACCCCGAGCGCGACCTGTCGGCCTGCCTGCCGCCGCTGGTCGAGGCCGATGCGCTGTTCCCGGTCCGGTCCGAGATCGCCGCCGAACTCGGGCTGTCGCCGCAACTGCGGGTGTCGGCCGGTGGCGGCGACAACATGATGGCGGCGATCGGCACCGGCTGCGTGGTACCGGGCCGGCTGGCCATGAGCCTGGGCACCTCGGGGACGTTGTTCGCCTACAGCGATACGCCGGTGGTATCGGACTCGGGCGCCTGGGCCGCATTCTGCGACTCGACCGGCGGCTGGCTGCCGCTGATCTGCACGATGAACTGCACGGTGGCGACCGAGCAGGTCGCACGCATGTTCGGCTTTTCGACCCGCGAGGGCGATGCGCATATCGACGCGACCGCACCGGGCGCCGGCGGGCTGACCTTGCTGCCGTTCCTCAACGGCGAGCGCACGCCCGACCTGCCGCTGGGGCGCGGCGTGCTGACCGGCCTGTCCGCGCACAACATGGACGCCGCGCATCTGTACCGCGCGGCGATGGAAGGCGCGACCTACAGCCTGAAGTACGGCTTCGACGCGTTCGTGTCGGCCGGCATGGCGTTCGATCGCATCGTGCTGACCGGCGGCGGCGCCAACAGCGCGGCCTGGCGGCAACTGGTCGCCGATGTGTTCGCGCTGCCGGTGGATGTGCCGGTGCAGGGCGAGGGCGCGGCGTTCGGTGCGGCGCTGCAGGCGCTGTGGGCGCTTGGCCGCGCGCAGGGCGATGCCACATCGATGGAAGCGCTGGCGGCCGCGCATGTCGCGACCGATCCCGCGCGCGCATGCACGCCCGAGCCGAGCCGCGCGCCGGCCTACCGCGCCGCCTACCGACGCTTCACCGACCACCTCGACGCGGTGCGGCCGCTGTACGCCGCGCCGCCGGCCGCGTAGGCGCACAGCGCCTGCCGATCCGTCCACTCCACGCCAACACGGGACCGCATATGACCACGACCCCCTTCATCGGCAGCCGGGAATACTTCCCCGGCATCGGCCAGATCCCCTTCGAGGGCAAGGCCTCCGACAATCCGCTGGCCTTCAAGGTCTACGACGCCGGCAAGACAATCGGCGGCAAGACGATGGCCGAGCACCTGCGCTTTGCGGTGTGCTACTGGCACACGTTCTGCAATGCCGGCGCCGATCCCTTCGGTCCGGGCACGCGGCGCTTCCCGTGGGACGGCGGTGCGCCCCTGGCGGCGGCCGAGGCCAAGCTCGATGCCGCGTTCGAGTTCTTCACCAAGCTCGGCGTGCCGTACTGGTGCTTCCACGACGTCGACCTGGCGCCCGACGCCGACGACATCGGCGCGTACGAGAAGAATCTCAAGCACATGGTCGCGCTGGCCAAGGAACGTCAGGCCGCGACCGGCATGAAGTTGCTGTGGGGCACGGCGAATCTGTTCTCGCATCCGCGCTACATGAACGGCGCTTCGACCAACCCGGACTTCGCGGTGGTCGCGCGGGCGGCGGTGCAGGTCAAGGCGGCGCTGGAGGCGACCGTGGAACTGGGCGGCGAGCACTACGTGTTCTGGGGCGGCCGCGAAGGCTACGCCAGCCTGCACAACACCGATATGCAGCGCGAGCTGGCGCACTTCGCGCGGTTCCTGACGATGGCGCGCGACTACGGACGCAGCATCGGGCTCAAGGGCAACTTCCTGATCGAGCCCAAGCCGATGGAGCCGATGAAGCACCAGTACGACTTCGACAGCGCGACCTGCGCGGGCTTTTTGAAGGCGCACGGACTGGACAAGGATTTCAAGCTCAACATCGAGGCCAACCACGCAACGCTGTCCGGGCACACCTTCGAGCACGACCTGCAGGTCGCCTCCGACCACGGGCTGCTTGGCAGCATCGACGCGAATCGCGGCAATGCGCAGAACGGTTGGGATACCGACCAGTTCCCGACCGACCTGTACGACACGGTCGGCGCGATGCTGGTGGTGCTGCGCCAGGGTGGCCTGGAAGGCGGCCTGAACTTCGATGCCAAGCCGCGCCGCGAATCGACCGACATGGAAGACCTGTTCATTGCGCACATCGGCGGCATGGATGCGTTTGCGCGCGGCCTTGAAGTGGCGCATGCGCTGCTGCACGAGTCGCCGTGGGAGCAATGGCGCCGCGACCGCTATGCCAGCTTCGATGGCGGCGATGGCCAGGCGTTCGAGCAGGGCCGGCTGTCGCTGAGCGACCTGCATGCGATCGCCGCCAAGGCGGGTGAGCCGCAGCAGCGCAGCGGTCGCCAGGAGGCGTACGAGAACCTGCTCAACCAGTACCTGCTGCGCTGAGCCCGATGCACCGTCTGCCCGCCATCGCGAGCGTTGTCACCGGCGCGCCCCTCGGGCGCGCCGCAAGCGGGCAGGGTGCGCTACTTCTTCTTGGGCGGGGCGGCGACCGAATCGCGTGCGACCAGCCGGTGCGGCACCACGCGATCGGTGAGCACGCGGGTGCTGGCATCGTTGCGACGGATTCCGCGCAGCAACATGTCGATCGCCGCGTCGGCCATCGAGGCAATGGGCTGGTGGATGGTCGTGAGCTCGGGCCACACGGTGGTCGCGGCCGAGGTGTCGTCGAAGCCGACGACCGACAGATCGCGCGGTACGTCGAGCCCGCGGCGATGGGCGACCGAGATCGCCGCGGCGGCCATGTCGTCGTTGCTGGCGAAGATCGCACTCGGCGGCTTGCGATGGGCCAGCAGCTTCTCGGCCGCCTTCAGCCCCGAGCGGTAGGTGTAGTCGCCCTGCTGCACCAGCGTCGGGTCGAACGCGATCCCGGCATCCTCGAGCGCGGCCTGGAAGCCCTGGAAGCGCCGGGTGCTCGCGCTCAGATCGGCGCGGCCCTTGATGAAGCCGATCCGGGTGTGGCCGCGTTCGATCATGTGCTCGGCCAGTTCCTTGCCCGCACGGAAGTCGTCGATGCGCACGCAGGAAATATCGTCGCTGAAGCGCCCGGAGGCGATCGCGACGACCGGAATGCCCGCGCGTACGAACTCGGTCACCGCCGCGCGCGATTCGCACAGCGGCGGCGGCAGGATCACGGCATCGACGCGCTTGCCCAGGGCGCGCGCGGCCTTGCGCTCGGCCTCGGCATCGAGGTCGTCCCAGTAATCGACCACCAGTTGGATCGGGGTGCGCGAGGCGACGCGCAGCAAGCCGACCAGCAGTTCGCGCAGGTACGCGCCGCTGGGGTTGGTGTAGATCAGCGCGATGCGGGTGTGCTGCGCGGCGGCAAGCGAGCTGGCCGCCAGATTGGGGGTGTAGTTGAGCTCGCGCACCGCGCGCATCACCCGCTCTCGGGTGGTATCGCGCACCTTGCCCTGGCCGTTGATGACCCGCGAGATCGTCATCGGCGACACACCGGCCAGTGCGGCGACCTCATCGATGGTGACGCCGCGGGTCTTGCGGCGGACCGATTTCTTCGGCTTGTCCAAAAGCGTTCCTTCGTCCGGACGGCGGTGTGCAGGCCCCGTCCGCAAGGCTAAGGGAACTGGAGTGAAGCCGTCCAAGGGGAGGTGATGGGATGTTGGGGATGTTACCGCTAACTATCTGGTTCCGCGACTGGATCCGGCCGGCGTGGCCGGCGGCGGTGCTGGCGCTGGTCGCGCTGGTCGGCCCGGTGCCGGCGCAGGCCGAGGACGGGTATGCGCTGTGGCTGCGCTACGCCGAGGCAGGGGCCGGGCGCGGACCCGAGGCGCCGCGGGTCTCGCAGCTGACGACCCCCGATGCGACGCCGACCCAGCGCGCGACCCGTGATGAACTGCTGCGAGGCCTACGGGGGCTGCAGGGGCGGGCGCCTACCCTGGCCGGCCGCATCGACCGCACCGGCGCGTTGCTGGTGGGAACGCCGCAGTCGCTGCCAGCGATCGCCCGGTTGGCGCTGGACCTGGGCGACCTCGGCCAGGCGGGCTACCTGATCCGTTCGACGCGCGTGGACGGGCATCCGGCGACCGTCGTCGCCGCCAACACCGACGTCGGCGCGCTCTATGGCGCATTCGCGTTCCTGCGGCTGCTGCAGACCGGCCAGCCGATCGCCAACCTCGACCTGCGCGAGGCGCCACGGATCGAGCGCCGGGTGCTCAACCACTGGGACGACCTCGACCGCCACGTCGAGCGCGGCTACGCCGGCCAGTCGATCTGGGACTGGCACCGGCTGCCCGGTTGGCGCGACCCGCGCTACACCGACTACGCCCGCGCCAACGCCTCGATCGGCATCAATGGCACCGTGCTCAACAACGTCAACGCCAACGCCGACGTGCTGACGCCGATGTACCTGGAGAAGGTCGCCGCGCTGGCGGACATCTTCCGGCCCTGGGGCATTCGCGTGTACCTGTCCGCGCGCTTCAGCGCGCCGATCGAGATCGGGGGGCTGCAGACCGCCGATCCGCTTGACCCCGCGGTCCAGCGCTGGTGGCAGGCCAAGGCCGAGGAGATCTATGCGGCGATCCCGGACTTCGGCGGCTTTCTGGTCAAGGCCAACTCCGAGGGCCAGCCCGGCCCGCAGGACTACGGCCGCTCGCATGCCGACGGCGCCAACCTGCTGGCCGATGCGCTGGCGCCGTACGGCGGCATCGTGATGTGGCGGGCGTTCGTTTACTCCCACGACGAACCCGACGACCGCCACAAACAGGCCTACACCGAGTTCGTGCCGCATGACGGCGCGTTCCGCGACAACGTGATCGTGCAGGTCAAGAACGGCGCGATCGATTTCCAGCCGCGCGAACCGTTCCATCCGCTGTTCGGCGCGATGCCGAAGACCCCGCTGATGATGGAGTTCCAGATCACCAAGGAGTACCTCGGCTTCTCGACGCACCTGGCCTACCTCGGGCCGCTGTACGAGGAGGTGCTGCGCGCCGATACGCAGGTGCGGGGGGAGGGCGCGACCGTCGCGCGGGTGATCGACGGCTCGCTGGACCGTGATGTGCCTGGCAGAAGCGCGCTGACCGGCATCGCCGGTGTGGCCAACATCGGCACCGACCGTAACTGGAGCGGCTCGCACTTCGACCAGGCCAACTGGTACGCCTACGGGCGGCTGGCCTGGAACCCGGAGCATTCGTCGCGCGACATCGCCGAGGAATGGACCCGCATGACGTTCGGCAACGACCCGGCGGTGGTCGCGCCGATCGTCGGCATGATGATGGGCTCGCGCGAGGCCGTGGTCGACTACACCGGTGCGCTCGGCCTGCACCACCTGATGGGCCGCGGCCACCATTACGGCCCCGGCCCGTGGGTCGAGGGCGGCCCGCGCGCGGACTGGACCTCGGTCTACTACCACCGCGCCACCCGCTCGGGCATCGGCTTCGACCGCAGCCGCCGCGGCAGCGATGCAGTCTCGCAGTACGCCCCGCCGGTCGCGGACGTGTTCGACGATCCCGACCGCGTGCCCGAGTCGCTGTTGCTGTGGTTCCACCATGTCCCCTGGGACCGCCCGATGGCATCGGGGCGTCCGTTGTGGGACGAACTGGTGCACCACTACGACCGTGGCGTCGCGACGGTACGCAGCATGCGTGAGACCTGGGCAGGCCTGGACGGGCGCATCGATGCCGAGCGGCATGCGCAGGTCGCCGCGTTCCTCGCGATCCAGGCGCAGGAAGCGCAATGGTGGCGCGATGCCAGCATCGCGTACTTCCAGTCGATCTCCGGCCGTCCGCTTCCCGACGGCATCGCCCCGCCGACGCACCCGCTGGCGGACTACCAGTCGCTCGAATTTCCGCACGCACCGGGAGACACCCGATGAACGGCCGCCCCCACCCAACCCTCCCCCGCATGCGGGGGAGGGCAGTCGAGCATGTCGCGCAGCACCGGGAGAGGGCAGTCGAGCATGTCGCGCAGCATCACGGGAGGGCCGTCGCGCCTTCCGCACAGGACTGGGGGCGTGCGGTCGCGCAGTCCGCACCGGGCTGCGCACGGGCCGTCGCGCCTTCCGCACAGAACGGCGTGCGTGCGCTCGCGCAGTCCGCACAGGATCGCGGGCGTGCACTGGAGCTGCATCCAGGCGCGTCGACGCCAGCCTTCGCGCACCTCCCCCGTGTGCGGGGGAGGTCGGCGCCACCGGCGCCGCGTGGGGGCAGAGGCCTTGCCCGCCCCCATGTCCTGCTCGCGCTGCTGCTCGCGCTCGCACCGCTCGCCCACGCCGACACGGGCGAGGCTGCATTGCTGCATCCGCTGATCCAGGACCACGCGGTTCTCCAGCGCGATCGCCCCTTGCGTCTGCAAGGCGAGGCGCCGGCCGGCACCGTGGTCCACCTGGCGCTTGCCGACCGCCGCGCGCAGGCACGCGCCGACGCGAGCGGTCGTTGGCAGGCCGAACTGCCAGCCCTGCCGGCCGGCGGCCCGCACACCCTGACCGTGCGCGCCGGCGAGACCACCCGGACCGTCCGCGACCTGCTGGTCGGCGATGTGTGGCTGTGTTCGGGCCAGTCGAACATGGAACTGCAGGTCTGGCGCTCGCTCGATGCCCGCGCCGAGATCGCCAGTGCCGACGTGCCCGAAATTCGCCTGTTGACCGTACCGCAGGTGAGCAGCCCGGTGCCGTTGGCGCGCTTCCCCGAGCCCACCGCCTGGCAACCGGTCACGCCGGAGAGCGTGCGCGACTTTTCGGCCGCCTGTTACTACTTCGCCCGCGAACTGCGCAAGACCGTGGACGTGCCGATGGGGCTGATCGAAGCCGCATGGGGCGGTTCGCGCGTCCAGGCCTGGACCAGCGGCGAGGCCTTGCGCGCGGGCGGCCATCCGGACGAAGACCTCGACGTGCTCGCGCTCTACCACGACGACCCGATGCAGGCTGCCGCGCGCTGGGGCGAGCGCTGGGCCGCGTGGTGGTTGCAGGCGCCGGGCGTGTCCGCCGACGACCGGCCCTGGACCGAGACCGTGTCCGGCGACTGGCGCGAAGCCCCGCACGCGCTCGGCGCGTGGGAGCGATGGGGCGTGCCCGAACTGGCGACGTTCGACGGCATGGTCTGGTACCGGACGTCGGTGCGTCTGACCGCCGCGCAGGCGGCGCAGGACGCCACGCTGCTGCTCGGCCCCGCCGACGAGATGGACCTGACCTGGGTCAACGGCACCGCGGTGGGCAGCAGCTACGGCGCCGGTACCCCGCGCGAGTACCCGCTGCCGCATGGCCTGCTGCGCGCGGGCGAGAACACGATCGTCGTCAACGTGCTCGACACCTACCGCGAGGGCGGACTGGCCAGGCCGGCGTCCGCGCACCGGCTGCGGCTGGCCGACGGCGCGGTCGTGCCGCTCGACCCCGGCTGGCGTTACCGCATCGTGCCGCCGGAAACCGGCGCACCGCCGCGTGCGCCCTGGCAGTCCGCGGCGGGCCTGTCGACGCTGTACAACGGGATGATCGCGCCACTGGGCGGTCCTGCGGTGCGGGGCGTGGTCTGGTACCAGGGCGAAGCGAACACAGGCGAGGCCGGCGCCTACGCAGACCAGCTGCGCGGCCTGCGCGACGACTGGCGCATGCGCTTCGGCGATCCAATCTTGCCGTTCCTGGTGGTGCAGTTGCCCAACTACGGCGCGCCGACCCAGGCGCCAGGCGAGAGCGGTTGGGCGACGCTGCGCGAAGCGCAACGCCGGGTCGCCGCCGAGCCGCATGCGGCGCTCGCGGTGACCATCGACCTGGGCGAGGCCGACGACATCCACCCGGCCAACAAGCAGGCGATCGGCCGCCGGCTCGCGCGCGCTGCACGCCACGCGGTCTACGGCGAGACGCTGGCGCCGAGCGGCCCGGTGCCGCGCAGCGCCCGGCGCGAGGCCGGCACGGTCGTGGTGACGTTCGACGCGGTCGATGGTGGCCTGGTCGCCTACGGCGCGCCGGGGCCGGTCGGCTTCGAACTGTGCGGTGCGGGCGCCGGCAGCTGCCGCTGGGCGCAGGCCACGCTCGATGGCGACCGCGTGCACCTGCAGGCGCCGGGCGTTCCTGCGCCGGTCCGCGTGCGCTATGCCTGGGCCGACAACCCGCTGGTCAATCTGTTCGACCGCGCTGGCCAGCCGCCGGGGCCGTTCGAGATCGAGATCCGTTGACATCCAGAGCCTTCCCCCGCGTGCGGGGGAAGGTGCCGAAGGCGGATGGGGGCCACCCAGGCGCGGGAGATGCCCTCATCCGCCACCACCATCGCATCCAGAGTCGTCCACATGTCCGTCCACACCGAACCCAGCCACCACAGCAGCCGCCACGATCGCGAGATCGTCGAGGCGCGCGTCATCGTCACCTGTCCCGGCCGCAACTTCGTCACGCTCAAGATCGTCACCCGCTCAGGCATCTACGGCCTGGGCGATGCCACGCTCAACGGCCGCGAGCTTGCGGTCGCCGCCTACCTGCAGGACCACGTCGTGCCGAACCTGATCGGCCGCGACGCGGGCCGCATCGAGGACCTGTGGCAGTTCCTGTACCGCGGTGCGTATTGGCGGCGCGGGCCGGTAACGATGACCGCGATCGCCGCGGTCGACGTCGCGCTGTGGGACATCCTGGGCAAGATGGCCGGCATGCCGCTGTACCAGTTGCTTGGCGGCCGCTCGCGCGAAGGCGCGCTGGTCTACGCGCACGCCAACGGCCGCGACATCGCCGAGGCCAGCGACGAGGTCGGCATGTATCTCGAGCGCGGGTTCCTGGCCGTGCGCGCCCAGTGCGGCGTGCCGGGCGTCAAGAAGGCGTACGGCATCTCCACGGCCGGCAAACCCTACGAGCCGGCCGAAAGCGAGCTGCCGGCCGAGACCGTCTGGAACACACCGCGCTACCTGGAAACGGCACCGAGGCTGTTCGAACAACTGCGCGCCGACCACGGCAATACGGTCGAGCTGCTGCACGACGTGCATCACCGGCTCTCGCCCATCGAAGCGGCGCGCCTGGCCCGCGATGTCGAGCCCTATCGGCTGTTCTGGCTCGAGGACGCGACCCCGGCCGAGCACCAGGCCGCGTTCGAACTGATCCGCCAGCATTCGGTCACCCCGCTCGCGGTGGGCGAGGTGTTCAATTCGATCTGGGACTGCAAGCACCTGATCGAGCGGCAGCTGATCGACTACATCCGCACCACGATCGTCCACGGCGGCGGCATCACCCACATCCGCCGGCTCGCCGATTTCGCCGGCCTGCACCAGGTGCGCACCGGCTTCCACGGCGCGACCGACCTGTCGCCGGTCACGATGGGCGCAGCGCTGCATTTCGATACCTGGGTGCCGAACTTCGGCATTCAGGAATACATGTTCCATGGCGAGGAGATCCTGGCAGTGTTCCCACACGATTACGCATTCCGCGCCGGCCGGCTGCACGTGGGCGACACGCCCGGGCACGGCGTCGACATCGACGAGGCGCTGGCCGCGAAGTACCCATACACGCCCAAGCAACTGCCGGTCGCGCGCCTGGAAGACGGCGGGATGTGGGACTGGTGATGGGCGCGCCGACAACGGGGCCGTCCCCACGCGTCTCCCCGCACAGCTGGCTGCGCGCACTTGCGGCCGGCCTGCTGGTCGCGATCGTTGCAGCGCCGGTTGTCGCCGCGAACCGGCCCGATCCCGAGCCCGTGCTGTTCGACTGGTTCGAGTACAGCGGAAGCGACCGTGCGTTCGACGCGCCGCTGCCGGCGGGTCATTTCCGCAACCCGATCCTCGCCGGCTTCCATTCCGACCCGAGCATCGTCGCGGCCAACGGGAAGTTCTACCTGGTCGCGTCGACCTTCACCTACTTCCCGGGCATCCCGATCTTCGAGAGCGAGGACCTGGTGCACTGGACCCAGATCGGCAATGCGATCCATCGCCCCGACCAGCTCGACTTCGACGGCCTGGGCCTGTCGCGCGGCGTGTTCGCGCCGACGATCGAGTATCACGACGGCACGTTCTATGTGGTCAATACCGCGGTCGATGCCGGCGGCAACTTCATCGTCACCGCCACCGATCCGGCCGGGCCCTGGTCGGACCCGGTCTGGCTGCCCGGCATCGGCGGCATCGATCCGTCGTTGTTCTTCGACGACGACGGCCGCGCCTACCTCCTCAACAACGACGCGCCGGACGGGCCGGTGCGCTACGACGGCCACCGCGCGATCTGGCTGCAGGCGATCGACATCGCGACGCTGACGCCGTTCGGCCCGCGCAAGGTGCTGATCGACGGTGGTGTGAGACCCGAAGACAACCCGATCTGGATCGAAGGCCCGCACCTGTACAAGGTCGATGGCTGGTACTACCTCAACAACGCCGAAGGCGGCACCGGCCCGCAACATTCGCAGGTGATCCTGCGCAGCCGCGACGTCTGGGGACCCTACACGCCGTACGAAGACAACCCGATCCTGACCCAGCGCGACCTGCCGCCTGAGCGAGCGTTGCCGGTGACCAACGCCGGCCACGCCGATCTGGTCCAGGGACCGGACGGCAGTTGGTGGGCGGTGTTCCTGGCCAGTCGCAACTACGACGTGCGCCACTACAACACGGGGCGTGAGACGTTCCTGCTGCCGGTGACCTGGACCGACGGCTGGCCGACGATCCTGCCGCCGGATTCGCCGATTCCCTATGGACTGCCCGCGCCATTGTGGATGTCACGCCAGGCCGATCAGGCGCCGATGAGCGGCAACTTCACCTGGCGCGACGAATTCGACGGGCCCGCGCTCGACCCGGCATGGATGTTCGTACGCGTGCCCAAGCGCGACTGGGCCGACCTCGCCTCCCGCCCCGGGAAGCTTGCGATCCACCCCGGACGCGAGGGCCTGGACACGTTGCACAATCCTTCGTTCCTCGCACGCCGCCAGCAGCATCTCGGCTTCGAGGCCAGCACCGCACTGGCGATGCCGGCCGCGGGCGTCGTGGGCGGGCTTGCCGCATTCCAGAGCGGCAATCACTGGTACCTGCTCGGTGTGCGACGCGATGCCGACGATGGCGCCGTGGTGTTCGTCGAACGGGCGACCGGTGTCGATCAGCCGGGGCAGATCATCGCGCAGCACACCATCGCGCGGGCCGCGGATCTGCGGCTGAAGGTGGCCGGCGACGCGGGACGCATCGGGTTCGCGTGGGCCGCCGACGACGGCGACTGGCAATGGCTGCTGCGCGATGCGGACGCCACCTTGCTGAGCACCGACCATGCCGGCGGTTTCGTCGGCGTCACCCTGGGCCCGTACGCGCGCGACGAACGATGACGCACGCCCTTCGTCTGTCCGAGACCCTGCTCGCAACGCTGCCGCCCGCGGTCGCGCGTCCGGCCTTCGATCGCGCCACGACCCGGATCGGCGTCGTGCATCTGGGTGCAGGCGCCTTCCATCGTGCGCACCAAGCGGTGTACTTCGACGATGCGCTGGCGCTCGATCCCGACTGGGCGGTGTGCGCGGTGTCATTGCGCAATCCGGACGTGCGCGACGCGCTGCGCCCGCAGGACGGCCTGTACACGCTCGCGATTCTGGGACAGACGCCACGGCTGCGCGTCATCGGCGCACTGCGCGAAGTGCTGTGCGCCCGCGACGAAGCCGCGGCCGTACTCGCCCGGCTCGCCGATCCGGCCGTCCGCCTGGTCACGCTGACCGTTACCGAGAAGGGCTACTGCCTGGCCGGCGACGGCCTCGACATCGCCCATCCCGATATCGTCCACGATCTTGCCGCGCCTGATGCGCCGGTCAGTGCGATTGGCTATCTCGTCGCCGGCCTGGCGCGTCGTCGTGCCGCCGGCCTGGCGCCCTACACCGTGCTCAGTTGCGACAACCTTGCCGACAACGGCGTGCGCCTGCGCCGCGCTGTGCTCGCGTTCGCCGAACGCATCGACCCGGCGCTCGCAAGATGGATCGACGCCGAGGCCGCGTTCCCGCGCTCGATGGTCGACAGCATCACCCCCGCCACCGATGACACGCTGCGCGTCCGCGTCGCCGACACCTTGGGCCTGGACGATGCCTGGCCCGTGCAGCGCGAGCCGTACGCGCAATGGGTCGTGGAGGATCGCTTCTGCAACGGCCGCCCACCGCTGGAGCGCGTCGGCGTGACCCTCAGCGACGACATCGCCGGCTTCGACCGCGCCAAGCTGCGCTTGCTCAACGGCCCGCACAGCGCGCTCGCCTACCTCGGCCTGCTGCTGGACGTCGAGACCGTCGCCGACGCGATGCGCCATCCGGGCTTGGCCGCTTTCGTCGCAAGACTGATGCGCGAGGACATCGCGCCCACGCTGACCGTCCCGGCCGCAATGGATCTGGACGCCTACATCGACGCCATACTCGAGCGCTTCGGCAATCCGGCCATCGCCCATCGTCTGGCGCAGATCGCCTGGGACGGCAGCCAGAAACTGCCCGTGCGCCTGCTCGGCACGATCCGCGATGCGCTGGCCGCCGGCCGACCCATCGATCGCCTGTGTCTGCCGATCGCCGCCTGGATGCACTTCGTGTGCCGGCAGGCCCGAGCCGGCGTCGCGCTGATCGACCCGATGGCCGACACCCTGGCACAGATCGGGTGCGCGGCGACCGGGCAGGTTGGAGACGTCGCGCGTTTCCTCGCGTTGCGCGAGGTGTTCGCAGATGTGGCGGTGGACCCGCGTGTCGTGGCGGCCCTCTTCCAGGCCTATGCGGTGCTGGCCCGTGGGCCACAAGCGGACGCCGTTGGCGTGGAGATCGCGCTGACACGATGATGGTGCTGGCGGATTTGCGAGATGCTGCAAATCGCCACACTACCGATAGGTCGAAAGACCGATCGCCCCGCAGTTGGGCGGCCCACTCGCGTTGCTCGCCCCGGTCGTCGCATTGAGCGCTTGCAGGTCGGTGTCGTGCGGTCGCTCGGCACTTCGAACGGCGGCCTCTGGAGCCATTGCCGTCGGGGGGAGAGGCCGGGGGACGGTCATGGCGCACGTGCTCACTCGAAGGCCACGGCATCATGACGGCCGCCGAAAGCAGTCCGCATCGTGTTAACAATCCTGGCCTTCAGCGCATCCTCAAGGTGTGCTGCCCGCGTCCAGCCCGTGGGCGCGCTAGACAGGAGTGCGGATCGACCATGCGAGAAGGAACCGCCTCGGCGTCGGAGCCGGTGCCATCGCTGGTGGCCGCCGCGCGTCGTGGCGACCGCGCCGCGCTGGACCGGCTGTGCCGCCGTTTCGCGCCGGTCATTCACGGCATCTTGCTCGGCTACGTACAGAAGGCGGATGCCGACGATCTGACCCAGGACGTGTTCGAGACGGTTCTCGCGCGGCTGGGCGACTTGCGCGACGCCGCGGCGTTCCCCGGCTGGATCGTCGCCATCGCCCGGCGCACGGCCCTGTCCGCGCAGCGACGTTCCGCCCCGCTGACCGGCATGCACTGGGACGACATTCCGGGCTTGGCCGACCCAGCCCATGGGCTGGAAGCGCAGAAGGCGCTGGCGGCGATTCGCAGCCTGCCGCCCGCCTACCGGGAGTCGCTGATGCTGCGCCTGGTTCAGGGCATGAGCGGGCAGGAGATCGCCGAACTGACCGGTCTGAGCCCAGGCAGTGTGCGCGTGAATCTGCATCGCGGCATGACGCTCCTACGCGCGGCGCTAGCGGACTATCGGGAGGCCTTATGAACCACGGTGCCGACGACGAATACCTGTGGAGCAAGCGCGGTGGGGATGCCGAGATCGAACGTCTCGAACGCTTGCTGGCACCCTTTGCCCAGGCGCAGTCGTCTGAGGCGATGCCATGGAGGCAGTCGTCGCGACCGGCATGGCGGGCCGTCGCTCGCGCTCGCCACGCGGTCGCATTTGCAGTCGCCGCCTCGGTGCTGATGACGATGCTGCTCTGGTGCGGTTTGCAGTGGCGCTTGGCATGGCCGACGGATGCGGGCTGGCAGTTGCAGGCGGTGTCTGGCGACGTGCAACTGGATGGCCGTTCCCTGGCGCACGCCGAGCGGCTTGCCGTCGGCGGCGAACTGCGGACCGGGCGGGATGGTGGCGTGCATCTGAAGGTCGCGCGTATCGGCGAGGCCCGACTCGGCGCGGCCTCGCAGCTGCGGCTGGTGCAGACCCGGACCGGGACGCATCGGCTGCAACTCGTGCAGGGACGGCTATGGGCGCGCGTCTGGGCGCCGCCGCAGCAGTTCGGCGTACAGGCAGCCGGCTTCGAGGTACTCGACCTGGGATGCGAGTTCGTCATCGAAAGCGATGTCCACGGCAACGGCCACTTGCGCGTGCGCAACGGCTGGGTGCTGGTCGATGCCGCGGGCGCTGAGGTGCTGGTACCGCAAGGCGCCCGCGTCGATCTGGCGGCTGGCGGCATGCCCGGTACACCGTACGACGAAGGGGCGAGTGCGGCGTTTGTCGCTGCGCTGCGGGCCATCGATGCAACCGACCTCACGATCGCCGCCGACGGCGCTCAGATCGCGCGATTGCTCGCCGCCGCGCGCCGCGAGGATGCGATCAGCCTGCTGAGCTTGCTCGCGCGGCGACCTACCTTGGCCGAGGGGCCGCTTTACGACCACCTGCGCCAAGCGCTACCGCAAGCCCCGGCAGTCCGCCGCGACGCCATCGCCGCCGATCCCGTGCATGCCTTGGAACCGTGGTGGCAAGCCTTGCCTTATCCACGCGTCAAGCGCTGGTGGTTGCACTGGCCCGACATGCTGCCTGCAGGCGACGTTGTGTCGATGTCGCCGGTCGCCGGCGATCGGCCTGCCGGTGGTTAACGTCGCCCATGCCTGCCGCGTCCTTTGTCGTATCGCCACCATCGGAATGCACATGCACACAGTGACGCAGAGGGGCCGCAACGGCGGTTCTGGGACGAGCATGTCCGCACGGCATCATGTTGCATTGCCATGACCGCGCGCGATGGGTCCCCAGCGGCGCGTGCTCCCGCTGCCCGTTACTCGCCGCTGGCGCGCGCGCTGCATTGGGTCGTGGCGCTGCTCGTCCCCATCCAGCTAGGACTCGGATGGATCGCTGAGCACAGCCCCGCAGCCGATGGCGGCATGCGCATGCTTCGCTGGCACTATCAGCTCGGCATGCTTCTACTGCTGGCGATGCTGCTGCGCTTGGCGACGCGCCTTGCTCGTGGCGTACCCAAGGCCCAGCCCGGCCAGCCACGATGGCAGCGGCGTATCGCGCAGGCCACGCATGTCGGTTTCTACTTGTTGCTGTGCCTACTGCCCGCCAGCGGATACATCGTCTGGGTGTGGATGGGCGCACCGATGGATGTGCTGGGCACCATCGAGGTACCCCGTATGTTCCGGCCGCCTGCCGACGACGAACGTGGACGGGCCATTGCCTGGTACCTGCACGTCTTTTGCGCCTGGTCGCTCGCCGCCCTGATCGTCCTCCATGTCGCAGCAGTGCTTTGGCATGGCCTGGTTCGCCGCGACGGTCTGATACGGCAAATGTGGTGACGTGGAAAGCACGCATACGCCGGTCCCGCACGATTCCGGACAACCTTCAAGGACATTCCGAATGACACTTCGGAAGATCACGATTTCCCTGGTTCTCGCGGCCACCATCGCCTGCCCCGGCCAATCGATCGGCCAGGTCGATCCGTTCTGGTTGAAAAGCTGGCACGAGGCCGTGCGACACCGGCCGCAACGGATGGGTTCCCAGGCCCGGATTGCGCCTGCTGATGAGCCTGGAACACCGCTGACCGTGCATGGCCGGGTCGTCGCTCCCGACGGCGAAACGCCAGCGCCCGGCGTCGTCGTCCACGCCTACCATCGAGATCGCGACGGCCTCGATTTCGGTCCCGGCGACCACAGCCTATCGACTTGGCGGCTGCAGGGCTGGGCGTTGACCGATCACGAAGGCCGTTTCCGCTTCGATACCATCCGTCCTGCCGCCGACGCCATGGGGCGAGACGGTGCTCACATCCACTTCACGCTCGAATCTCCCGATGCTGGCCGCCAGTGGGCCCCGATCGTGTACCTCGCTGACGACCCGCGCGTCGGCGAACGGGAGCGGGTGAGATCTGCCAAGGCCGGCCGGTTTGGCTGGGTGCGGCAGGTCGAACGCGTAGGTGACGCCCAGCAGATGGACGTGTGGATTCGGCTCAAGCCGGCAGGGGAGTTCTGAACGACCACAGACCAGATGGTGTGGCGACGTGCGCTGATCCGTCCGGCACTAACGACCGGCAAGACAGGGTGGCCAGACACTACATTCCCTCATCGCCTCCGGTGCACAGGCGCGATGCGCAGATCGATTGCAGTCGAGACGGCAATCGCAGCCTAGTCGTCTTGCGCGGATGATGCGAATGAAAAATGCGCGGCCATCCGCTGGCTCGAAGTGGCGTTTCCTGCCGGAAACGTCCAGACTTCCGCGGCAGATCGGCGAAAGGCGAGACATGCAGTCAGTCAGCGCAACTCAGGCCCGGACGTGAGTCCATCATCGAACGCCTCATCTGATGCGTTGGCATTTCTGTCCGCGACTGCGCTGGCGCAGCTGATTGGACAAAAGCGAATCAGCTCGCTCGAGCTCACTGCGCATTACATCGAGCGCATCGAACGATTCGACAGCACTTTGAATGCTGTCGTGGTGCGGGACTTCGAGCGCGCGCTGGAGGCAGCGAAGCTGGCCGATGCATCGCTCGCACGCGGACACCGGCTGGGACCGCTGCACGGCCTTCCGATGACGGTCAAGGAAACCTTCGACGTGTCTGGGTTGCCGACGACGTGGGGTGTGCCGGAGCAACGGGACCACCTCGCACAGAGCGACGCAATGGTCGTCGAGCGCCTGAGGGCAGCCGGTGCTCATGTCATGGGAAAGACGAACGTCCCGCTGCGGCTTGGGGATTGGCAGAGCTACAACGACATCTACGGCACGACCTGCAATCCTTGGGATGCGGCGCGGTCGCCGGGCGGCTCTTCTGGCGGCGCGGCCGCCGCGCTCGCGGCCGGCCTGACTTGCCTGGAGTTCGCCTCGGATATCGGCGGGTCAATCCGGAGTCCGTCTCACTTCTGCGGTGTGTATGGGCACAAGCCGACCTATGGCATCGTGCCGATGCAGGGTCACAGTCATTCCGGGGTGATCTCCGCACCGGATCTGAACGTCGTCGGACCCATGGCGCGGAGCGCGGACGACCTGGCTCTCGCCTTGGATGTCGCGGCAGGTCCCGATCGACTCAGGTCGCCGGGCTGGCGGTTGGCCCTTCCGCCGCCGAAGACGCGCACCCTGCGCGGCTTACGCGTCGCGATCTGGGCGAACGAAGATGCCGTTCCCACGTCCTCCGAAATTTCCGATCGCGTGCTGGAGGTCGGCGCCGCGCTTGCCCGCGCGGGCGCGGTGGTCTCAGATCGGGCGCGTCCCGCAATCTCGCCCAGGGACGCGTACAACACTTACCTCAGCCTGTTGGGGTCGACGGGGCTCGTCAATCTGCCCGATGCTCATTATGTCGCGACCCAGCGGGCGGCGGCGGCGCTCGACGCGAGCGACGACTCGGCGCTGGCGGTCCTGACGCGCGCGCGCGCTCTGGATCACCGCACTTGGTCCGATCACGATGAAGCGCGGAACCGAGACCGCCTACGGTGGCGTGCTTTCTTTGACGACTGGGATGTGGTGATCTGCCCGATCTCCGCAACGACGGCCTTCGCGCACGACCACCGGCCCAAGCTCGAGCGGACCTTGGACGTTGATGGTGTGACGACATCGCACTACGCGCATTTTTTCTGGGTCGGCCTCGCGACCGCCGCCTACCTGCCGAGCACTGCGTTTCCGAGCGGCTTGTCGAGTGATGGGCTGCCGATCGGTCTGCAGATCATCGGCCCTGAGTACGGCGATCGAACCACGATCGAAGTCGCCCGGCTGATCGCACGAGAGATCGGGGGCTTCCGGGCGCCGGCCGGTTTCGGAACGTTGTAGCAGGGCGGCCGGGCTGTTCGTTCGTGGATGCAGGAAACGACAGTCCAGCGGCAGTTTGGCTCAGAACGTGACCTTGACCGAGTCCGCGCTGTAGGTGGCCGGGCCGTGATAGACCACTTCGATGTTGTTGCCATCGGGGTCGAGCACGAAAGCGCCGTAATAGCCCGGGTGGTAGGGGCGTTCGCCGGGCGGGCCGTTGTCGCTGCCGCCGGCCGCGAGGGCGGCGGCGTGGAAGGCATCGACGGTCGCGGCATCGCGCGCCTGGAACGCCAGATGGTGGCGACCGGTCAGTTGTCCGGCGGCCGCCGCGCTGTCTGCGGTGGACACGAACAGTTCGTCGGCCCAGAAGTAGTCGGGGCCTTCGCCGGCGATCGGAATGCCGATGCTGTCGAACACCGCTTGGTAAAAGCGGCGGCTGGCGGCCAGATCGCGCACCACCAGTTGCAGATGATCGATCAATCGGCCGCGGTGGAGTTCCATCGTTTCCATCGACACCTCGCGAAGGAAGGCGCGGTCCGAGTGGGCGCCTTCGGTCCGATGATGCCAGGTGGCGACCGGAGCGTGGAACGCCTTGGCCTCAGCCGGGGGGGGCCGGCTCTGCCTGCCAGTGCGATCGCCGCCATGTTGCGCGTGGCCCCCGGGTTTGCCCGGCCGACGCGTGTCCCTGCGAGGCCGTGCGCTTCTCGTCGAGAGCGCGCATGCTCGCTGTGGTGATCGATCGCATGCCTTCGTTGGGCGGGAGGCGGTGCGGGCGACCACGCGACCCATCGGCAAGAGGCCAGGCATGAGCAAACAATCGCGTCCGCCGCCGCGCCACGATCCCCGCAAGGGCTGGCGTCCGTTCCGGACCTTCAGCGCGCGGCCGAGGCTGAGCCTGGCGACGGCCGTGTTCGTGGCGGGGTGCGCCGGCTGCCTGGTGGCGGGCGCTCGGTGGCCGGTCGCGTTGCTGCTCGGCTTCGACGTCGGCGCACTGGTGTTCCTGGGCGCCGCGTGGCGACTGTTCGACACCGCCGGGCCCGACCGGATGCGCGAGGTCGCCATGCGCCAGGACGCGGGCCGCTGGGGCATCCTGTGGAGCGCGATCGGGTTGGTCGCGATCCTGATGGTGGCGCTGGGCACCGAACTCGCCGCCGGTCGCTCCGGCGGCCTTGCCGCGATCGGCATCGCTGGCAGCAGCATCGTGCTGTCGTGGCTGTTCATGAATGTCATGTTTGCGCTGCATTACGCGCACGGCTTCTATGGCGACTACGGCGAGGAGCACATGGGCCTCGATTTCCCCGGCAAGGCCGCGCCCGATTACTGGGACTTCGCCTACTTCGCGCTGGTGCTCGGCATGACCTTCCAGGTTTCCGACGTGCAGATCACCAGTCGCTACCTGCGCCGCATCGCGTTGCTGCACAGCGTGATCGCGTTCTTCTTCAACATGTTCGTGATCGCGGTCACGGTGAACATCCTCGGCGGCCAGGCCTGAGCCGGCGCCGGCAGGGCTCTGCTCCCGGCGTCACCCGTCGCGCCTGCGCCCCAGCAGCAGGTAGACCGCCACTGCCAGCGCCGCGATCACGGCACTGGCGGTGGTCAGGAGCGCGGCGTGGGCGATGGTGAAGGCGCTCCGGGCCGCAGTCTCGACGGCGACGGCATCCGCGGACGCCGCCAGCGAGTGCGCGAGTACGAAAGCGTCGCCGATCGAGCCCACCGCGTGCTGGTCCGCGGTCTCGGCGAGTGCAACGGGCAGTTCGAAGTGGCGGACGAATACGTGAGACAGGAGCAGTCCGCATGCGGTGATGCCCAGACCCGTGCCCAGTTCGTACGCGGTCGCTTCGAGCGCGCCCGCGGCCCCGCCTTGCTCCGCCTCCACCGCGTTCATGATCGCGATCGAAGACGCGGTCAGGCCGATGCTCAGCGACAGGCCGAGCGCGGCCAGCAGCATCGGCACCAGGAGACCTGCGCGGTCGAGGTCGACGTTCGCAATGCCCAGCAGGGCGAGGGCGGAGACGGCCAGTGCACAGGCGGCGACGCGGCGCAGGCCGAGTGCATTGGACAGCCAGCCGGCGACCGGCCCGCCGACGGCAGCGGCGGCCATGATCGGAACCATGAACAGACCCGCCTGCAGCGGACGCTTCGCGAGGACGTATTGGAGTTCCTGCGCGATCGTGAGCTCCACGCCGGCCAGTGCGCCGCTCGCGACCATGGCCATGAGAATGCCCGCGAGGATCGTCGGATGGGCGAACAGGGCCAGATCGAGCATGGGCGAGGACGCCCGCATCTGGATGCGTGCAAACAGCCACAGCAGCGCGCAGCCCAGGCCGATCGCCGCCGCGGCGATCCACCAGGACTGGCCGCCTGCCGCACCGGTCTTGAGGCCGTAGACGACGGCGATCACGCCCGCGACCAGGACGAGAGCCTGTCCGATCGGCCAGGGCGCTGCGCCCCGCGTGGGTCGCGCCGGTGGCAGTAGCCGCCAGACCACAGGCACCACGACGAGCATCACCGGCACGTTGATCAGGAACACCGAGCCCCACCAGAAGTGCTCCAGTAGGGCACCGCCGACGAGCGGGCCGAGGGCGGCGCCGGCAGCGCCCGCCGTGCCCCATGCGCCCAGGGCCATCGCACGTTCGCGCGCGTCCTCGAACGTGCGCCGGATCACGCCCAGGACGCAGGGCAGGATCATCGCGCCGCCGATCGCGAGCAGTACGCGCGCAGCGATCAGCATCGACGCACGGGTCGAGCAGGCCGCAGCCAGCGATGCGAACCCGAACACGGTCAGGCCGGCGAGGAGCAGGCGACGGTCACCGACGCGGTCGGCGAGCGTGCCCATGGGCACCAGGAGACCCGCCATGACCAGTGGGTAGATGTCGATGATCCACAGCACCTGGTTGCCGGACGCCTGCAGGGCCAGGGTCAGCGATGGCACCGCGATGTGCAGGATCGTCATGTCGATGACGACCGGCAGGAAGGCCAGCATCACCGCTGCGAGGATCCACCATCGGGCTGGAGAGGGCGGTGTCGACATTGGGGGAGGTGGGGTGTCGTCTCGTCCGGCGGGTGCGCCTGGGCGCGAAGTCGCCTCGACAATCGCTAGGTCCGCGGCGCCGCAGACGCGGCCCGGCGCGCACGCCAGGCCGCGATCCGGTCGCGCACGCCGAGCACGGCAACGAAGAAGACCGGCACGAAGAACACCGCCAGGACCGTGCCGCTGACCATGCCGCCGAACACACCGGTGCCGATGGCGCGCTGGGTCTCGGCGCTGGCACCGGAGGCCAGCATCAGCGGCACGACGCCGAGTGCGAACGCGAGCGAGGTCATCAGGATGGGGCGGAAACGCAGGCGCGCTGCCGTGACCGCCGCGTCCACGAGGGACCGGCCTTGGGCATGCAACTGGCGGGCGAACTCGACGATCAGGATCGCATTCTTGGCAGACAGTCCGATGATCGTGATCATCCCGACCTTGAAGAACACGTCGTTGGGCATCCCGCGCAGCATCACCGCCGCGACCGCACCCAGCAATCCCAGCGGCACGACCAGCATCACCGAGAGCGGAATCGTCCAGCTTTCATAGAGTGCGGCCAGCACCAGGAACACCACCAGCGCGGACAGCAGCATCAGCAACGGTGCCTGCGCCGCGGCCTGACGCTCCTGCAGCGATTGCCCGCTCCAGGCCGCGGCGTAGCCCTGCGGCAGTTGGCCGACGAGGCGCTCCATTTCCGCCATGGCTGTGCCGCTCGATGCGCCAGTCGCAGGCCGGCCGGCGATGCGGACGGCCGGGAAGCCCTGGAACCGCATCATCTGCTGCGGTGCGGTCGTCCATTGCGCCGCGACCACTTCGCGTAGCGGCACCATGCCGCCCGAGGCGTTGCGCACGCGCAGGCCCAGCACGTCTTCCAGGTGCAGGCGCGCTGCGGCGTCCGCCTGCAGGATCACCTGCTGCATCCTGCCGCGATTGGGAAAGTCGTTGACGTACAGCGAGCCCATGGCGGCAGACAGGGTGTTGCTGACACTGTCGAACGACAGGCCCAGCGCTTCGGCCTTCGTCCGGTCGATGGTCAACGCGATGCTGTCGCCGGGCGGAAGGCCGTCGGCGTAGACATCGGCGACCACGCGGCTGTCGGCAGCGAGCTTGAGCAATTGGGCCTGCGCGTCGAGCAGGGCGGCCTGGCCGCGCCCGCCGCGGTCCTGCAGCAGCATCGTGAAGCCTGACGAGGTGCCGAGTTCCTCGATCGACGGCGGCATCAGGCTCATGACCGTGCCCTCGCTGGTCGCGGCCATGGCCTCCTGCGCCCTGGCTGCTTCGTCGGCTGCGGTCGCATTGCCGCGGGAGGACCAGTCCTTGAGCATGGTGAACGCCATGGCGGCATTGGGTCCCGAGCCTGCGAAGCTGAACCCCTGAACGACGAGATTGCTCTTGATCGCGGGGCGGGTGGCGACATGCGCTTCGAAGGCCTTTACGACCTCCAGCGTCCGCGCCATCGTCGCACCGGTGGGTAACTGGATCGAGGTCATGAAGTAGCCCTGGTCCTCCTCGGGCAGGAAGGAGGACGGCACGTGACGCAAGCCCAGCACCAGGACGACGCAGATGGCCGCGAACACGAGCATGACGCGGCCGCTGCGCTTCACCAGCCCGGCGACCTTGCCGGCATAGCCGGCCGACATGCGCTCGAAGCCGCGATTGAAGGCCCCGAAGACGCCGCCACGGGCATGGTGGCCTGCCGGGAGCGGACGCAGCAGCGTTGCGCACAGCGCCGGCGTCAATGTCAGTGCCAGGAACGCCGAGAATGCGATCGAGACCGCCATCGAGAGCGTGAACTGCTGGTAGATCACGCCCACCGACCCGGCGCCGAACGCCATCGGGATGAAGACGGCGATCAGCACCAGGGTGATGCCCACCACGGCACCGGTGATCTCCTTCATGGCCTTCGAGGTCGCTTCCCGCGGTGACAGGCCTTCGCTCGCCATCAGCCGCTCGACGTTCTCGACCACGACGATGGCATCGTCGACGATGATGCCGATCGCCAGCACCATGCCGAACATGGTGAGCGTGTTGATCGAAAAGCCCGCCAGCAGCATCACGGTGAACGTTCCCAGCAGCGCGATCGGGGCCACGATCGCCGGGATCAGCGTGTAGCGGACGTTCTGCAGGAACAGATACATCACCACGAACACCAGCCCCATCGCCTCGAGCAACGTGTACATGACCTTCTCGATGGAGATCCTGACGAAGGGCGCTGTGTCGAATGGAATGGAGTACGCCATCCCGGCCGGCATGCCGGGTGCGAGTTCGGCCATGCGCGCGTGGATGGCCGCAGCAGTGCGGACCGCATTCGCGCCCGGCGCAAGCTGGACGGCCGCACTGGTGGCCGTCAGGCCGTTCTCGCGGTTGGCGAACGCGTAGGACTGCGCGCCCAGTTCGACGCGGGCGACGTCGCCCAGGACGACCTTGGCACCGTCGGCACTGGCGCGCAGCACGATGGCCGAGAACGCATCGGCGCTGGTCAGCTGGCCCTGCACGGTCAGCGGCACCGTGAGCCGCTGACTCGCGGGTGCGGGCTCGTCGCCGATCCGGCCCGGCGCGATCTGCGCGTTCTGCTGTTCGATCGCGCGTGCCAGGTCGGCCATGGTCAGGCCGAATGCGGTGAGCTTTGCCGGGTCCACCCAGACGCGCATGGCCTGCTCGGCACCGAACAACTGGACGCGGCCCACGCCGTCGATCCGGCGCAACTCCTGCACGATGTTGCGTGCCAGATAGTCGTTCAGGGCGATCTCGTCGAAGCGGCCATCGGGCGAGGTCAGGCCGACCATCATCAGGAAACCCGAGGCCGCCGATTCGACCTGTACGCCTGACTGGCGCACGGCCTGCGGCAGCCTGGGCTCCACGGACTTGAGCCTGTTCTGCACATCGACCTGCGCCATCTCCGCGTCGGTCCCCGGCTTGAAGGTCGCGGTGATCTGTGCGGTACCGCTGGTGTCCACCGACGATTCGAAGTAGAGCAGATGCTTGACGCCCGACAGTTCGCGCTCGATCGGGCCGACGACCGAGTCGTCCAGCGTCTGCGGGGTCGCGCCCGGGTAGCTTGCGTAGATGCTGACGGACGGTGGGGCGACGGACGGGTAGCGGGCGATCGGCAGCTTCGGAATCGCCAGCAGGCCCCCCAGCACGATGAACAGGGCAATGACCCAGGCGAAGACCGGGCGGTGGATGAAGAATTGGGACATGTGGCGTCCTCAGTCGTGGCCGGCGGCAGGGCCGGCCGCGTTGCCGGCTGCATTCGAGCCGATCCGGGCCTGGGCGGCGGCCCCCTCTTGCAGGCGCTCCATGCCTTTGACGACGAGCCGCTGTCCCGCCTTCAGCCCGGTGACGATCCGGTAACGGCCCTCGATGCGTTCACCGAGCGTCACGGGCTGAAGGTGGGCGCGGTCGGAGGCATCGAGAATCCACACCCGCGGTTCTTCGCCGGCGCGTACGACCGCCTCCTCGGGCACGCTAAGTGCGGTGGGATACCGTGCCTCGATCACCCGAGCCTGCACATACATGCCGGGCAGCAGCGTGCGCGCGGGGTTCTCGACCTCGATGCGCAACAGGACATCGCCCGTGCCGGCGTCCACGCGGGTGCCCGAGAACAGCATCCGGCCGCGCAGGCCGGTCGGCTGTCCATCCAGCAGTACCTCGACGTCGGCGGCGTCGCGTGCATCCATGCGCTGGCGAATCGCTGCGCCGCGTCCTGCAGGCTGGCGGACATCCACGTAGACCCGGTCGATCTGCTGGATCGTGGCCATCGGCGTACTGTCGCCTGCGGTCACCAAGGCGCCTTCGGAGACCAGGGCCTGGTCGACACGGCCCGGAATAGGGGCGCTGACCCGGGAAAAGCCGAGGTCCACGAGCCGGCGTGCCAGACTCGCTTGCGCCTGCGCGACGTCGGCCTGGGCCTGGTCGCGCTGCGCGACGACATCGTCGTACATCTGCCGGCTGACCACCTGGTCGCGCGCCAGGACCGCCAGGCGTTCGCTGTGGATCCGGGTGCGACGGGCTTCCGCCTGCGCGCGGCGCAGGGCGGCGCGCGCGGTCTCGACGTCCGCTTGCAGCGATGCGGGCGCGATCTGGAACAGGGGCGTGCCGGCTTCGACTTCCGCGCCCTGCTCGAACAGGCGGCGCTGCACGATGCCACCGACCTGCGGTCGGATCTCGGCGGTTCGCAGCGCGGCGACCCGGCCGGGAAAATCGGCGCTGACCACCACCGGGGCCGGGACCAGAGTCTCGACGGTGACGCTGGGGGGCGCCGAAGCGCCGTCCGTGCCGGGCTGGCCGCCGCAGGCTGCGAGCAACACGACCGACACGGCGAGCGGGACGACGCATCGAAGGCATCGGAAAGGGAACATGGACCGCGAACTCCTGCGCGTCGGGCCGGGACGGTCGGCCGCTCGAGATTGCGAAGTCTAGTCGGCGGGCGTCGGGATTGAGTGCGAACTGTGTGGAGATAAGATGGAGGCCGCGCTCCGTTCAGTCCCTGGAAACCCGATGCCCTCCCGCGATTCGTGCACCCTGGCCGAATCCCTCGTGCTGATCGCCGAGGACGAGCCGGACATCGGCGAGATCCTGGCCGCCTATCTGCGGCGGAGCGGCCTGCGCAGCGTGCGCGCCGTCGACGGCGCCGATGCGCTGGCCAAGCATCGGACCCACCGGCCCGACCTCGTGCTGCTCGATGTGCAGATGCCGGTGATCGATGGCTGGCAGGTGCTCCGGGAGATCCGCCACCGGGGCACGACGCCGGTGATCATGCTCACCGCGATGGACCAGGACGTGGACAAGCTTACCGGGCTTCGGATCGGTGCGGACGACTACGTGGTCAAGCCGTTCAATCCGGCCGAGGTGGTCGCGCGGGTGGAGGCGGTGCTGCGGCGGACTCGGGTGCCGATGGCGGACGGCGCGCCGACGTTGCGGTGGGGTCCGATCGAGATCGATGCGGATCGCCATGCGGTCACGTTGCACCTCGACGATGGCCCGCGTGCCATCGATCTCACCCTGACCGAGTTCAGGCTGCTCGCGCATCTGGTGCGGACGCCCGAACGGGTCTGCAGCCGCGCCGAACTGCTGGCTGCGTGCCTGCCGGAAGGCGATACGCTGGAACGGACCGTGGACAGTCATGTCAGCAAGCTGCGGCGCAAGCTCGAGGACGCGGGCCTGGGCGGCGTGCCGGAGAGCGTACGCGGCGTCGGCTATCGCGCCGGCCGGTCCGCATGACACGCGCTTCGGGGCTGCGGTCCCAGATCGCGGTATCGCTGGCGGTGATGTCGCTCGGGTTGATGGTGCTGTCCATTGCCGGGTCCTATGCCTTCTACGCTTGGGCGTCGGCCTATGCGCCGACGATGCTCTCGCAGAGCTGGCTCCCGTCCGGTGCCGAGCTGGCCTGGATCGTGATGACCGTGGTCGCGGCCGTGGTCATTTCGGTCTGGGTCGCGATCCGGCTCTCGCGGCGCATTCTCAACCCCTTGAACGCAGCGGCCCACGGCCTGCGCGATATTGCGCGGGGCAACCTCCACGCCCGGGTCGCGCTCGGTGCACACGCGACCGGGGAGACGGCGCAGCTGGCGCAGGACGTCAATGCGCTGGCCGAGCGGTTACAGGCCGCCGTGCAGGAGCAGACGTTCTGGAATGCCGCGGTCGCGCACGAACTGCGCACGCCGGTCACGATCCTGCGCGGACGCCTGCAAGGCCTGGTCGATGGGGTGTTCGCGCCCGAGCCGGCCGTATTCGCGGGCCTGCTCAAGCAGGCCGAGAGTCTGTCGCGGCTGGTCGAGGATCTGCGTGTGCTGAGCCTGCAGGACAGTGGGCACTTCGAGATCGAGCTGGTGGCGGTCGATCTCGCCTTGGAGTTGCAGGGCGTCGCCGAGTCGTTTTCCGACCGCCTCGCCGTGGCCGGCTTCGAGTTGCGCGTCGAGACCAGCGTGCCGCCGCGGGTGACCTGCGACGCGGCACGCATCCGTCAGGCGCTCACTGCGCTGCTGGACAACGCACTCAAGCATGCGACGCCCGGCCCGCTGCTGCTGTATGCCCGCGTCGTTGGCGGCGAGACCTGCGTCGGCGTCGTGGATACCGGCCCCGGGGTGCCGGAGGCGCTGCGGCAGCACGTGTTTGACGCATTCCGGCGTGGCGATCCATCGCGATCGCGCGCAGGCGGCGGGTCGGGACTCGGACTGGCGGTCGTGCGAACGATCGCGGTCGCGCATGGCGGGCACGCAGGATGTCGCCCAGCACCGGGGCGCGGCAGCGATGTCTTTCTCGCATGGCCGTTGATCGACGCGCGGCAGGCACCCACTCACAGCAGACTGTTGCCGTCAGTCGGTGGTCCAGGAGAGGCGCAATGATCCCGTTCCTGCTGGTGTTCCTTGGCGGCGGCCTCGGCGCGGCATTGCGTCACGGCGTCAACCTGCTGGCGCTGCGCGCCGGCACGACGTTCCCCTACGGCACGCTGTGCATCAACGTCGTCGGCTCGCTGCTGATGGGGGTGGTCGTGGGGTGGTTCGCTGCGCGCAGTGGCCTGTCGCCGTCGCTGCGGTTGTTCCTGATGACCGGCGTGCTGGGCGGTTTCACGACGTTCTCGGCGTTCTCGCTGGAGGCAGCGCTGCTTTATGAGCGCGGGCAGTTGGGTCTGGCGGTCGCCTATGTGCTGGCGTCGGTCGTGCTGTCGATCGGTGGATTGTTCGCGGGGATGGCGCTGGTGCGGGCGGTGTTGTAGCAGGGTCGAGATACCGGGTGTTCTTCGGGATGTTCGGAGGCCCTACCACCTGGCGTCACTGCTCGCCCCGCCCCGTGTCGCCTCGCGCGCCAGCCGACGCGCCTTCTCATACAGCGCGTTGGCGTGCGCGTCGTCGCCCTTGGCCGCGTACGCCTCGGCGAGGCTGTCCCAGGCATTGGCCGACATCGGGAACAGGTCGGCGCTCAGTGCGAACACGCGCAGTGCGGGGTCGGCACCGAAGTTCTCGCGGACGGCATAGCCGGTGGCATTGACGGTGCGCTCGAACGCGATGTCGTCGAGCGGGCTGGCTGCGCGGATCGCGCGCGCGTGCGCGCAGGTCGTTGTCTTGACCCGTGTCGAGAGCGAGGCTGCGTAACGTCTCGGCCAGGGCTTCGGCCGGGAAGCGTTTGGGGGCCATCGCGGCCAGGATGCTGTCCAGCAGCGTGCGCGACCAGACGTTGCGTGCGCTGCCGTTGGTCAGGTAGACGACCGTGTCGACGTCGCCGTCAAGGCTGCCCGCGAATAGCACGCGCACCCGGACCCGGGGGCCGCCATCGTGGCCGACCTGGCGGCCCGAGCCAGGTGTGGCGCAGTCGCAGTGGGCGCAGGATGCGGTCTTCGACAAGTTGCGGGTAGGGCTTGCCGCCGTCTGCGGCGAGCAGCGCCGCCAGGACGAGGTAGTTGGTCTGCGTGTAGCGCGTCCGGGTGCCCGGCGCGAACTGGAGCGGGGTCTGCGCGAGGGCGGCGAAGACGGCGCGTGCATCCGCCGGAAGCGCAGCCGGGGTGCCGTCCTGCGGTGCCTCGAAATACTCGGGCAGGCCGGAGGTGTGGTCCAGAAGGTCGCGCAGGCGGATGCGCTGCCAGTGCGCCGGCAGGCCGGGCAGGGTCGCGCCGATCGGGCCGTCCAGGTCCAGTGCGCCCCGCTCGATACGCTGCATTGCCAGCGTGCTGGCGAACAGCTTGGCCAGCGAGTAGACGGGAAACTCGGTGGCCTCGGTGACCGGGGCGTGGGGGGTGATGTCGGCCTCGCCATCCGCGCCGCGGAACAGCACCTGGCCGTTGCGCGCCACCAGCACGGCCTGGTCGGCGATGCCGTAGCGCTGCCGGTTGGTGTCCAGTTGCGCGCGGAGTGCCTGGGCGTCGGCATTGTCGGCCGATGCGGCACGGGGCAGGAGTAGCGCCAGCGCGAGCAGGGGAGCAAGCCAAGAGCAGACGCGCATTGCGTGTCCTCGCGGTGCTGATGGCACCCGGCGATGCGCAGCTTGCCATGCGTGCGGTGCGGCGGCGCGATGACGGGGAGCACGCTCGGTGCCCCCCGTCCGAGGTCAGAGCGCCTGACCGCCCGAGACCTCGATGCGCTGGCCGGTGACCCAGCGGTTGGCGTCGCCGAGCAGGCTGGCGATCATCGGGCCGATGTCGTCGGGCACGCCGACGCGGCCGAGCGCGGTGATGCCGGCGAGCTGCTCGTTGACCTGCGGGTTGTCGCGCACGAGGCCGCCGCCGAAATCGGTCTCGATGGCGCCGGGCGCCACGGTGTTGACGGCGATACCGCGTGGGCCCAGTTCCTTGGCCAGGTAGCGGCTCAGCACTTCGACCGCGCCCTTGGCCGCCGCGTAGGCGGCGTAGCCGGGAAAGGCGAAGCGGGTCAGGCCGCTGGACAGATTGACGATCCGGCCGCCGTCGGCGATCAGCGGCAGCAGCGTCTGGGTCAGAAAGAACGCGCCCTTGAAGTGCACGTCGACGAGGCGGTCGAACTGCGCCTGAGTGGTCTCGCCGAACGGCGCGGTGTCGCCATGGCCGGCATTGTTGACCAGGTGGTCGACGGTCTCGCGCTGCCAGGTCTCGCGCAGGGCCGCGCGCAGGACGTCCGCGAAGGCCGGGAAGCTGGCGGCGTCGCCGACGTCGAGCGGGAAGGCGCGGGCCTTGCGGCCGAGCGCCTCGATTTCGGCGACGACGGCCTGGGCCTCGGCTTCGCCGCTGCGATAGGTCAGCACGACGTCGCCACCGGCACGGGCGACGGCGAGGGCGGTGTTGCGGCCGAGGCCGCGGCTGGCGCCGGTGATCAGGGTGATGCGGGTCATGGGGAATCCTGTGATGCGTGGCAGGGGTGCCACTATCGCGCCGCCTCGATCACAGAGGTTGCCGGAAGCTCGGCGATGCTTGCCTGATCCTCCAGTCGGCGGTCCGTCCCGGGCCCGAGAGGCGTAGGCTTGTGCCATGACCGCATTGCTCGATCTGGTTCGCCACCACGCGCACACCCATGCGCCGGGCGGCGGCATCGCCGCGACCCCGATCCCCGGCTTGGCGGCGGTGCACGCGCTCGCGCCGAGCGGGCTGGCCCACGACATGCAGCGTCCGCTGGCCTGCCTGGTGCTGCAGGGCGCCAAGGAGGTCACGATGGGGACGCGCACGTTCGCGTTCGCCGCCGGCGACACGCTGGTGATCGCGGCCGATCTGCCGACCCAGAGCCGGATCGTGCAGGCCAGCGCCGCGGCGCCGTACTGCTCGCTGGTGATGGAGATCGATCCGGCGATCGTGGCCGATCTGGTCGCCGACATGGACGCCGCACCGGACCTGGTTGCCGCGCCGATCGGCGTGGAGCCGACCGACGCCGAGCTCGCCGAGGCGGCGCTGCAGTTGATGCGGCTGCTCGCACGGCCGTCGGCGCTGCCGGTGCTGCAGGCCCAGCATGTGCGCGAGATGCATTACTGGTTGCTGGCCGGGCGGCATGGGCCGGCGATCCGGCGGCTGGCGTGGCCCAGCGGCAGCGCACAGCGGGTGGCGCGTGCGGTCGCGGCCCTGCGCGCCGGCTACAACCGGCCGTTGCCGGTAGAGCAACTGGCGGCGATGTCCGATATGAGCGTGTCGGCGTTCCATGCGCATTTTCGCGCGGCGACCTCGCTCACGCCGTTGCAGTTCCAGAAGCGGCTGCGGCTGATCGAAGCGCGACGCCGGATGCTGGTCGATGGCATTCCCGCAGGCATTGCCGCGTACGGCGTGGGCTATGCGAGCGTGCCGCAGTTCACGCGGGAGTACGCGCGGATGTTCGGCCAACCGCCGGTGCGCGAGACCGACGCGGCGCGGCAGCGGGCGCAGGCGCCATGAGCGCGGGCCTGCGTTTGTTGCTGGTCGGTGCGACGGGCCTGGTGGGTCGCCACGTGCTGACGCAAGCCTTGGCTGATCCGCGCGTGGCGGCGGTAATCGCGCCGGTGCGGCGTAACGTGCCCGGGCACCGGAAACTGCAGTCGCCGCAGGTGGACTTCGATCGCCTGCCCGACGATGCGCCCTGGTGGCATGTCGATGCGGTGATCTGCACGCTCGGCACCACGATCCGTGCGGCCGGTTCACAGGCTGCGTTCCGCCGCGTGGATCATGACTATCCGCTCGACATCGCACGCCGCGTGCAGGCGCACGGTGCGCGTGCATTCGCACTGAATTCGGCGCTGGGTGCGGACGCGGCATCGCGGGTGTTCTACAACCGGGTCAAGGGCGAACTGGAACGCGACCTCGCCGCAGTCGGTTTCGACTCGCTGACCTTCGTGCGGCCTGGGCTGATCGGTGGGGCGCGCGACGAGTTACGTTTGGGCGAGCGGGTTGCCGGCGTCGTGCTCGGCGCACTCGGTCCGCTGCTGCCGCCACGCTGGCGCATCAACCCGGCGCCGCGGATCGCCGCTGCGCTGTTGAACGCCGCGGTCGACGCCTCACCAGGTCTGCACGTCGTGGGCTCGGAACGGCTGGGCTGAGGCGCTTGTTGGGACAGGCGCGTATCGTCCTCGATCTTGGCATCAGCGTTCGCTGCGCCTGCGTGTTCAAGTCACGGTGTCTTGCAGTGTGATCCCCGGCGCGCGTCCGCCCCCACCCCAGCCCTCCCCCCCATCCGGGGGAGGGAGCACGATGCGAAGAGCCCGCCCTCGCGTGGAGAAGCCCTCCCCCGCCTGCGGGGGAGGGTTGGGTGGGGGCGGGCTTGTGTGGAAACGCCCGCAGCGCCGCATGCCTAGCGCGTGAACCCCAGCCCGGTCGTTTGCACGCGTACGCGCGCGAGGATGTCGTCGGACGTCATGTACAGCGTGCGGCCGTCGTCGCCGAAGGCGCAGTTGGAGATCGCGCCGCCGGTCTCGATGCGGCCCAGTCGCGTGCCGTCGGGCGCGAACACCAGCACGCCGCCGGGGCCGGTCGCGAAGACGGTGCCATCGCTCGCGACGGCCATGCCATCGGGCAACCCGGGCGCGTCGTCGGTCATCAGGTCGCTGGCGTCGGCGAACACGCGGCGCCCGGACACTGTGCCGTCCTCGGCCAGCGCGTAGGCGTACCAGAGCGGCGCCTCGGGGTCGGAGCTGGCGACATAGAGCGTGCGTTCGTCGGGCGACAGCGCAATGCCGTTGGGGAAGGGGACGGTGGCGTCGAGCAGATGCAGGCCGCCGTCGGGCGCGATGCGGTAGACGCCGTTGACATCGAGTTCCTTGGCCGGCGAGTCGTTCATGCCCACCAGACCGTACGGCGGGTCGGTGAAGAACACGCTGCCGTCGCTGCGCCGGGCGATGTCGTTCGGGCTGTTCAGGCGCTTGCCGTCGAAGCGCTCGGCAAGCGGGGTCTTGTGCCGGGTCGCCAGATCGAGGCGCGCGACCAGCCGATTGCCCGAATCGGCCAGCAGCACGCTGCCGGCGGGTTCGGCGAGCAAGCCGTTGGCGCCGGCCTCGCGCAGTTCGCCGGTGTCGGGGCCGTCGTAGCCGGACGGCTCGAGGAACACCGAGACCCCGTCGGCCTCGGACCAGCGGTGCATGCGGTTCTCGGGCACATCGGTGAACAGCAAGTAGCCGCCGTCGGCGATCCACGCCGGGCCCTCGGACCAGGTGAATCCGTCGGCGAGGCGTTCGATGCGCGCATCCGGCGCGACGACCGCGTCGAAACCGGCGTGCCAGCGGGTCAGGCGGCCGAGTGTCGACGCGGCATCGGCATCGGCGTCGACATCGGTGGACGGCGTCGGCGCCGCGCAGGCGGCGAGCAGGGGCAGGGCGAGCAGCAGCGCGGGCCATCGCATGGGCGTGCGGTCTCCGGTTCGGGGGGGCGCACAGGATGCAACGTCCGGCGCGCAGTGGCGAATCGCCGATGCGCGCGCGGCGCAGATGGCCGTGCGCATGCAGGAGGAAGCCAGGCCTGCCCGCAGCTTGCTGCGCGCCGGCAGGCGATGGCGGCCCTGGAACGGACATGCGAAGCTTCCCCGCTCGTGGCCGGCCCCCGCCGTGCCGACCACCCCACAGGATCCGTGTGAAGACCCCCCAAGGCCTGCAGGCACTGATCGACGACGGCGTGATCGACGCCGTCGTGCGTCCGCTCAAGAGCGGCAAGGAAGCGGCGGTGTACGTCGTGCGCAGCGGCGACGAAGTGCGTTGCGCGAAGGTCTACAAGGACATGGCGCAGCGCAGTTTCCAGCAGCGCGTGCAGTACCAGGAAGGCCGCAAGGTGCGCGGTAGCCGCGAGGCGCGCGCGATCGGCAAGGCCAGCAAGTACGGGCGCAAGCAGCAGGAAACCGCCTGGAAGAACACCGAGGTCGACGCGCTGTACCAACTGCGCGCCGCCGGCGTGCGCGTGCCCGAGCCGTTCGGTTATGTGCACGGCGTGCTGGTGATGGAACTGGTGACCGATGCCGACGGCTTCTCGGCGCCCAGGCTGGGTGAGGTCGCGCTCGACGCCGACCAGGCCCGCGACTATCACCGCGCGCTGGTGCGCGAGGTGGTGCGGATGCTGTGCTGTGGCCTGATCCATGGCGATCTGTCGCCGTACAACGTGCTGGTCGACGCGCACGGTCCGGTGGTGATCGATTTCCCGCAGGTGGTCAGCGCGGCGGGCAACAACGCCGCGCGCACGATGCTGCTGCGCGACGTCAACAACCTCACCGCGTACCTGGGGCGCTCGGCGCCGGAACTGCTCGACACCTGGTACGGCGAGGAGATGTGGGCACTGTTCGAGGCCGGTGCGTTGGCCCCCGATACCGTGCTGACCGGCCGCTTCACCCCAGAAGCCGGTGTGGTGGATGTCGACGGCGTGCGCGATGCGATCGAGGACGCACGGCAGGAGGCGCTGATCCGCCAGCAGGGCCGTGAGGCGGCGGACGCGGAGGATTAGGCCGCAGCCTCAGAACTTCTCGCCGACCGGCAGGTAGCGCCAGGCGCCGGGCGGCATCGCGCCGTCCGGGCCTTTGCCCAGCGCGATGCGACCGATACGCAGGCGGCGAATCGACACCACGTCCAGGCCGACCTGCGCGCACATCGCGCGCAGCTGGCCGTCGCGCGCGCCCTTGATCGCAAAGCGCAGCCGGGTCTCGTTCTGCCAGCTGACCTTGCACGCAGGCAGTGTGCGACCGTCGATCTGGATGCCGTGCGCGAGCTGGCCCAGGCCGTAAGGCCCCAGCGTGCCGGCGACCTCGACGATGTACTCGTGCTCGATCTGGTCGGCATCCTCGGTCAGCCGGCGCCAGACGCGGCCATCCTGGGTCAGCACCATCAGCCCGCTGGCCTCGGTGTCGAGCGGCACCAAGGGCGTCAGACGATGGAAATGGCGCTGCAGCAGGCGTACACCGCTCGGGTCGTCGGCCCAGCGCGCGTCGGGCGTCGCCAGCGCGACGGCCGGTCGTGGTCCATCGATCGCATCGATGCCGGCCGGCTTGTGCAGCAGCAGTGTGGCAGGCTCCACCGCTTCCACGCGGGCCGCCGGGTCGAGCGCGACCTGCTCGACGGTGACGCGATGTTGCGGCGCCTCGACCACGACGCCGTCCACCGACACCCAGCCGTTGCGGATGACCTGCTCGGCCTCGTTGCGGGACAGCGTGAACAGCTCGGCGACGCGATGGGCGAGACGGACGGGATCAGGCATGGTGGGTGTCGGGATCGGGGGCCGGGCAGTGTAGGGGCCGGCGCGCCGCGGACTGGCCTGGGTCGCGCCCGACGCAGCAGGCACGTCCGAAGGCGACAGGCGCCGTCTAGCGCGCCGCCAGCCGCATGCGCAGGTCTTCGACCTGGGCCGCGTCGAGTGCCCGCTTGGGAATCAACTGAAAATTGTGGTCGGTGAGAAACAGCACGAACAGGTCCGGGCTTTCCTGCCAGGCCACATAGGTGCCCCACGCCACCCGGCTCTCCACACCGCCCTGGCGCGCCCGATAGGCGGCCTCGTCCCAGTGCGCGACGACCGGCTCGCGCACCAGCGCCTCGCGCCGGAAGCGCTGGCGCACGATCAGCGGGGTGAGCAGCAGTGGCAGGCCGAACGCGAACACCACGATCGTTGCCGCTGCGACGAGCGCGATCCACGGCAGGTCGCCGGCGAGCTCGGACCACGGAATGCCAAGGATCAGCGCAAGCCCGCTCACCACGAGCGTTCCGACTAGCCACAACAGCGTCAGGCGCAGGCGCGTGCGCCGGTCGCGCATCGCGCGCAGCAGTTGGACGCGCGCACCGCGCCGGTGGTCGCGCTCGTCGAGCGTGAAGGTGGTCGTGCGATCCATGGCCGACGTTGCAAGGGCTGGGCGCCCGATGCTAGCGCGTCGTCGTCTCCGGCACCGCCAGCACCGCGTCCAGTGCGGGTTTCGGCTGGCGATCGCGGTCGAACAACAGCGGATAGTTGGTGCGGTTGGGGACGGGGTAATCGTTCTTCCACGACATGCCGTCGTGCACGCCCCAGACGGTGACGCGGTCGATGACGTCGCGCTTGCGATAGAACAGCGCGAACAGTTCGGCGTAGCGTTGCGCGAGCTGACGCTCGACATCGGCAGGCAGGCCGTCGGGGTAGGGGTCGAGGTAGCGCTCGAACTCCTCGAGCTGGAACTGGGGGTGCGCCAGCCCAGTGCCGATCACCTGGCCCTCGCGCGTGAGCGGCAGCACGTCGATGTCGAGCTCAGTGATCATGACCTTGACCCCGAGCGCGGCGTAGGCGTCGATCGAGGCTTCGATGTCCTCCAGCGACGGGTAGTGCAGCCCCCAGTGCGCCTGCATGCCGACGCCGTCGATGCGGATGCCGGCGTCTTGCAGCATCGTCACCAGGCGCACGATGCCGGCGCGCTTGGCCGGGCGCCAGGTGTTGAAGTCGTTGTAGTAGAGCTCGGCGTCGGGGGCTGCGCGCGCGGCGGCAGCGAAGGCGTCGCGCACGACGGTGTCGCCGTCGCCAAGCGCACGTGTCCAGACAGTGTCGCGATACGCACCGTCCTCGCCGACGATCTCGTTGACGACATCCCAGGCGTGCACGCGTCCCACATAGCGGCCGGCGACGGTGGCGACGTAGTCGCGCAGGCGCGATGCCATCGCGTCGGGCGCGAGCGGGGCGCCGGCGGCGTCCTGGAAGAACCAGTCGGGCGTCTGGTTGTGCCAGACCAGGGTGTGGCCGACGATGAACTGGCCGTGGCGCTGGCCGAAGTCGACGAAGGCGTCGGCGGCGTCGAACTCCCAGGTGTCGGGCGCGGGATGCAGCACTTCGGCCTTCATGACGTTCTCGGCGGTGATCGCATCGAAGTGCCGCGGGACCAGTGCCTGCGAGCGCGCGTCGCGGCCGGCGACGATGTCATCGTTGACCGCGGTGCCGATCCGGAACGCACTGGCGTAGGCGCTTTTGAGCGTGCTCGGTGGCTGCGCCTGCCGCGGCGCGGCGGCCGCATCCAGGGCGGCGGATGGCGGCGCGGCATGGGCGGCAGCGGACAACGCGAGCAGCGCGGTCGTCAGGAGCAAGCGGCTGAGCGTGGGTGCGGGCATGCGATCTCCGGCAGGGTGGGCGGACGTGGCGCGGCGCGTCACAGCCGATACGCCTGTTTGGGCAGGCGATAGGCGAGATCGACCGCGACCTCGGCCGCTGCGTCTTCGTCCAGGCGGTGCTCGGCGACCAGTTTGGCCAGGAACGCGCAGTCCACGCGTCGGGCGACATCGTGGCGTGCCGGGATCGACAGAAATGCGCGGGTGTCGTCGTTGAAGCCGACGGTGTTGTAGAAGCCTGCGCTGCTGAGCGTCTGTTCGCGGAAGCGCCACATCCCCTCCGGGGCATCGTGGAACCACCACGCCGGCCCGAGCGACAGGCACGGCCAGTGTCCGGCCAGCGGTGCGAGCTCGCGTGCATAGGTGCTCTCGTCGAGCGTGAACAGGATCAGCCGGAAGTCGGGCGCGTTGCCGGCGACGTCGAGCAGCGGCTTGAGCGCGCGCACGTATTCGGTGCGCAAGGGAATGTCGGCGCCCTTGTCGCGGCCGTAGCGCTCGAACAAGGCGCGGTTGTGGCTACGGAAGCACCCCGGATGGATCTGCATGACCAGGCCGTCGTCCAGGCTCATGCGCGCCATCTCGGTCAGCATCTGCGCGCGGAACAGTTCGGCCTGTACCGGCGTGGCATCGCCGCGTACGACGGTCTCGAACAGTCGGCGCGCCTCGTCCAGCGGCAGGTCGGCGGTCGCGCAGGTCGGGTGGCCGTGGTCGGTCGAGGTCGCCCCCATCTGGGCGAAGAACGCCCGGCGCGTGCGGTGGGCGCGCAGGTAACCGGCCCAATCGTGCACGTCCTCGCCGGTCAGTTCCCCGAAGCGCGTGAGCGCCTCGGGGAACTGTTCGTGCTCCGGATCGATCACCGCGTCCGGGCGATAGGCGGTGATCACGCGGCCGGACCAGCCACTGGCGCGGATCGTGGCGTGATGGTCGAGCGGGTCGAGCGGCGACTCGGTGGTCGCGATGACCTCGATGCCGAAGCGCTCGAACAGCGCGCGCGGCCGAAATGCCGGCGTCGCCAGCGCGTCGGTGATGGTGTCGTAGTAGAGATCGGCGGTCGCCCTGGATAGCCGCACGCGCAGGCCGAAGACCTCGAAGAAGACATGGTCGAGCCACAGCGAGGACGGCGTGCCGCGGAACAGGTGGAAGCGCTCGGCGAGCAGGCGCCAGGCCGCGCGCGGCTCGACCGCTGCGCGCGAGCCATCGGCACGTGGAATGCCGAGTGCGTCCAGGTCCACGCCCTGGCTGTGGAGCATCCGGAACACGTAGTGGTCGGGCACCAGCAGCAGTTCGGTCGCATTGTCGAACGGCGCATCGGTCGCAAACCACGCCGGATCGGTGTGGCCGTGCGGGCTGACGATCGGCAGCCCGGCGATCTGTGCGTACAGCCGACGCGCGATCGCACGCTGGCTCGGTTCGGGCGAGAACAGGCGATCGGGATGAAGGGTGAGTGGGGCGTGGGCGGTCATGGAGGGTCTTCTTCGAGGCGGTGCAACCGCGCGTCGGCGGGCGATCGGGGGCTTGAGGACTGCGTCAGTCTTCCACGTGTGCGTTCTTGAAGGCGCTCAACGCGGCGCACTCGCCGGCGGTCCGAGCAGGGTCGCGGGTCCGCCGTCGCGGACGATCTCGATGCGCTGCACGACCACGGCCGGATCGATGCGCCACAGACGCAGCGTCTGCGCACCGGCCTCGACGCGGTGGCGCGAGGTGGCGACGTGCACGCTGTCGGCGACCGCGCGTTGCCAGGCCGGGAAGTCCGGATGGCCGGGCGTCGGGTCCAGGCGCAGGGTCAGCACCTGCGGCGCGGCGGTGTCGAACGACACCGCGAGGCGCTGGCCGCCGCGATGCGCGTAGTCGAGTGTGGGCGACAGCACGACGCGGACCTCCACCTCGCCGGCGGTCTGCAGATGCACCGGATACTCCAGCCAGGCGCCATCGGGTCCGGGCTCGCTGGATGCGGCGGTGATCGGCACCGTGGTCACGCCCGCGCGGGTGCGGCCCAGGTGCGGAATGGTCTCCCAGGCCAGGCCGTCGGGCGCCACGGCGCGCGCGTAGTCGCCAGCCTCGATCGCGATGACCCCGCCACTCTCGACGAAGCCTGTCATCGGCCCGGTCGAGGCCGGCCGGGTCACCGGCACCGCCACGCGCACTTCGGTGCGGTCGCTGCCCAACAGGTCGATGTAGGCGACCTCGGTGCCCACAGGCACCGCCTGCCAGTCGATCTCGATGCGCAGCGGCTGGGCGTCGGTGACCTCGGCAGCGGCTGGCGTCACCTGCAGCCAGGCCGCCGATGAGGTGGCGGTGTAGCGGAACGGCGCCGCGCCGCGGTTGAATACGACGACCTCCGGGGCGCGCGCGGCCTGCGGGTCGAGCACCGGCAGCCGTGCGATCTCGGCCGGCACCGGCCAGCCGCGCGGATCGCCCTCGACCGCGACGCCCATCGTGCCGCGCTCGCGCACGTCGATGCGCGCCAGCGCCGGCAGCACGTTGCGGTCGGGCATCTGCCAATGGGTGTAGCCGATGCGCGGCTGCGACATCATGTGCACCCATTTGCCGCCGGCGATGTCCTGCTCGTAGATGCGCGCCAGTTCGGCATCGCGCGCGAACAGGCGCTGGGCTTCGTCCGCCCAGGCGTTCGTCGACGCGCGGCCCTGGTCGGCATACAGCCGGTTGCGCGCGACTGCGATATGGAACCGGTTGAGGTTGGCACTCGCCAGCACCGGGTAGGCGACCAACTGGTACCAGGCGTCGCGCTGCGCGGCGGGCAGCGCGGCGCCGACGCGCTCGGTCTTCTCGACCAGGGCATCCCATTCGGCCAGCACGCGGTCGGCTTCGCCGAAATGCAACAGGCTCCAGGTGTCGGCGGACACCAACTCGGGCTTGCGGCGCGCGTTGTACTGGGTGTAGCGGGTCAGGATCTCGCCGATCTCCGCGGCATCGGCGGCACCGAACTGCTGCGCGGCCCAGGCGGCGGGGTAGGCCGCCAACGCGTCGCGGGTCATCGCGTCGGGATTCCAGGCCTGGTCGAGGAAGAAGCCGATCGGCAGCTCCATCGGCTTGATGTCGCCGACGTTGACCACCCACAGCCGATCGACGCCATGCGCATAGGCCAGGCGCATCTGCTCCCAGACGCGCTCGATCTGGGTGGTGTTGAGCCACTTGTAGTTGCGCGGACCGCCGACGTAGTCGAAGTGGTAGTAGACGCCGTAACCACCGGCGCGGCGGTCGCCGGGCGCTGGCAGCCGGCGCAGGTTGCCCCAGTTGTCGTCGGCGAACAGCAGCGTGACATCGTCGGGCACCTGCATGCCGGCATCGAAGTAGTCCTGCACCTCCTTGTACAGCGCCCAGACCTGTGGCGTGTCCTGCGGCGGCCGGCCGGTGACGTCGGCGAGGATTCGCCGCTGGTCGGCGACGATGCCCTCCAGCAATGGGATCGCCGTGCCCTCAGCCATCGGCTCGTCGCCGTCGCCGCGCATGCCCAGGGTCACGACGCTCTCGTGGTCGCCCATGCGCGCGATGCCGGTGCGCCAGAAATCGCGCAGCCGATCGGCGTTCTTGGCGTAGTCCCAGGGCCCGGCGCCATGGCGCGACCATTCGACGTGCGCGCGCATCATCGGCTCGTGGTGGCTGGTGCCCACGACCACGCCCATCTCGTCGGCGAGTGCGGCATTGCGCGGATCGTCGTCATAGAACGCGCGGCCCCACATCGCCGGCCACAGGAAGTTGCCCTTGTGGCGCAGGATCAGCGTGAATACCCGCTCGTAGAAGCGATGGTTCGGGCCGCCGTAGGTCGCCTGCATCCAGCCGCCGAGCGCGGGGTCCTCGTCGTTGATGAAGATGCCGCGGTAGCGCACCACGGGCGCATCGACGAAGCGGCCGGGCGCGACGTGCAGCGCGGCGTGGCGAGGGGCCGGCACGTCGGCCCACCAGGTCCACGGCGACACGCCGATGCGGCGCGAGAGTTCGTAGAGGCCGAAGATCGTGCCGCGCCTGTCGGCGCCCGCGATCACCAGCGCCCGGTCGATACCCGGTTCCGGGGCGTCGACGACCTGCAGCAGGTGGCCTTCCCAGCTGCCGGCGACGCCGGAGACGTCGAGGCCGCGCTCGCGCACGATGCGGTCGATGCGCGGGCTGTGGCCGAGGGTGCCGGCGATGATCGCCAGTGGCGTCGGAGCCTGGCGCGCCTCGGCGCCGGCGACCGCGGCCAGGTCGTCGCGCAGATCGCCCGCCGCGCGCAGGACGCCCGGATCGTCGGCCGTGTCGATCAGCACCGGCAGCGGCCGGCCATCGACGATCAGCGGCAAGGCGCCGGGGACGGCGGTCTCGCAGACTGCCGCGGGCCGCGCGCAGTCGGACGCGTTTCCGGTCGGGACGACAGCCAGGGCCGGGCATGCGGCGGCGATCAGCGGCAGCGCGGCTGCAGCCAATCGCCGTTTGATCCGGGCGCCGGCGGTGTGCGTGGTGAACGCCAATGACGCCATCACTGCGCCTCGCCCCGCAGGTAGCGGCGCAGCCACGTCAGCGCCGGTCGCTCGCTGCCGTCCTCGCGAATCAGGTAGGCGCCTTGCTCGTCGCGCCACAGGCCGCGTCGGACCCCCCACATGGTCACCCCCTTGATTGCAGGGTGCTCCCAGAACATCGGGAAGATGCGCTGCATGTCGCGCAACTGGGTCGCATCGTCGGGCCCGTCGATGTCGAGTTCGGTGACATAGACCGGCAGCCCGGTCGCGCCGAGCGCATCGAGGTTGCGGCGGTGCACGTCGACCGCGGTGTCGGTCGTCGTCGAGAACGCATGGCCTTGCACGCCGATCGCATCGACCAGCTCCTCGGCCTGCAGCAGCCGCACGATCTCGAGATAGCGCCGGGTGGTCTCGGGATCATTGGTCACGCTGTACTCGTTGATCATCAGCTTGGAGTCGGGGAAGTGCCGGCGCGCAAGTCGGAACGATTCGAGGATCCAGTCCCAGCCACTCTCACCGTCGCCGCCCAGCGCCTGGATGTAGTGGCCGCCGCCCTCGTCGTCCTTGGACGGCGGGTCGTGCAGCGGCTCGTTCACGACCTCGACGAAGTCGATGCCCGGGTAGCGCGCAGCCACGGCCGCGAACCACTGCTCGATCTCGGCGCGCTGCTCGTCGGGCGGCAGGGTCTTGATCCATTCGGGTTGCTGGTTGCCCCAGACCATCACATGCATCTGGAACGGCAAGCCATGGGCCTTGGCAACCTGCCAGGCCGCGTCGAGTTCGTCCCAGACCATCACGTCGCGCTCGGCCTCGACCTCGCCCCACTTGCCGCCGTTCTCCGGGGTCACTTTGTTCCAGTAGTCGGTGAAGCCCTTGGCCTGCGGCGGGCTGTAGGCGCCGCCGAGGAACTTGTCGTGACCGTGCGCCAGCGCCGTGGACGCAGGAGCAGGGGCGGCGGCATCGGTCGGCGGTGCTGTCGGCCGCTCGCCACAGGCTGCGAGGGCGAGGGCAAGCGCGCCGATCAAAGGCAGGCAAGCGGTCTTCATTGCATCAGGCTCCCGAATTCGAACAGAACATCGCAACCGTTGGTTGGGCGCTCGCGGGCCGCGGCGCCGTGGACCGGTGCAGCATCAGGCACGCCGGCCGTCCAATTGCGCCGGTTCCAGGCGCGGGGCGAGCAGGTGTACGACCAACAGCGCCAATAGATAGGCCGAACCGGCCATCAGGAACACCGGCAGGTAGCTGCCGGTGGTCTGCAGCAGCCAGCCGGTGAACGTGGCGATCATCATGCCGCCGATCGCACCGGCAAAGCCGCCGATGCCCACGACCGAGGCCACCGCATGGCGCGGAAACATGTCCGAGGTCAGCGTGAACACGTTCGCGGACCAGCCCTGGTGGCCGGCGGTGGCCAGGCCGATCAGCGCCACCGCCAACCACAGGTTGTCGGCCTGGGCGGCGAACATGATCGGCACCACGCACAGCGCGCAGACCAGCATGGCCCCCTTGCGCGCACGATTGACGCTCCAGCCCAGGCGCAGGAAGCGTCCAGCCAACCAACCGCCGAGGATGCTGCCCACGTCGGCCAGCAGGAAGATCGCCACCAGCGGCAATCCCAGCGCCAGCAGAGTCAGACCGTACTCGGCGTTGAGGAACTTCGGCAGCCAGAACAGGAAGAACCACCAGATCGGATCGGTGATGAACTTGGCAGCGACGAAGGCCCAGGCCTGGCGATGGCGCAGGATGTGCCGCCAGGGCACCTTCGTTGCCGGCTCGGGCGGATCGCTGCGAATGTGCGCCAGTTCGGCCGGCGACAGCGCAGGTTGTTGCTCGGGGGTGCGATAGGTCAGCAGCCAGACGGCCAGCCAGGCGGCACTGAGCGCGCCGGTGAACAGGAACGCCGCCTGCCAGCCCCAGGTCACCGCCACGACCGGCACCAACAGCGGGGCCACGATCGCGCCGATGTTGGAGCCGGAGTTGAAGATGCCGGTCGCGAACGCGCGTTCGCGCCGCGGAAACCACTCGGCGACCGTCTTGATCGCGGCCGGGAAGTTGCCGGCCTCGCCCAGGCCCAGCAGGAAGCGCGCGACCACGAAACCGGCCACACTCGCGGCCAGCGAATGGCTCATCGCCGCGATGCTCCATACGCAGATCGCGATCGCGTAGCCGGCCTTGGTGCCCAGCCGGTCGATGATGGCGCCGGCGCACAGCAGCCCGATCGCGTAGGCCGCCTGGAACGCGGTGACGATGGCACCGTACTGCATCTCGCTCCAGCCGATCTCCTCTTGCAGGAATGGCGCGAGTACGCCGAGCACCTGGCGGTCGATGTAGTTGATGGTCGTGGCGGCCAGCAGCATTGCGCAGACGCGCCAGCGGTACATGCCGATCTTCGCTGCCGGCGTAGCGGATGCGGCCCGGTCGGCGCCGCTCATCCACGTGCCCCGGTAATCTCATTTGCGACCGCATGTGGCCGCGCTCCCCGAATCGGTGCCATCGCCTCCCTCCAGGCGTCGTCCGTGTCGTCAAGAATTGGTAGCGCTATCATTATCACAGCATGTGGACGAATGCGTTCTGCACTGCATCAACTCGCATCCAACAGTGGCGAGAGCGAAGAATTGACCTTCAAATGCCGAGGTTTCTACCTGTGCTGCGTTCATGCTGCTGCGCAGCGTGCGTGTCAATTTTGATAGCGCTACCATCATTTCGAGCGCGGTCCTGGATGTTCGTCCGGACGGGCAGGGGCAGCACGAACATCACGCCATGGCATGGGCGACGCAGGGCGCGCCATGTGCCGGTCACCAGAAACGGGAGGGGAGTACGGTGCAGAAGCAAGTCTCGAAGAATGCGTTGTCGCGGGCGCTGGGTCTGGCGTTGTTGGGGGCGGCTGGCGCCCCGGCGCTCGCGCAGGACGTGCCGCCGGCGTCGCCTTCGGCCACCGATCTCGATGCGGTCGTCGTGCGTGGCTATCGCCAGAGTCTGCAGTTCGCGACCGAGGCCAAGCGCGATTCGACCGGGTTCACCGATTCGATCTTCGCCGAGGACATCGGCAAGTTTCCCGATACCAACATCGCCGAATCGCTCAGTCGCATTCCGGGCATCCAGCTCAATCGCGACGTCAACGGCGAAGGGCTGAACATCGCGATCCGCGGCCTGCCCAGCAGCTTCACCAAGACCACGATCAACGGCGCATCGGTGGCGACCGCGTCGATCGGCCTGGATGCGACCAACCAGAACCGCGAGGTCGATCTGAACATCTTCCCGACCGAGTTCTTCAACCAGCTCACGGTCTACAAGTCGCCCACCGCGCGCCTGTCCGAAGGCGGCGCGTCGGGCGTGGTCGACATGCGCAACATCCGGCCGTTCGACGTCAACGGCAGCCAGCTGACGTACTCGCTGCAGGCCGACTACAACGACATCAGCGAGAAGACCAGTCCGCGCGGCACGGTGATCGGCAGCTGGACCAACGATGCCGGCACGTTCGGCGTGCTCGCCGGCGTGACCTCGCAGCGCGGCAAAATGGGCGTGGAAGGGTACGAGACCATCGGCTGGACCAATCCCAACCTCACCAACGCGCAGTGCGGCAACGGCGGCGCCCCCGGCGGCTTCCCGTCGCTGGGCAGTCCCTGCAACGTGACCGGCGGCAACGGCTGGCGGATTCCCGACGTGGTGCCCGGCAACGCATCCACCATTGCGGCCGGCCTGGTGCCCGGTCAGGTCATCGATGCCGACTGGCTGCGGGCGCACAATCCCGGCCTGACGCCCGAGCAGATCGGCGAGGCATTGATCCCGCGCCTGGGCCGACCGGTGCACATGAGCGGCGATCGCGACCGCGATGCATTCCTGGGCTCGGTGCAGTTGCGGCCCAGCGACAATGTCGAGCTCTACCTCGATGTGCTCTATACCAAGGCCAAGCGCACCAACGACCGCATCGACATCAATCTGATCGGTCGCAACGGCAACATCATCCCGCTGGACATGCAGCTCGACGCGAACAACGTCGTCACCAGCGCCACGTTCGCCAATGCACAGTTCTTCATGGAAGCACGCCCGTACACCGAGGATGTGCAGTACTGGCACGTGACGCCGGGCGGGACCTTCTGGTTCGGCGACACCCAGTCGGTCAAGCTGGACGTGCAAGGCAACCTGAGCCGCAGTTGGATGTTTCGCGACTCGCCGACGATCGGCTTCAACTCGCCATTGACGACGTTGCAATATGCCAACGGCGGCGGCCTGCCGACCTGGGACAGCGCGCTCGATCTCAACGATCCGGCCTTGGGCTGGACGTGGGAGGGCGGGCGCGTGTGGGCGCAGAACGAGAAGCGCGTGACCGAGACGCGCGGACTGCGTGCGGACCTGCAACTGGGCGACGACCGCAACAATGTGACAGTCGGTCTGTCCTGGGACAACAACCAGCGCCGCATCCAGGGCTTCGGCGACACGGGGGCCGACTGGCAGCCCTATGCGTTGTCGCAGATCAGCGACGTCCAACTGGCGAACTACATCCTGCCCGGGCCGAGCGGCTTTGTGACGGTGGACTTCGACCGCTTCATGCGCGACACCCACTACGCGCAGTATCGCGACCGCGCGCCCGAAACCGCCGGTCCCAATACCGGCGGTGCCACCGGCGGCTTCGACGAGACCACGAAGGCCGCCTACGTGATGGTCAACGGCGAGTCGGAGATCTGGAACCGCAACCTGCGCTTCAACATGGGCGTGCGCTACGCGACCACCGACCAGGAGATCAGTGGGCCGGTGACGCTGGGCGAAGTGCGGCAATGGCAGACGCTGACCGGCGACTATGCCGAGTGGCTGCCGTCGTTGAGCGCGGCCTGGGACGTCGCGCCGAACGTGGTGCTGCGCACGTCCGCATCGCGCACCATGACCCGGCCCAACCCCAGCTCGATGCTGCCGGCCACGACGCTGACCGACATTTCGGCGCAGGTCGCCAACCAGGGCAACCCCAACCTCACGCCCTACACCTCGACCAACTTCGACATCGGTGGCGAGTGGTACACAGGCGGTGAGGGCTTTGTGGGCCTGACGCTGTTCAACAAGCGGATCGAGGGCTACACCTACCAGGGCGTGACCACGATGCCGTTCCGCCAGCTCGGCATTCCGTTCGAGACGTTGGTCGATGCCCAGCAGCAGGCGATCAACTCGCGCGGCGGTCCCGACGTGGCCACGGTCAACGTCAACCAGCAGGTCAACGCCGACGCCGAGCTCGAGGTGCGCGGCTGGGAGGCGATCTGGGTCCAGCCGCTGAGCGTGGTGCTCGAAGGGCTCGGCTTCATGGCCAACTACACCAAGCTCGACATCAAGGCGCTGGGCAATGATGCCCGCGCGCTGTCGGGCAATGTCTATGGCGTGGCGCCGTCGATGTGGAATGCGACCGCCTACTGGGAGAACGAGGTCGCCTCGGTGCGCCTGTCGTATACCTGGTCGGAAGCCGCCGTGGGGTCGGGGCCGAACCAGCAGGGCATCCCGTTCGCGCAGATCCACGGTGAGGACCGCGGCCAGCTCGATCTGTCGGCCAGCTACACGCTCAAGGGCGTGCGCTCGGAGCCGCAGTTGACCTTCAACGTGCTCAACATCACCGGTGAGGAGCGGCGTTCGTACTTCGCCTATCCGAATGCGGTCAACGATTTCTACGATCCGGGCACCACCTTCACCGTCGGTATCCGCGGTACGTTCTGACGCAGGGCGGGCCCTGCGCGCCGGCGTCGTCCTCCCCGACGCCGGTGCGCAGGCAACCCGATGTCGCGATGCGGGCACCGCGCCGGTGCCGTCGGGGGGGCAGTGGGGAAGACCGAACCAATGAGCGACACATCGCAGATCCTCTCGGTCAGGGAGAAGATCGGCTACAGCCTCGGCGACCTCGCCGCGAACCTGATCTTCCAGACGCTGATCACCTACCTGGCGTTTTTCTACACCGATGTCTATGCGTTGCCGGCGGCGACCGCGGCGACGATCATCTTCGTCGTCGGGTTGCTGGGCGCGTTCGTGTTCACGCCGATGATCGGCCTGCTGGCCGACCGGACACGCACGCGCTGGGGCAAGTTCCGGCCGTGGATCCTGTGGACGGCGGTGCCATTCGGCGCGCTGTCGCTGCTGGCCTTCAGTACGCCCGACCTGGGTGAGGGCGGCAAGGTGGCCTATGCGCTGGTGACCTATACGCTGCTGGTGCTGGTCTACGGTGCCAACAATCTGCCTTACGCCGCGCTCAGCGGCGTGCTGACCGGCAACATGGCCCAGCGCAACAGCCTGTCGGCGTACCGCTTCGTCGCGGTGATGATCGCCCAGTTCGTGATCCAGGTGCTGTTGCTGCCGCTGGTGCTGATCCTGGGCGATGGCGACCGGGTGCGCGGCTTCGAGAGCGTGATGACGCTGTTTGCGGTCGTGGGCACGGTGTTCTTTCTGATCACCTTCGCGACCACCCGCGAGCGCATCGTGCCGACGCCCGCGCAGTCGTCGGGCGTGCGCCAGGACCTGGTCGACCTGGCCCGCAACCGGCCGTGGCAGGTGATGCTGCTGTTGACGATCCTGGTGTTCGTCGCGCTCGCCCTCAAGGGCGGCATGACCATCTACTACTTCCAGTATTACCTCGAACCCACGGCGTTGGCGGGCTTCCTGGAGCGCACCGGCTTCGAACGCGCGATCGGCGGTCTCAACGGCTTGCTGACCGGTGCGGGCATGGCCGGCTTCCTGTGGCCGGAGGACGCGCCGACCTCGGCCTTCAGCCTGTTCAATGCCGGCGGCATCCTCTGCATGATCCTCGGGATCGGGCTGTCGCGTCCGCTGGCCAACCGCTTCGGCAAGCGCAATGTGTTCGGCGGCGCGCTGACGGTCTCCACCGTGTTCCTGCTGGCGTTCTATCTCTACCCACCCGATGCGATCGGTCTGGTGTTCGGCTCGCAGATCCTGCACGGCTTCTTCTACGGCATCACCATCCCGCTGTTGTGGGCGATGATCGCCGACGTCGCCGACTGGTCGGAATGGAAGAACGATCGCCGCGCGACCGCGATCATCTTCTCGGCGATGCTGTGCGGCCTGAAGGTCGGCCTGAGTATCGGCGGCGCGTTGGTGGCCGCGGTGCTGGCGCGCTATGGCTACGAGGCCGGCGCAAGTGCGCAACCGATGGCCGCGATCGACGGCATCCGGCTGGCGGTGAGCGTGTACTGCTCGTTGCCGTTCCTGGCAGGCGTGGCCCTGCTGTTCCTCTACGAGATCGACAAACCGATGGAAACCCGGATCGAACACGAGCTCGGTGCGCGTCGTGCGCGCGCTGCCGGAGCGGCGGCATGACCGCGCCCGCCCAGGGCGCATCCCAGTCCGGCGCGCCGAACGCCGATGCGGCGCCCGCGCCGGACCTGCAGGCGCTGGCCGACCGGGCGATTTCGTCGCCGCTGGTGACCCATATCCATACCGCCGATCCATCGGCGCACGTGTTCGAGGGCAAGCTCTACATCTATCCCTCGCACGACATCGATGCCGGCGCGCCCTTCGACGACGAGGGCGGGCATTTCGGCATGGAGGATTACCACGTGCTGCGCCAGGACCATCCCGGCGGCGAGGCCGTGGACTGCGGGCGCGCACTGCATGTGCGCGACGTGCCGTGGGCGGCGCGGCAGATGTGGGCACCCGATGCCGCTTGTCGCGATGGCCGCTACTACTTCTACTTCCCGGCCAAGCGCGCCGACGGCCTGTTCCGCATCGGCGTGGCGGTCGGCGACCGGCCGGAAGGCCCGTTCGTGCCCGATCCCGAACCGATCGCCGGCACGTACTCGATCGATCCGGCGGTGTTCGCCGACGACGATGGCGAGCAGTATCTGTACTTTGGCGGGATCTGGGGTGGGCAGTTGCAGAAGTATCGCGACGACGTCTTCGATGCGGCCCATGAGGAACCGACCGGTGCGGCGCCCGCTTTGGGGCCGCGCGTGGCGCGGCTGCGCGCCGACATGCGCGGGCTCGCCGAGCCCACGCGCGAGGTGGCGATCTTCGACGCGGACGGCCGGCCGCTGCGCGCCGACGACCACGCGCGCCGCTTCTTCGAAGGCCCCTGGCTGCATCGCCACGGCGGTCGCTACTACCTGTCGTATTCGACCGGCAACACGCACCTGCTGTGCTACGCGGTCGGCGACAGCCCGTATGGGCCGTTCGTCCATCAGGGCGTGCTGCTCGAGCCGGTCGTGGGCTGGACGACGCAGCACTCGATCGTCGAGTTCGAGGGGCGCTGGTGGCTGTACTACCACGATGCGTTGCGCTCGGGCGGCGTGACCCACCTGCGCGACGTCAAGGTCACCGAACTGCACCACGACGCACAGGGCCGCATCCGCACGATCGCGCCCTATGGCGGCTGAGAGCGAGCGTCCGCGCGCCCGGGACGATGCGACCGCGCCGCTGCCGCCGGGGGCGGTGCTGCGCATCGGCAGCGGTGCGACCCAGATCGTCGTCGCGCCGGACGCGGGCGGGCGCATCGCGCAGATCGTGCACGACGGCGTCGCGCAACTGGTCGGCCCCGAAGACGTCTTGCCGGCGACGATCGCCTGGGGCTGCTATCCGATGCTGCCGTGGGTCGGCCGGATTCGCCGCGGCAGGTTCCGGTTCGATGGCCGGCAGTACGTGCTGCCGGCGAACTTCGGTGCGCATGCGATCCACGGCTTTGGCTTCGCGCTGCCGTGGCAGGTCGAGGCACAGACGTGTGATGCGGTCGCGCTGTCGCTGGCGCTGCCGCTCGACGCGGTTTGGCCATTCGGCGGTACCGCGGCGCAGCGGATCGAGGTCGCACCGGGGCGGATCATGCTGACACTGTCGCTCGCCGCTGGCGAGCACGCGATGCCAGCCGAGATCGGCTGGCATCCCTGGTTCCGCAAACCCGAACGCGTGGCCTTCGCGCCGGCGCAGGTCTATCCGCGCGACGACGACGGCATCGCGACGCTGCCGCTCGCGCCTGCAGCGCCCAGCCCCTGGGATGATTGCTTTCCCGGAGGCGATGACATCGTGTTGCATCGCGGCGATCAACGGCTACGGCTGCGTTCGGACTGCGACCACCGGGTCGTGTACGACGCCGCCCCGCATGCCACCTGCGTCGAGCCGCAAAGCGGTCCGCCCGATGCCTTCAACCTCGCACCGCGCCGACTGGCGCCCGGCGAACGGCTGACGCGGTGGTTCGAGCTGGCATGGGAATGATCGTCGGTGGCAGGGCTGTCGGTACGTCCTGCCACGCGTGACTGGACGTGGCGACCGCGCAGACGCGAGGTCGCGGTAACGACAGGCCGTCGCATCGCAATGCCGGTGGAGGCAATGCGACGAGACGGCCGATCCGACTCAATCTTCTTCGCCGAAGCTCCGGCTCGAATGCGCAGGGCGCGTGGACGGCGCATCCGGCACTTCGCGATCGGGCCCGCCAACCGTGATCGCATCGCCATGCGGCGGTGTGATCCTGCCATCGTCGAGCGCCCCCGACGCCGACGTGCCGGCGGCGGCCTGGCGTTTCTGCCAGGCGTTGTAGGCGACCGCCCCTGCGGCGCCGAGCGCCAGCCATCTGAATATACCCATCGTCGATCTCCGTGGTTGATTGCGACCGCGCAAGCGTCGTGGCTGCGCCGTGAGCCGGCCGTGACCTGCAAGCGCGCGATCGGCCGTTGCGTCGCAATGGCTGCGCTACGGCCTGGGGGCATGCGCCACAGGTCGCGGTGCGATGTCCGCAAGACATTGATTCGATTGATTGTCCCCCGGTGGTCATTTCGCGCTCTGGTGTGCATACTTCAGGTCCCCCCGTGGGCATCCGGTTTCGTGGATCGAATTCCGGGGCTTGCCCCCTTTCGCAGGAGGTGACGGAGATGCGCGCGACAAGGCAGTGGCTGTTGGCGGTGGCGCTGAGCATGTGCGCCGTGGGCGGCGTCCAGGCCCAGGTAGGACCCAATCTGAGCCTGGGCGCGAGCGCCGACGGCTCGAGCAAGGGCGGCGGAACGAGTTACGGCAACGCCATCGATGGCGATCCTGGCACGTGGTGGTCGCCGAGCGGGGCCACCGGCCGGATCTCGGTCAAATGGAGCGAGGCGCGGACCGTGGACGCGGCGGTGATCCGGGAGGCGGATGGTCGGCAGGGACGCATCGGTGCCTGGCGCTTGGTCGACAACGGCACTGGGCAGGTGCTGGCGACCGGCAATGGGGCGGGCACGATCGCATTCGCACCGGTTTCGCTGCGCAAGCTCAACTTCGAAATCCTCAGCGCCAACGGCACACCGACGGTGGCCGAGTTCGAGACCTATGCCGATGGCGGGCCCGCCAACCCGCCGGGCGCACCGTGGACGGTGAGCCTGTCGGCGACCGCGTCGGGCACGACCGCGCAGCTGGCCTGGTCGGTCGGCGGCGGCACGCCGCCACGGCAGCAGGTGTACCGCGACGCCGACGCGAACCCAGCCGGACGCACGCTCGTGGCCGACCATGTGGTCGGCGGCAGCTATGGGGATGCGGGCCTGGCTCCGGGCACGTATCACTATTGGGTCCGCGTGCTCGACGGCAGCGGCACCGCTTACGAGTCAGCGCCGGTCGCGGTGACGGTCGCGCCGGGCAGCGGCGGCGGTGGCGGACCGGGAAGCGGGATTGCGGCGGCCTGCCGGCAACTGCTGGAGACCCCATCGATGAACTGGCGGCAGTCGCCGGTGCTGACCAGCGATCAGGCGATCGTCCAGTGCCTGGCCGATTCGCTGGGCAGCCCGGTCGGCTTCGGGTACCGCACCACCGGTGGCTACGCGCCGGCCGGCGGCAGCACCCTGGTCGTGATCACCAACAGCGGCGCGGTATCGCCCGAACAGCAGATCCTCGAGGCGATCGGGACGGACACGCCGACCTGGATCGTCTTCGACAAGGTCGATTTCGCCGCGCCCACGGAGATCGGCATGTACCGCAACGGCTGCGAGGACCCGAAGGTGCGCACCGCGTTGGGCAATGCCAGCGTCGCCGAGTGCCGCGATCACCGACTGTGGTGCAGCAACCGCGGCGTGCAGGCCGCCGCGTGCGAGGACACGTTCTTCAACGCGCGGCTCAACGATTCGAGCCTCGATGCGCTCAAGCTGCCGATGGTGCGCTCCAACACCACGATCGACGGCCGCGGCGCGAACGCGCGCTTCATCTTCAGCGGCTTCAAGATCGGCGCCGACAGCAGTGGCAGTCCCACGCACAGCACGCGCAACGTGATCGTCACCAACAACCGCTTCGTCGGTGTCGGCCATACCGAGGACCACAACCTCGACCCGGACATGGCGCGCTCGACCGGCGCCTCGCACGACATCTGGATCCACCAGAACACGTTCGAGAACACCGGCGATTCGGCCTACGACGTCAAGGTCGGTGCGTACGACATCACCGTGTCGTTCAACCGGCTGCACAACGTCAAGCGGGCCGCGCTGCACGGCGCGAGCGACAGCCATACGATCGACGCGCAGATCACCAGCACCGTGCACAACAACCTGTACGTGACCACCGACGACGTGTTCGGGGACAGCGCCTACAACGGACTGCGCCGGGTGCCGCTGCTGCGACGCGGGCGCTCGCACCTGTTCAATAACGTGTTCTACGGCTATCGCAAGGACGTGCTGAGCGTGCGCGTGGGCGGGCGCCTGGCGTTCGAGGACAACCTGCTGCTCAACAACAGTGTCAACAGCAAGGGCGACGACCTCGACGACTGGATCGCCGCGCTGCTGCGCGACGTGCGCGACACCTCGGGGCTGCGGGTGGAAGGCACCGTGGTCCGGTACGCGGACGCCCACTGCCAGGCGCACGGCGTGCCGGGCGACCTGACCCGCTCGGTCGGCGCGGTCCCGGACATGCTGGCGCTCTACGATGCGCGCTCGCTGGCCCTGTTGGAAGACAACTGGTTGCCAGCCGACATGGACCTGGCGCGCTACGTGTTCGCGACCGCCGGCAAGGGTGGGCTGACGCCGTACGTGTCGCCGGCGACACCGGGGTTCGCCGCGATCGTCGCTGCGGCGCCCGCGGGCTGTCAGTAGGCGCGCGTTCGCGCGACGGGGTGAGCCGGGGGCAAGCCGATCGAGGGCAAGTGGCCGCTCGCGGGGGGCGGCGGGTCTGTCGGGGAGGTGGTCTTCTGGGCAGGCCCGTGCCCCCACCCGGCCCGCGGGCGCGGGCCGACCTCCCCCGCGGTGCGGGGGAGGTGGTGCATCGTCCGCGGTGCGGGGGAGGTGGTGCATCGCGTGGTGGCGTTTGCCCGCGGCGCGGCGTGGATCAGCCGTCGCTGCGTTCCAGCGCCTGGCGGCCCGTGTCGGTCAGCATCGCCAGGGTCCGCGCGCCGTCATCGACGGTGCGGACCCAGCCCAGGCCCTGGGTGCCGCCGATCGTGTCCTCGCCCAGGTAGGCCAGCATGCGCAGCAGCACGCTCATGCGCAGGCCCAGGCGCTTGCACAGCCGCGGCAGCGAGACCCCGTCGGGCGCGTCGGCGAGTGCGTGCAGCAGCGCCTCGAGCAGGGCGGTGTCAGCGGACAACGGCAGCGGGGATGTCGCGCTGGCGCGGGGCCGCGGCGTCGGTGTCGGGCACGTGCGGGGTGACGATCACCGGCACCGACTTCGATGTCGGGGTGCGCGATTCGTCGGCGTAGCTCGACAGCGGCACCAGCGGATTGGTCTCGGGGTAGTAGGCGGCCAGGCAGCCACGCGGAATCGCGTACTCGACCAGCAGGAAGCGCTTGGCCTGCCGGCGCACGCCGTCCTCGCTGAGGCTTTCCAGGTCCACCCAGTCGCCGGCGCGCATGCCGAGCGCGGCGATGTCCTCGGCGGCGATGAACAGTACGCGGCGCTCGCCGAACACGCCGCGGTAGCGGTCGTCCAGCCCGTAGACGGTGGTGTTGTACTGGTCGTGCGAGCGGGTGGTCGCCAGCGTGAACACCGGCCGGTCGCCATGCATGCGGCGCGCGCGGTGGATCGGATTGTCGGTCGGCACCCGGGCCGGCACGAAGTGGGCCTTCCCGGTCTCGGTGAGCCAGCGGCGGTCGCGCGCGGTGTTCGACAGCCGGAAGCCGCCGGGCACGCGGACCCGGGCGTTGAAGTCGTGGAAATCGTCGAAGGTGCGGGCGATCAGGTCGCGGATGCGGTCGTAGTCCTCGATCAGCGCCAGCCACGGCACCCGGCTGCGTTCGCCGAGCGTGGCGTGGGCGAGGTGGGCGACGATCGCCGGCTCCGACAGCAGGGTGTCGGAGGCCGGCGGATTGATGCCCGACGACAGGTGCACCATGCTCATCGAGTCCTCGACGGTCACGCCTTGCGCGCCGCGGGCCTGGATGTCGATCTCGGTCCGGCCCAGGCACGGCAGGATCAGCGCCTCGCGGCCGTGGGTGAGGTGGGTGCGGTTGAGCTTGGTGGTGACGTTGACGGTCAGCGCGCAGTTGCGCAGTCCGCGTGCAGTGGCCTCGGTGTCGGGGGTCGCGATCGCGAAGTTGCCGCCCATGCCGAAGAACACCTTCGCGCGGCCGTCGATCATCGCCTCGATCGCGCCCACGGTGTCGTATCCATCCTCGCGCGGCGGCTCGAAGCCGAACACGTCGCGCAGCCGGTCGAGGAAGGCGGCGGGCGGCTTTTCGTAGATCATCATCGTGCGGTCGCCCTGCACGTTGCTGTGGCCGCGCACCGGGCAGGCGCCGGCACCGGGGCGCCCGAGGTTGCCGCGCAGCAGCAGCAGGTTCGTCAGCATGTTGATCGTCGCGACCGAATGCTTGTGCTGGGTGATGCCCATGCCCCAGCAGGCGATGACCCGCTCGGACTTGAGGTACAGCTCGCCGGCGCGGCGGATCTGCGCTTCGTCGAGGCCCGATTCCTCGATGATGATCTCCCAGGGTTCGGCCATCACGTCGGCGGCGAACGCGTCGAAGCCGGACGTGTGTTCGGCGATGAAGGCCTGGTCGAGCAGCGAGTCGCCGCCCTGGCCGGTGACCTCGACGTCGCGCTCGAGCACGTGCTTGATCATGCCCTTGATCGCCGCCAGATCGCCGCCGATCTTGAGCTGGAAGTAGTCCGACGAGATCTGCGTCGAGCCGTTGGTCAGCATCGCGACCTTGTCCTGCGGATCGGCGAAGCGTTCCAGGCCGCGCTCGCGCAGCGGGTTGAACGAGGCGATCGCGCAACCGCGCCGCGCCGCCTCGCGCAGTTCGCCGAGCATGCGCGGATGGTTGGTGCCCGGGTTCTGGCCGAAGATGAAGATCGCATCGGCCAGCTCGAAGTCGTGCAGCGACACCGTGCCCTTGCCCACGCCGATCTGCTTCTTGAGCGCCGTGCCCGACGACTCGTGGCACATGTTCGAGCAGTCGGGAAAGTTGTTGGTGCCGTACTCGCGCACGAACAATTGGTAGAGGAACGCGGCCTCGTTGGAGGTGCGCCCGGAGGTATAGAAGATCGCCTCGTCGGGTGAGGGCAGGGCATTGAGGTGGCGGGCGATCAGCGCGAAGGCCTCGTCCCAGCTCACTGGCACGTAATGGTCGGTGGCCGCGTCGTAGCGCATCGGCGTGGTCAGCCGGCCCTGACCCTCGAGCCAGTGGTCGCTGTAGCTGCGCAGTTCGGCGACGCTGTAACGCGCGAACAGGTCGGGCCCGGCGCGGAACTTGGTGGCTTCGGCCGCGACGGCCTTGGCGCCGTTCTCGCAGAACTCGAACGTCGAGGTGTGGTCGCGATCGGGCCAGGCGCAGCCGGGACAGTCGAAGCCATCGGGCTGGTTGGCGCGCAGCAGCGTCTTGGCGCCGTCGACCGCGATGTTCTGGTCCATCAGCGCCTTGGCGACGCTCTTCAGGGCGCCCCAGCCACCGGCGGGGGCGTCGTACTTGCGGATCGGATGCTTGCTCATGGCGTGGAACTCCTGCCGGGGCGCGGGGCTGCGGGCGGCGACGGGGCCGACTCGGGCAGCAGCCGTTGCGCGTGGGTGTAGACGGCGTGCCCGTCGTCGCGGGCGAAGCCGATCAGGGTGAGGTCGGCGTGCTGGGCGAGTGAGATCGCCAGCGCAGTGGGAGCGGAAATCGCGGCCATCAGCGCGATGCCCGCGCTGGCGGCCTTCATCGCCATTTCGTAACTGGCGCGGCTGGTGACCACCAGAAAGCCCGCGTCCAGCGCATGACCGGCGCCATGCAGTGCGCCGATCAACTTGTCGAGCGCGTTGTGCCGGCCGATGTCCTCGCGCACCAGCAGCAGGGTGCCGTCGGTCGCGGCCCATCCGGCGGCATGGGTGGCGCCGGTCAGTGCATTGATCGACTGGCTGTCGCGCAACTGCCGCAGTGCGCGTTGCAGCGCATGGACCTCGATGCGGACATCGGCCGCGACCGGTGGCGGCACGCGCAGCGCGGCTTCCAGCAGTTCGCTGCCGCAGACGCCGCAGCCACTGCGGCCGCTCATGCTGCGCCGGCGCGCGGCCAGCGCCTCGGCGCGCGCGTCTGGAATGCGCAGGCGGATCTCGATGCCCTCGAGCAGGTGCTCGATACGCTCGATCGCGACATCGTCGGGATGTTCGACGATGCCTTCGCTCAAGGCGAAGCCGCGCGCGAAATCCTCCAGATCGGCTGGCGTGGCCATCATCACCGCGAACGGCGCATCGTTGTAGACGAACGCCACCGGGACTTCCTCGGCGATGGCGTCGTCGAGCTGGCGCCCCGCGCCGCCACGCCAGCGTTCGACCGGACGCAGCACGGCGCCTTGAGGCAGATCGGGATCGGAGGGCTGGGTCATGGCGCTCGAGGTGAGGGCGGGCGCATGCGCGCCCGCCGGCGAGGGATCAGGAGAACAGCACCAGTGCCTTCTCCAGCGTCTTCCAGATGCCGAAGGCGAGCGGAATACCGACCGCGGCCCAGCAGAACGCGACCAGCAGCGGGTTGCCGCCCGCACCGATACGGTCCATGTCCTCCTGGGAGATCAGCGACTTGCCGCTGGCGTCGACCTTCTCGTGCGCCAGCTGCTTCTCGTGCGCCAGTTCCTCGGGCGTCATGAAGTGCTTCGCGTTCACCGGGCGCACCAGCAGGTTGCACACCAGGCCCAGCGCCAGCATGCCGGCCAGGATGTACATCGTGGTGTTGTAGACCTGCGAGGGCGGCATGCCCAGGCCGAGCTGGTACTCGCGCATGTAGCCGATCACCAGCGGGCCGAGGATGCCGGCCGCCGCCCATGCGGTGAGCAGACGGCCGTGGATCGCGCCGACGTGCTGGGTGCCGAACAGATCGGCCAGGTACGCCGGCACGGTGGCGAAACCGCCGCCGTACATCGACAGGATCACGCAGAACGCGATGACGAACAGTGCGATCGAGCCGGCGTTGCCGAGGGTGGGTGCGGCGGCGTACAGCGCGATGCCGAGCACGAAGAAGATCGAGTAGGTGAGCTTGCGGCCGAACTTGTCGGACATCGACGCCCAGAAGAACCGGCCGACGATATTGGCCAGGCTCAGCATGCCGACGAAGCCGGCCGCGATCGCGGCGATCGCCGACAGTTGCTCGGCGGTGAGGTCGCCGAAGCCGGCGTCGACGCCGATCAGCCGGCCGCCGAACATCTCCTGCAGCATCGGCGAGGCCAGTCCCAGCACGCCGATGCCCGCCGAGACGTTCAGGCACAGCACCGCCCACACCAGCCAGAACTGCGGAATGCTCCAGACCTTTTTCACGTGCACGTGGCCCTGGGTGATCATCGCGTTATTCGACGCCGGCGGTGGCGTCCAGCCCTTGGGTTTCCAGCCGGTCGGCGGCACGCGGTAGCCGAAGGCGCCGGCCATCATGAAGACGAAATAGACCACCGCCATCACCAGGAAGGTCTCCTTGACGCCGACCGAGGTCGGGGTCGCGAAGTGGCGCATCAGCATGTCGGCCAGCGGGCTGCCGATCAGCGCGCCGCCGCCGAAGCCCATGATCGCCATGCCGGTCGCCATGCCGCGGCGGTCGGGGAACCACTTGATCAGCGTCGACACCGGGGAGATATAGCCCAGCCCCAGCCCGACGCCGCCGATCACGCCCGAGCCCAGCCACAGCATCCAGATCTGATGCAGGTGGACGCCCAGCGCGGAGATCAGCAAGCCGCCGCACCAGCACAGCGCGGCCACGAAGCCGGCCTTGCGTGGGCCGACGCGTTCGAGCCAGCCGCCCCAGATCGCGGCCGAGCAGCCCAGCAGCACGAAGAACAGCGTGTACATCCACTGCAGTTCGCTGATCTGCCAGTCGCAGCTGGCCGAGGTGATGCGTGCGAAGAAGCCCATCTCCGGCGCGCAGGCGACCGGCGCATGGATGCCCACGGCCATCGACAGCGGCAGCCAGAACACGCTGAAGCCGTAGGCCATGCCGATGCACAGGTGGATCGCCAGCGCGGCCGGCGGGACCAGCCAGCGGTTGAAGCCGGGTCTGGCAATGATGCGTTCCTTCGACAGCAGGCCGCCCGATGGCGCCGCGGCGGCAGGAAGCGGAACTGAGGTGCTGTTGGCCATGGATCCTCCCGAATCGGTCAGCCGGATGCGGCGCCGCCGGCAAATATGCTGTGAAATGCATATTGGCTGCGACAAAGTGTCGCAACGGTAGCCGCATCGGGGCTGTCAGTGAAGCGCCATTGGTCTAATAATCGGCTTTCAAGAGCCTATTTGGCCCGCCTGCGCGGGCGGGAGTCGCGATGTACAAGGTCCGGATCCAACCGCAGTGGACACTCGAGAACACCGACGGTGTCGCGCTATCGTCGCAGTTGGTCGAGCTGCTGCTGGCCGTCCGGGCGACCGGCTCGCTCGCGGCGGCGGCCCGCCAGGCCGGCGTCTCCTATCGCTACGCCTGGGGACGGTTGCAGGACGCCCAAGCGGTATTCGGGCAACCGCTGCTGCGGATGAGCCGGGGGCGGGGGGCGTCGCTGACGGCGATCGGCGAGCGCCTGGTCTGGGCCGACAGCCGCATCGCCGCGCGCCTGTCGCCGCTACTCGACAGCCTGGCGACCGAACTGGAGGCCGAACTGGAGCGCACCGTGGGCGCACATGCGCGGCCGCTGCGCGTGCACGCCTCGCACGGCTTCGGCGTGGAGACGCTGCGCCGCGAGATGGCGGCAGCGGACGTGGCGCTGGACCTCAAATACCGTAGCCCGGACGACGCGCTGACCGCGCTACGGACCGGCGCCTGCGACATCGCCGGCCTGCACCTGCCGATCGGCATGCTCGAGGCGCCGTTGTTCGCGCACTACCGTCCGCGCCTCGACCTCGACGCCGATCGGGTGATCCACCTGGCGATGCGGCGCCAGGGCTTGGTGCTGGCGGCCGGCAACCCGCTGGGCATCGGCACGCTGCAGGACCTGGAGCGTCCCGACATCCGTGTGATCCACCGCCAGCCCGGCTCGGGTACGCGGCTGCTGTTCGAGACGATGCTGGCCAATCACGGCATCGCCTTCGACCGCATCCGCGCCTGCGACGTCGAGGAACTGACCCATGCCGCGGTCGCTGCGTACGTCGCCAGCGGCCTGGCCGATGTCGGCTTCGCGCTCGAGCCCCCGGCACGGCGCTACGGGCTGGACTTCCACCCGCTGGTCACCGAGCACTACTTCTTCCTGTGCCACAACGACGTGCTCGAGTCCGGCCGCCTGCGCGGGCTGCTCGCCCTGCTGCGCAGCGACGGCTTCGGCCGCGAACTCGGCCTGTTGCCCGGCTACGACCCGAGCCGCTGCGGCCAGGTGCAGACCCTGCCCGAGGCCTTCGCCGCCGCCCGCCCCTGAAAACCGGGGTCAGAGTGCAATAAAAAAATGGGGTCAGCGTGCAATTTCCAGGAATCGCGCTGCATGTCGATCCTGCATTCGAAATTGCACTCTGACCCCGGTTTTTCGGGTTACTGGATGTCTTCGTTGAGCATCAGCTGGCGCGCGAAGCGGACCGGCGGTGCGCCCTGGCCGAGCATGTCGTCGTGGTACTGCTTGAGGTTGAACGCCTCGCCGCGTGCGGCCTCGGCCGCCTTGCGGGCGTCGAAGTGCTCCTGCGCGCCGACGAAGTAGGTCGCCAACTGGGTCGACGACAGCTGCGCGCGCGTCCACTTGCCCTCGGCCTCGCTCTGCTGCTGGAACGTCTGGCGCACCATCAGGTCCAGCGCCTGCTCCTTGGTCCAGTTGTCGACGTGGATGCCCTGGTCGAGGATCGCGTTGGCGACCGCGCGCGCATAGAACTTGAGTTGCATCAGTCGAAACAGCGGGTCGCTGTCGGCGTAGCCGGCGTCGGCCATCATCCGCTCGGTGTACACCGCCCAGCCTTCGGCGAACGGCCCGGAGCGGAACACAGCGCGCAGCGTCGAGGGGTGATTCACCGAATGCGCGCCTTCCAGGTAGTGGCCGGGCATCGCTTCGTGGATCGTCAGCACATGCAGCATGTGCTTGTTGTACTCGCGCAGGAACGAATCGACTTGGGCGTCGTTCCAGTCTTCGGGAATCGGCGAGATCGCGTAGTAGGTGTCCAGGCCCTTGTCGAGCGGACCGGGCGAATCGCAATACGCCGCCGCGACGCCGCGCTGGAACTCCGGCATCAGGATGATCTTGACCGGGTCGTTGGGCACCGTCACCAGGTCGTGCTTGCGGACGAACTCGGTGGCCACGTCCAGCGTGTGGCGGGCGTACTCAACCACCTCGTCGCGGCCGGGGCGATCGGCATAGGCGACTTCCATCGCCGCCTCGATCGCCGCCTGGCGCTGGTCTTCGGTCGGCTGCGCGGGCGTCTCGGGCGCGCCATCGCGGCCTTCGAGCACCGTCTGCGCGACGGCATACATCTCGTCGCGGATGCGGGCCAGCTCGGCTTCGGCACGCTGGCGGATGTCCTGGCGCGAGAGCGAAGAGTTGAGCGCGAACTTGAGCTTCTGGTCGTACTTCTCCGCGCCAATGCGGAACTCGCCCTTGGCATTGGGCACCAGCGTGCCATCGAGCCAGGTCTGGTGTTCCTCGACCGCGGCGCGCAGCGTCTCGACCGCCGCATCCAGACGCGCGCGATCCTGTCCCTGCAATTGGTCGGCATTGGGCGTGATGAACGTCTCGATCAGCGCCAGGATGCCTTTGTTCTGCGCCGCGACCGTGCGCGCGTGGGTCGGCGGCACCCGCGCCGGATCCAGGTTTTCGCGCGCCTGGGCGAGGATCGCCGGGATCTTCTCCATGCGCTGCGTCGCCGACTTCAGGCGCTCGGGCATCGGCGCGAACTCGCGTGCCATCAATCCGTAGATCGCGCCACCGGCCAGTCCGCTGTAGGTCTGCGGATCCCAGGCCCAGCTCTGCATGACCTCGGTGTCCCAGATGCCGTATTCGAGCTGGTTGCGCAGGATCAGCGCGTCCACGTGGTTCTCGCGCGAGAGCTTGTCGACGTCGATCGCGCCGAGCTCGGCCAGGTAGCGGCGATTGAAGTCCAGGGCCGCTTGCCGACCCGCCGCCGACAGATCGTCGACCTCGGCATCGAAACGGTGGTCGCCGATCTGCGTGGCCGACACCGGCGACAGCGCCATCACCTCGTCGAGGTAGCGCTTCGACAGTTCGGCGAACGCCGCGTCGGCGGGCGAGGGCGCCGTGGCAACTGCGCCGTCCTGCGCGTTGGCGGGGGCGCTCGGCGCCTCCCGGTTGCAGCCGGCAAGGGCGGCGGTGAGCACGGCAACGGCGAGCAGGGAACGACGCATGCGGCAACTTCCAGGCATGGAGACAGCGCGCAAGCATAGAGGCGCCGCCACCGCGCCGCATGTGCCGATCGTGTCGGCTCGGCGCACTGCCCCCAAACCGGGGTCAGAGTGCATTTTTCGCAAGTCGCGCGGCCTTGTGTGAGTCACGTGGCAAGAAATGCACTCTGACCCCGGTTTTGGGGTTGATTTGACGCGTCAGCGCTGCGCGCAGAAGAATCGGGGGCTGTGCGGCCATCGCCGCGGGGGAGAGTGCAATGCGGCGTCGTGACTTCATGGCCCTGGGCGGGATCGGGCTGGGCGGCCTGCTGTTGCCCGGCGGCATCGGCCGGGCGATCGCGGCCGAGGAACTGACGCACGCGCTCGATCCGGCCTTCAAGAAGCGGCTTGCCGATGTCGCCTTGCAGGCCGCGCGCGACGGCGGCGCCGGCTACTGCGACGTGCGCATCGGTCGCTACCTGCGCCAGTACGTGATGACCCGCGAGGCGCGGGTGGAAAACGTGGTCAACGAGGAGTCGATCGGCGCGGGCATCCGCGTGCTTGCCGACGGCGCCTGGGGGTTCGCGGCGACCAATGCCCTTGACCCCGGCAGTATTTCCGCGGCCGCGCGCCAGGCGGTGGCGATCGCCAAGGCCAATGCCCGCATCCAGACGACGCCGGTGCAGCTGGCACCGGTTGCGGGCGTAGGCGAGGTCACCTGGCGCACGCCGATCGCCCGCAACGGCATGGCCGTGCCGGTCGAGGACAAGGTCGCGCTGCTGCTCGACGTCAATGCCGCCGCGATCGCCGCCGGTGCCGACTTCGTCGGCTCGCGGCTGTTCCTGGTCAACGAGCAAAAGTACTTCGCCAGCACCGATGGGTCCTACATCGACCAGGACGTGCACCGGATCTGGGCGCCGTTCACGGTCACCGCGATCGACAAGGCCAGCGGCAAGTTCCGCACCCGTGACGGCCTGTCGGCGCCGATGGGGCTGGGCTACGAATACCTCACGCCGGACCCGGCGCAGCGCTTCGACCTGCCGGGCGGCGTGGTCGCCTACGGCCGCGCCTACGACATGCGCGAAGACGCGGTCGCCGCCGCTCGGCAGGCCCGCGAGAAACTGCGTGCGCCCTCGGTCCAGCCCGGCCGCTACGACCTCGTGCTCGATCCGTCGAACCTGTTTCTGACCATCCACGAGAATGTCGGCCACCCGCTGGAGCTCGACCGCGTGCTCGGCTACGAGGCCAACTACGCCGGCACCAGCTTCGCCACGCTCGACAAGCGCGATGCGGGCTACCGCTGGGGCAGCGAGATCGTGAACTTCGTCGCCGACAAGACCCAGCCCGGGAGCCTGGGCGCGGTCGGCTACGACGACGAAGGCGTGCGCTGCAAGCAATGGGACCTGGTCAAGGACGGCATCCTGGTCGACTACCAAGCCACACGCGACCAGGCGCATCTGCTGGGCAAGACCGAATCCGATGGCTGCAGCTATGCCGACGCCTGGTCGAGCGTGCAGTTCCAGCGCATGCCCAACGTCTCGCTGTCGCCGGGCCGGTCGCCGCTGACGGTGCGCGAGATGATCGCCGGCGTCGAGCGTGGCCTTTACATCCATGGGCGCGGCTCATACTCGATCGACCAGCAGCGCTACAACGCCCAGTTCGGCGGCCAGCTGTACTACGAGATCCGCAATGGCGAGATCGTCGGCATGGTCGAGGACGCCGCCTACCAGATCCGCACGCCGGAGTTCTGGAACGCCTGCAGCGCGATCTGCGATGCACGCGACTATCGCCTGGGCGGGTCGTTCTTCGACGGCAAGGGCCAGCCCGGCCAGGTCTCGGCGGTGTCGCACGGTTCGGCGACTGCGCGCTTCGACGGCATCAACGTGATCAACACCGCACGTTCGCTGTAGCGACGAGCGGGCGGCTCGGGGCGACGCGAGGGTTGCATCGCCCCGACGCCAGGCGGCTACAACGACTGGCAGATCGCGAGCGCGGCCGCGCCGAACGGCGGCGGCTGCCCGGCCATCGCGTGCGCAAGCGTCTCGACATGACGGACGCGGTCGGCACCGGCGGGGTGGTCGCCGCTGGCGTGTTCGTCGAAGATCCCGTTCTGTTGCCAGGCCCGTACGCTGGTCAGGACCTCGGCCCAGCCGTGCCCGACCCGGGTCAGCAGGTAGGCGGAGGCGAGATCAGCGATGACCTCGGTGGCCGGCCCGCTGATCCCGTGCAGGCCAATGTCGGCGAGGATCCGTTCGCTCATGCCGTGTCCGGCTTCGTGGGCGAGTGCGAACTTGATCGCGACGTCGTCGTCCAGGCCGAGCAGGCCCTGGCTGGCCTCGATGCCGTAGCCGCCGGGCGCCGGCGCCAGGTTGCCATTGGGCTGGGCGCCCGGCACTTCGATCAAGATCGGCACCATCGCCTCGCCGAACACGGTCGGCCGGTCGCCGCCATAGAACAGCTCGGCGCTCGCGTCGAGCAGGGCGGCGACGGCCGCGCTCGCTTGGGTCGGGGTCAGTGGCATTGCGGTGTCTCCTGATGTCGATGCACCCGGTCGCGGATGCGGGCGTGCAGGGTCGCCGTGGCTGCCCGCCGCGGGCATCGGTCGTGTGCTGGGTTCGGCCTGCGTGACCACCGAGTCGCCGGCGCGCCGGATCCGAATCCGCTGGCGGGTCTGTGCCATTCGTCACTGGACGCGGCCGGCGTGGCATGTCATCAATCCGGACGGCGCGTAGGGGACGCGTCGCCATCTCATCGCCAACGTCCGCACCCGCCGCGGACCCTCGCTTTTCGGGAGAGCTGCTGTGCATAGACGCGATTTCCTCGCCCTCGCTGGTGTCGGCGCGGGCGGCTTGTTGCTGCCCGCCGTCTTCGGCAAGGTGATTGCCGCCGAGCAACTGCTGACCGCGCTCGATGTGGGCGTCAAGAAGCGGTTGGCCGATGCCGGCCTGAATGCAGCGACCGCCGCGGGCGCAAGCTACTGCGACGTGCGTGTGGGCCGTTACCTGCGGCAGTTCGTGATGACCCGCGAGGACAAGGTCCAGAACGTGGTCAGCACCGAGTCGACCGGCGTGGGCGTGCGCGTCGTCGCCGGCGGGGCCTGGGGCTTCGCCGCGACCAACACGCTGACCGAGCAGGGCGTGGCCGAGGCCGCGCGCCAGGCCGTCGCGATCGCGCTGGCCAACGCCAAGGTGCAGACCGCGCCGGTGCAGCTGGCGCCGGTCAAGGGCGTGGGCGAGGTCGCCTGGCGCACCCCGATCGCCCGCAACGGCATGGAGGTGCCGGTCAAGGACAAGGTGGACCTGCTGCTGGGCGTCAACGCCGCGGCGCTGTCGGCCGGCGCGAGCTTCGTGAATTCCACGCTGTTCCTGGTCAACGAGCAGAAGTACTTCGCCAGCACCGACGGCTCGTACATCGACCAGGACGTGCACCGGATCTGGGCGCCGATGACGGTGACCGCGATCGACAAGGCCAGCGGCAAGTTCCGCACCCGCGAGGGCCTGTCGGCGCCGATGGGCATGGGCTTCGAGTACCTCGACGGGGCCGCCGCAGGCAAGATCGTCTCGCCCAATGGCGTGGTCAATTACAGCACCTCCTACGACATGCGCGAGGATGCGATCGCTGCGGCGCGCCAGGCGCAGGAGAAGCTGCGTGCGCCATCGGTCAAGCCTGGTCGCTACGACCTCGTGCTCGACCCCTCGCACACCTGGCTGACCATCCACGAGTCGATCGGCCACCCGCTCGAGCTCGACCGCGTGCTCGGCTACGAGGCCAACTACGCCGGCACCAGCTTCGCCACGCTCGACAAGCGCGAGCAGCGCTTCCAGTACGGCAGCGACCAGGTGACCGTGTTCGCCGACAAGACCCAGCCCGGGAGCCTGGGCGCGGTGGCCTACGACGACGAAGGCGTGGCGACCAAGCGCTGGAACCTGATCGACGCCGGCAAGTTGGTCGATTACCAGGCCACGCGCGACCAGGCGCACATCCTGGGCAAGACCGAGTCCGACGGCTGCAGCTACGCCGACGCCTGGTCGAGCGTGCAGTTCCAGCGCATGCCCAACGTCTCGCTGGCCGCCGGCCGCACGCCGCTGAGCGTGGAGCAGATGATCGGCGACGTGGAGAACGGCATCTACATTGTCGGCGATGGGTCGTTCTCGATCGACCAGCAGCGCTACAACGCCCAGTTCGGCGGCCAGCTGTTCTACGAGATCCGCAACGGCAAGATTGCCGGCATGATCGAGGACGTCGCCTACCAGATCCGCACGCCGGAGTTCTGGAACGCCTGCGTCTTGGTCTGCGACGAGCGCGATTACCGCCTCGGCGGCTCGTTCTTCGACGGCAAGGGCCAGCCCAGCCAGGTCTCGGCGGTCTCGCACGGCTCGGCGACCGCACGCTTCAACGGCATCAACGTCATCAACACCGCGCGTTCGCTCGGCTAAGGAGTCCCGACCATGACCATCTTCACCGAAGCCCAGGCCCGCGAACTGCTCGAGAAGACCGTCGCGTTGTCGACCGCCGACGAGTGCACCGCCACACTGTCGGGCTCGATCGACGGCAACATCCGTTTCGCGCTCAACAACGTGTCCACCAGCGGCATCGTCAGCAATGCCGAACTCAGCGTGCAGGTCGCCTTCGGCAAGCGCGTGGGTACGGCCAGCATCAACGCCTTCGACGAGGCCTCGCTGCGCAATGTGGTCAAGCGCGCCGAAGACCTCGCCCGCCTGGCGCCCGAGAACCCCGAGTTCCTGCCGGCGATCGGCAAGCAGGACTATCGCGCCAGTCCGACATTCAGCGAATCCACCGCGGCGATCACCCCGGAGTTCCGCGCGCAGGTCGCAGCCGATTCGATCGCCCCGTGCCGGGCCGAGAAGCTGATCGCCGCCGGCTTCCTCGACGATGGTCGCAGCTTCGTCGCGTTCGCCAACAGCAATGGCAACTTCGGCTACCAGCAGGCGACCAACTTCAACTACACCTGCACCGTGCGCACCGAGGACGGCCGCGGGTCGGGCTGGGTGGGGCGCAACCTCAAGGACGCCAGCGCATTCGACGCCGGCCGCGATGTGCGGGTCGCGATGCGCAAGGCCAGCGAGTCGGCGCAGGCCCAGGCGCTGGAGCCGGGCAAGTACACCGTGATCCTGGAGCCGGCCGCGGCGGCCGGGCTGATCTCGTTCATGATGCGCTACTTCGATGCGCGTACCGCCGACGAGGGCCGCAGTTTCCTGTCCAAGCGTGGCGGCGGCAACAAGCTCGGCGAACAGGTCTACGACCCGCGCGTCAACATCGTCGCCGACCCGTGGCACCCGGAAGCGCCGGTGCTGCCGTGGGACGGCGACGGGCTGCCGCGCGAGAAGATGGCGATCATCGAAAACGGCAAGGTCGCCAATCTCGACTATTCGCGGTTCTGGGCGCAGCAGCAGGGCAAGCGCGCGGTCGGCCGGCCGGGCAACCTGTTGATGGCGGGCGGCGACAAATCGACCGCCGACCTGATTGCAGGCACCGATCGCGGCATCCTGGTCACGCGTACCTGGTACATCCGCATGGTCGACCCGCAGACCGTGCTGCTGACCGGGCTGACCCGCGACGGCACCTTCTACATCGAGAACGGCGAGATCAAGTACCCGCTGAAGAACTTCCGCTTCAACGAATCGCCGGTGATCATGCTCAACAACATCGACGAACTCGGTCGGCCAGTGCGCGTGGGCGGCGACGAGTCGTCGATGGTGATGATGCTGCCGCCGATGCGGCTGCGCGACTTCACGTTCACTTCGCTGTCGGATGCGGTCTGAGGCGTCCGCATCGCGGGTGATGCCGGTGCCCGGGCGGCGCCCGCCGCTCGGGCAGGACGTGCCGCAGGCGCGACCCCGCCCGAGCTGGGGCGGGGCGGTGCGATGAATCGGCGTCACGCGTTGCAGTGGGTGCTGGGTGCGGCGGCCGGGCTGGCCCTGCCGCCGGTGCTGGCGCAGTCGGCGCGCTACGATTTCTGGTTCACCCGGTTGCGCTACGAGTCGGGCGACTGGGACGTCGATGCGCGGATGCCGTCCAATGTGATCACCTCGCTGATCGACTACACCGACCTGCGCGTCGATCCGACCGAGCATGTGGTCGCGCTGTCGGACCCGAAGATGCTCGCCGCGCCGTTCTGCTATCTCGCCGGCCATCGCCTGGTCGAGTTCAGCCCGGCCGAGCGGCGCAACTTCGAGCGCTACGTGCGCGGCGGCGGTTTCGTGTTCGTCGACGACTGCAACCACGACATCGACGGCCTGTTCGCCAAGTCGTTCGAGGCGCAGATGGCCGCGATCTTCGGCGCGTCGGCGATGCGCAAACTGCCGAATTCGCATGCGCTCTACCACAGCTTCTTCCGCTTCCCCGAGGGGCCGCCGGCGACCGGCTTCGAGCTCAATGGCTGGGGTGACGACCTGGTGCACGACTACCTCAAGGGCATCGAGATCGATGGCCGGCTGGCGGTGCTCTACAGCAACAAGGATTACGGCTGCGAATGGGACTACGACTGGCGCAACAAGCGCTTCCTGGCGCAGGACAACACCAAGTTCGCGGTCAATATCGTGATGTACGCACTGACCGCATGACTTCCGCTTTCGCAGGACCTGCCGCATGACCGCGACCACCCCCACCGAAGCCGACCTGCAGGCGCGCCTGGCGCAGCTTGATGCGCTGCGCGATGCGATCGCGCGCGCCGTCGTCGGCCAGGCCGATGTCGTCGAACAACTGCTGGTCGCGCTGCTCGCCGGCGGGCACGTGCTGCTCGAAGGTGTGCCGGGGCTGGGCAAGACGCTGCTGGTACGCACGCTCGGCCGGGCGCTCGACCTCGACTTCCGGCGCGTGCAGTTCACGCCCGACCTGATGCCCAGCGACCTGCTGGGGACCGAATTGCTCGAGGAGGACCATGGCACCGGGCGGCGGCATTTCCGTTTTCAGGAAGGGCCGGTGTTCACCCAGCTGCTGCTGGCCGACGAACTCAATCGCACACCGCCCAAGACCCAGGCCGCGCTGCTCGAGGCGATGGCCGAGCGCACCGTCAGCCATGCCGGCGTGACCCGCGCGCTGCCGCAGCCGTTCTTCGTGCTGGCCACGCAGAATCCGATCGAGCAGGCCGGCACCTATCCGCTGCCCGAGGCGCAGCTCGACCGCTTCCTGCTGCATGTCGCGCTGGGCTATCCCGATGCCGATGAGGAGCAGGCGATCCTCGCGCGCACGACCGGCGCTGCCGAGGCCGAGGTGCCGCAGGTCATGGACGCCGCCGCGGTGCTGACGCTGCAGGCGCTGGTGCGCCAGGTGCACCTGGGCGAGGACCTGCTGGCCTGGATCGCCGCGCTGGTGCGCGCGACCCGACCGGGCGACGGGGCGCCGCAGATCGTGCGCGAGTACGTGCGTTGGGGCGCCGGGCCGCGTGCCGGGCAGTCGCTGGTGCTGGCTGCCAAGGCGCGCGCGCTGCTGCGCGGCCGGCTTGCGGCGACGCGCGAGGATGTGGCGGCGTTGATCGCGCCGGTGTTGCGTCACCGGCTGGTGCTGTCGTTCGCGGCCGAGGCTGGGCAGATCGACGCCGATGCGGTGGTCGCCGGGCTGCTGCGCGCGCTGCCCGCACCGGACCGCTGAGCGCAGCGTGGTGGCCGCGAGCCCGGCACCGCCGATGTCGCCGGACGGTCCGCCGTCCGGTGACGGGCTGACGCCTGCGCTGCGGGCCTGCCTGGCGACGCTGCGGCTGCGCCCGCGCTACGCGCGGGGGCGCGACGGTCCGGGCCAACACGCCAGCCGCAATCGCGGCGCGGGCCTGGAGTTCGCCCAGTACCGCGCCTATGAGCCGGGCGACGAGCCACGGCAGATCGACTGGAAGCTCTACGCACGCAGCGATCGCTTTTTCGTGCGCGAGTCCGAGCGCGAGAGCCCGATCCGGGCCTGGGTGCTGCTCGACACCACCGCGTCGATGGCCCAGGCCGACGACGCCGCGCCGCAGCGCACACGCCTGGACGTCGCGCGCTTGCTGGCGGCCTGCGTGGTGGAGATCGCGCACCGCCAAGGCGATGCCTGCGGGCTGGCGACCTGCGGCGGCACCGGCCTGACGCTGGTCGCGCCCGCGACCGGCCCGCGGCAGCGCGACCGGCTGCGCCACGCGTTGGCGCAGGCGAGGGCCGTCGGTGACTGGCCCGATGCCGCGACGCTCGTGCCGGCCTGGGGCCGCATCGCGCGCGGCGACCTGGTCGTCGCGATCGGCGACTGGTTCGACACGGCCGCGGTCGAGGACCTGCTGCAACTCGCGCGCGCCGGGCGCGAGGTCGTCGCGCTGCAGGTGCTGACCGCCGACGAGCGCGACTTTCCGTTTCGCGATGGGCGCCGGTTCCTTGATCCGGAGACCGGCGAGGCGCTGCTCGGCGACGGGCCGGCACTGCGCGCCGACTACCTCGCGCGCTTCGCTGCGGCGCAACGCGCACTGGCGGCGCGGCTGGCCGCGGACGGCGTCGCGTTCGCGAGCCACGTCGTCGACACGCCGCCCGAAGGCGTGCTGCGCGCGCTGTTCGGCGATCGCCCGCGATGAGTCTCGGCCTGCTCGCGCCGACCGCGCTCGCGATGCTGGCGACGCTGTTGCTGCCGCTGCTGTTGCACCTGGCGCGCCGTGACGCCACGCGGCCGACGCCGTTCGCGGCCTTGCGCTGGCTGCGGGAGCGACCGAAGCCGCATCGGCGCCTGCGTTTCGATGACTGGCCGCTGCTGTTGGCCCGCCTGCTGCTGCTGGCCGTGTTCGCGCTGTGGCTGGCGTGGCCGGTGTTGCACGGCGGCGCGGCCCCGGCGCGCTGGACGGTCGTGGTGCCGGGCGCGGCGGCTGATGCGCTGCCGCCAGCCGATCCCGATGCGCCGGTGCGTTGGCTGGCGCCGGGCTTCCCCGAAGCGAGCGGCACCGTCGCACCGACCGGTGCGGTGCCGATCGCCAGCTTGCTGCGCGAACTGGACGCGATGCTGCCCAGCGGCACCGCGCTGACCGTGGTCGTGCCCGAGACCGTCGACGGCGCTGATGGCGGGCGGGTGACCTTGTCGCGCGCCGTGGACTGGCAGGTCGTGCCGGTGGCGTCATCGCCGGGCATGACTTCCGATGCGTCCTGGCCGCAGCTCGATGTGTTCGGCATCGCCGATGACGATCCGGCGCTGCGCATCCTGGCCGCAGTCGCCCGCGCCTGGCGTCCCGACGACGCCGATGCGCTGCGACGCGTAACGTCCGGCGAGACGCCGCGCGCGGAAGTCGCGCTCGCCTGGTGGAGCGCCAGCGCACCGCCGCCCGCGCTGCTCGAGGCCACGGCCGGCCGCACCTGGCTGCTGGGCCCGGCGGCGCCGCTGCCCGAGGGCACGGACTGGCAGCCGAGCGCCGACGACGCGGCCTTCGAACGCGCGGCCTGCGGCGCGTCGACCTGTGTGCGCTGGCGCGGCGCGTTCGATCCGGCGCGCGACCCGGAACTGCTCGATCCGGGCTTTCCCGCACGGTTGCACGATCGTCTGCGACCGGGGCCGATGCCGGCGCGCATCGCCGCGGCGGACCTGGCGCCCGCCAGCGGGCTGACGGCGTATCCGCCGGTGCCGCGCGACCTGCGGCCGTGGTGGGCGCTGCTGGTGGCGCTGGCGTTCGCGCTCGAGCGCTGGTTGGCTGCCGCCGCGCGCCGGAGTACGGCCGCATGAGCGCCGTGTCCGCACTGCTGCGCGTGCGCGCCGCGGCGCGTCGGCGTGCGGTCATCGGTGTCGTGCTGGTGGCCGCGCCCTTGGTAGTTGGTCTGGCCGCGCTCGCCTGGCGGATGGCTGACGGACCGGCGGCGGTCGTGGCAGCGTTGTTGGTCGGCGCGCTCGCCGCGGTCATCGCCGCACGCCGGGTCCGCCGTACCGACCGCCGCTGGCTCGTGCGCCGGCTCGATGCCGACCGCCGCGACATGGAGGACAGCGCCGCACTGCTGCTCGCCGACCCCGCCACGCTCGCGCCACTGGCGCAACTGCAACGTGCGCGGCTGGAGGCCCGACTCGCCGCGCAGCCGTGGGCACCGGCGCCGGCGCCCTGGCCGTGGCGCGCGGTGCTCTTGGCGTGGTCGGTGGGTGCGCTGCTGACCGTCGCCGTGCTGGCATGGCCGACGGGCGCCCCCCCTGGGACGAGCGACAGCGTGTCCACGCGGGCCGGGGCCGCCGGCGCGCCGGTGGTGCGATCGCAGGCGCTGCGCATCGACGCGCCGGCCTACACGGGCCTGGCACCGCGGACGCAGGCCGAGCTCGACGCGCAGGCCACGACCGGCGCGAGCTTGCGCTGGACACTGCGCTTTTCGCCGCAGCCCCAGCGTGTGGCCCTGCAGTTCCACGACGGCCGCGAATTGGCGTTCGTGCGCCAGGGCGAGGATTGGACGGCCACGCTGCGGCTCGATCACTCGGCGCTGTACCGCATCGCGGTCGATGGCGACACCGACGGCGTTCTCGCGCGTGCGCAGCCCTGGCGGCTCGAGGCCGTGCCCGACCGCCCGCCTGAGGTGCGCGTGCGTGCGCCCGAGACCACGCTGTCGACGTATACCCGCGGACAACGCGCCTGGGTGCTGGCGTTCGAGGCGACCGATGATTTCGGCGTCGCGGCGGACGCGCGCCTGCGCATCACCGTGACCCGCGGCAGCGGCGAGGCGATCACGTTCGAGGATCACACGCGGACGCTGCGCGGCAGCGGCGATGCGCGCGCGCGCGCATTTGCGGCGACGCTCGACCCGATCGCGCTGGGCCTGGAGGAGGGCGGCGATCTGGTCGCCCAACTGGAGGTCCGCGACCACCGCGTGCCGGCCCCGCAGGTCGGCCGCAGCGCCAGCCTGATCCTGCGCTGGCCGCCGCCAACACCGCCCGATGCCGACGGACTCGAGGGCCTGGCGCGCGACGTGTTGCCGGCGTACTTCCGCAGTCAGCGCCAGATCATCCTCGATGCCGAAGCGCTGATCGCCGAGCAGCCGCGACTGGCGCGCGAGACGTTCGAGACGCGCTCCGACACGCTGGGTGTCGATCAGCGCTTGCTGCGGCTGCGCTACGGGCAGTTCCTGGGCGAGGAATCGGAGGGCCATGCGCGGCCGCCGCCGACTGCCGATGCCGACGACACGCCGTCCGCGCCCCCGCGCAAGCCCTTGCCGATCGACGACTTCGGCCAGGGCGATCCGCCTGCCGATGACGTGTCGGCGCAGGCGCCACAGGGGCACGACGCGGCGCACGATGATCACGACCACGACCACGACCACGACCACGACCACGACCACGACCACGACCACGACCACGCGCCGCGCGACGCGACGACGTTCGGCCGCGCCGACGACGTGCTCGAGACCTTCGGCCACACCCACGACCTGCCGGAAGCGGCGACCCTGCTGGACCCGAAGACGCGCGAATTGCTGCGCGGCGCACTGCGCGAGATGTGGCAATCCGAGCTACACCTGCGCCAGGCCGCGCCGCGCGAGGCGCTGGCACCTGCGAACCGTGCGCTGGTGCTGATCAAGGAAGTCCAGCAGGCCGACCGCATCTATCTGGCGCGGGTGGGCACGGCGCTGCCGCCGGTCGATTTCGCCCGGCGGCTGGGGGGCGACCGCGACGGCATCGCACCCCGCGCGGTGCCAGGTCCGGCGACGGTCGCGCTCGACGCCCCGACGGCGGCCTGGCAGGCGCTGGCCTGGAACGAGGCCTTCGATCCGGCGGCGCTCGTCGCCTGGGCGCAGACGCAGCCGCGCGCGCTCGACGATCCGCTTGCGTTGCTGGCCGCGATCGACACGCTGCAGCGCGATCCTGCCTGTACCGCGTGCCGGCAGGCCCTGCGCGGGCAGCTGTGGCATGTCTTGCAGCGTCCGCTGCCCGCACCGCCGCGTCGCGCTGCGATCGACGCGATGGGCACGCGCTACCTCGACGCGTTGCGGGAGGATGCCCGATGACGCCCGAGCGCTGGTTGCTCCCGCTGCTCTGTGCCGCCGCCGCGCTGTCGATCCTGCGACTGGCGATCGCGCACCTGCGCGCGTCGCGCGAGGCCCGGCCCGCCGCTTGGCGCACCTGCGCGCTCGCCACGCTGACAGCGGTCTCGGCGGGATTGTTGGCGCTCACGTTGCAGCCGCCACCGGTACCGGCCGCAGGCGGCGCGCTGGTGGTATTGACCGCGAGTTGGGACGACCTGCCGCTGCCCGCGTCGCAACCGGTCATCGCATTGCCCGAGGCCGGCGAAGGGCCCGCCGGGGCACTGCGGATGCCCGATCTGGCGACCGCGCTGCGGCGTCATCCCGAGGTGCAGGCGCTGACGATCGTCGGCGCCGGGCTGACGGCGCGCGACCGCGACGCGGTCGGCGATCGCGCATTGGCGTTCGTGCCGGCGGCACTGCCTGACGGCATCGTCGCCCTCGAGGTGCCGCGCGGCGTCGCGCCGGGCGCGCGCTTCGAGGTGCGTGGCCGTGTCGCCGGCCTCGATGGCGCACAGGTCGCATTGGTCGACCCGGCCGGCCGCATCGTCGATACCTCGGCCCTGGACGAGGCAGATGGGTTCCGCCTGGCCGGTACCGTGCGCGGTGTCGGCGCGGACCTGTTCGTCGTGCGTGTGCGCGATGCCGACGACGCCGAGCGGTCGCAGGTCGAGGTGCCGGTGGTGGTGGTCGAGGACGCGGTCCCGATACGCGTATTGCTGCTGGCCGGCGCGCCGAACCCGGACCTGCGCGCGCTGCGACGTTGGGCCGAGGACACGGGCCTGCACCTGCGCTGGCGGGTGGCGCTGGGCGGCGGCACCGGCGTCGGCGACGCGCCGGCGCTCGATGCGGCCGGCTTGGCCGAGCAGGACCTGGTGCTGCTCGAAGCGCGCGCATTCGACGGCTTGAGCGCGGGCACGCGGGCCGCGCTGCGCAGCGCGGTGGCGAATGGCCTTGGCGTGCTGGTACATGCACCGCAGCCACCGTCGAGGGCGTTGCGCGACTGGCTGCGCGGTACCGGCCTGGTGATCGACGCGGGGCCGGCCCGCACCTGGCGTCCCGACCCGGGTCCGACCGATGCGGCGCGGTTGCGCGCGTGGACCGGCCCCGGCAGCGACGATGCGCCATTCGATCCGCTGCTGGCGGGCGAGGCGCCACCGGCGCTGGCCTACCGGCCTTTGGCCGGAGGACTGCCGGGCAGCGAGGACAGCCCGCCGGACATGATGCGCTGGCAGGCCTGGGGCCGCGGCCGCATCGGTCTGGTGACGCTGGCCGACAGTTGGCGCCTGCCGCTGGCCGGCCGCGCCGACCTGCACGCGGCGCTGTGGAGCGGCTGGGCCGGCACGCTGGCACGTGTCGGCGACCAGGCCGCAGTGGCGGTCGAGCGGCCGGCCTGGGCTGGCGAACGTGTCGTTTTGTGCGGACTCGCTCCAAACGCGCAGGCGATCGCCCCGGACGGGCGTGCAATCTCGCTGTTGCGCGATCCGGCGGCGCGTGACTGCGCCGGCCTGTGGCCGCGCGCCGCCGGCTGGTATCGGATCGTCGATGCCGATCGGCACTGGCCACTGCGCGTGCGCGCCAGCGACGAGGCCCCGGGCCTGTGGGCCGCGCAGCAGCGTGCCCGCACACAGGCGCTGGTGCGCGAGCCCGCGGGCGACCCTGCAGCGCAGGCCACCGCGCCCGGTTCGAGCTGGCCCTGGGCGCTGGCCTGGCTGTTGGCGACCGCGGCGCTCTGGGCGCTCGGCCGTGCACGGCTGGGGCGCGTACAGCTGACCCCGCCAGGATCGCCTAATCTTTCGGTCTGACGACGGAGGAACGGCGATGACGTATCGCGGACGCTGCCATTGCGGCAGTCTGGCCTTCGAACTGGACAGCGAGATCGCTGAGGTCTACGACTGCAATTGCTCGATGTGTCGACGGCGCGGCGGTCTGCTGGCGTTCGCGCCCGCCGAGGCATTACGGGAGACCGGGACCGGCAGCGCGGGCACGTATCGCTTCAATACGCACCGGATCGACCATCATTTCTGCACGGTCTGCGGCATCGCGCCCTACAGTCGCGGCATCGCTCCCGATCGGGCGCCGATGGCCTGCGTCAACGTGCGCTGCATCGACGGATTGGACCTGGCGTTGCTGAAGATCGTGCAGATCGACGGTGCTCGATTCTGATCGGATACGGCTTGGCTGTGCGGCGATCGCTGCGGACGGGATAGCCAGCCGAGCGGACAGCCTTGGCTGCGCGTTGTCGTCTCCACCTGGGCGCCGGCCGGAAGGCCGGCCGGCGCGTGCGCAGCGACGATGTTGTGGCTCAGCCTTCCTCTTCTTCCTCGAACTCCACCAGGGCATCGAGATCGAACGCCAGCGCCTCGACCGCCTCGCGCACCTTGCGCGCAGTCGCGGCGTTGCCGGCCTCGACCTCGATTTCGTGCATCTGCGGGCCGTTGACGTCGCTCAGGCCGGCAGAACTGGAGTCGGCGTCGTCCATGTGCGGCATCAGGTCGTCGATCTCTTCGACGTGCTCGATGCCATCGATGCTCTGCAGAAGGTTGATGACCGTGCGGGCGGTGTCGTCGCTGCCGGTCAGGCGGATGCGGAGCATGGGCATGGCGGTTCCTCTTCGTGTTCGGTCGGGCGGGAACCGTGAGGCTGGGAGAGCCGGGGGCAAGCCTGCGTGACGAGCGCGCCACGATCGCGTTGCACGCAGCGGGCGCAAGACCTAGACGCGCAGCCAACGCATCGAAAGCGCGACACCGACCATCGCTGCGGCGACGCCGAGGAACGCGACGACCAGTCCGGTCGCCTGCGCGGCGAATCCGATCAACGCCGGACCTGCGAGCACGCCGGCATAGCCGATCGTGCTGATCGCAGGGATCGCTTGCGCTTCGGGCATGGTCGTCTGCCGTCCGGCCATCGAGAACATCACCGGCACCACATTGGCGCAGCCCGCGCCCACCAGCGCATAGCCGGCCAGCGAGATCGCCCCGCTGGGTACCAGTGTGGCAATGACCAGGCCCACGCAGGCGCACAGCGCACCGAGCACGACCGCGCGGCGATCGCCCAGGCGGCGGACGAGGCCGTCGCCGCACAGCCGCGCGACCGTCATCGCCAGTGAGAACACGACAAAGCCCAAGCCTGCGCGGTCGGCGTCCACGCCGCGGACCTCGTGCAGGAACACCGCGCTCCAGTCGAGCATCGAGCCTTCGACCAGGAACGCGACGAAGCACAGCACGCCGATGCACGCGACCACGCCGCGCGGCCAGGCGAAGGCGGCGGTGTCGCGCGCCACGCGTTCGCTGCGCCAGTGCCGTGCCGACGGCACGTACAGCGCCAGCACGATCAACGCGACCAGTCCGGTCGCCAGCCACGGTGCCAGGCCCGCGCTCAGCAATGCGGTCGTGCCGGCGGCGCCGACGAAACCGCCGACGCTGTAGAACGCATGGAAGCCGGACATCATCGGGCGTGCACTGTCGCGTTCGACCGCCACTGCCTGCAGGTTCATCGCGCAGTCTATCGCGCCGATACCGGCGCCGAACGCCGCCAGCGCAGCCGCCAGCAGCCAGGGCGTTGCGGCCATCGCGAGCATCGGCAACGTGATGCAGATCAGCAGCAGCGCGGCCACCATGACGCGCTTGCAGCCTTGGCGTGCGGCGAGCGCACCGGCGGCCGGCATCGCCAGCAGCGAGCCGGTGCCCAGGCACAGCAGCACCAGACCGAGCGATGCCTCGTCGAGCCCGGTCCGGGCCTTGGCGAACGGCACGATCGGCGCCCAGGCGGCGATCGCGAACCCGGGAATGAAGAACGCGGCGCGCGTCGCATGTTGCTGCGCGCGGGGGGAAGAGGTGGGGACGGGCATGGCGGACGACGTGGGGGGAGGACGGGGAAGGCCGGTGGCGCTCAGGGCGGGGCCGCGACGTGCACCGCGATACCGCGTGCAACGAAGCGTGCCCGTTGCGCAGGCGGCGCATCGTGTTCGACAACGAGTGTGGCGATGGCTTCGAGGGCCGCGACGCGGTGCGCGGCCTGCGTGCCGAGCTTGGCGTTGGTCGCCACGACGACGGCCTCGCCGCTGGCCTCGATCATCAGGCGCTTGAAGCGGGCCTGCTCGCCGTCGACGCTCCACAGGCCGTGGTCGGCATCGATCGCGCAGGCACCGGGAAAGCACAGGTCGGCGCGCAGGTCGCGCAGCTGTGCCATGGCCTGCGCACCGAGCGCCGCGCCGCTGCGCGGGTCGATCCGACCGCCGATCAGCAGGACCTCGAAGCCGTCGCGGGCCATCAGCGTCTGGGCGATGTCGGGGGCGTTGGTCGCGACGGTCAGCGCCTGGCGTTCGGGCAAGGCGGCGGCGATCGCGCTATTCGTGGACCCGGCGTCGAGCAGCAGCATCTGGCCGGGGCGGATCCGGGCGGCCGCTACGGCGGCGATCGCAAGCGCGCGCTTGCCTGCTACGTGCTCGTGGTGGCGTCGCGCCAGTGGCGGGAAGTCGGGCGTGGGGGGCAGCGCGCCGCCGTAGACGCGACGGCACAGACCGCGCGCGGCCAGTTCGCGCAGGTCGCGCCGAATCGAATCCTCAGACACGCCGAACTCTGCTGCCAGTTCGGTCGCCACGACCCGGCCCTCGGCCGCGAGGCGGCGCAGGATCGTCTGCTGGCGCTCCTGCGGCAACGCATCGCCGGACGCGGTCATCGAAAGTGACCGCCAGCGATGAGATGGGCTGTGTGCGCGCCCTGGGCGCTCGCGTCACCCGCCGAGGGCGCGTCGCGGCGCATCGACGCGGCCAGGCAAGCGTGGTGACCCTCCAACTCCCTGCGCTGAGACATCAGGCACTCCCGTCACATGAGAGCGCGAAGTCTGGATCAGTCGGTGTAAACGTGCAACATCGTGCATTCGTATGCACGCGCTCGGCATGGGGGGCGGGCGGCCTCCCCACGCTGTCAACGGTCTTCGTGGTCTGCCTTCCGCGGCTCAGGGCTGCGCGACGGGTGTCCGCACCGGCACCGTGATGTTGCACAGGTCGATGTGCCCGGCCGGATGCAGGTACCAGGCGTCGCGGCGGTTGCGGCGCGATTCGACCACCGCATCGAACAGCGGCGTGTCGGTACGCAACACCTCGAGCGGGGTGCGCTGCGCGGGCGGCAGTTCCGAGGCCAGGCGCACTGCACGGATCGGCGTGCGCTGCGCCGGATCGGTGTAGAAGCCCAGCGGGCCGGTGCCGCGCGGCAGCACGCTGAGCAGTTCCATGCCCTGCAGCACGCGGCCGACGACGGTGATATTGCGGTCGAGCTGGCGCGGCGACTGGCCGGTGACGACGTAGAGCTCGGTGCCGTTGCTCGAGTCGGGCGCGGTGTCGCGGCCGGCGCCGAGCGTGCCGTAGCAGTGCGCGAGCCAGGCGCGCCCCCCGCGGCCGGCCTGTGCGTCGGCATCACGGGCGGCCGGGAAGCCGGCGGCAAATCCGGTCTGCGCCGCCCAGCCGTCGCGGTCGGGCAGGGTGTGGAACGCCAGCCCCCGGGCTGGGCGGTCGAACTCTGCAGGCAACTGCGCGCGTGCGCTGCCGATCGGCTTGCCTGGGGCGCCGTCCTCGACGATGTCGCCGAACTGCACGACGAAATTGTCCTGCGCGCGGTAGAGCGTCAGCCCGTCCCAGAAGCCCTCGCGCGCGAGCGTGCGGATGTTGGCCACGTGCGCGGGCGCGAAGTCCGGCGCCAGCTCGATGATCACCCGGCCGGTCTCCAGATCGAGATACAGCGTGTTCTGCGGGTCGGGCGTGCGCCAGTCCGCGGGCGTCGAGGCGTCGAGCAGGTCCTGGGTCGAGCGCGGGTCGGCTGCGCGCGAGTTCGCGACGTCGGCCGCGGGCGTGCTGGCGCAGCCGGCGATCAGCAGCGCGAGTGCCGCAGCGCAGGCGGCGACGGGACGGCGCAGTCGGGACGGGGGCAGGCGCATGGGCGAAGTCCATTGGAGTGGAGCGCCGATTGTGGCTGACGTGGCGGCCCGCATGACTAGCGGCACATTCGCTATAGCGAAGTTCGCAATAGAGTCCCGATCGAGCACGTGGAGGGCGGGCATTGACCGGAAGCGACGAGGCGGAGGACGCGGGTCTGCGCAAGTTCCAGAAGGAGCTGAGCGCAGGCACGGTCTCGCTCGCGCTGCTGGCGGTACTGGCCGCCAGTGCGGAGCCGATGTACGGCTACCAGATCGCCAAGCGGCTCGAACGGCTCGACGGCGTACTCGCCGGCAAGCAGAGCGCGCTGTATCCGGTGCTGCGCAATCTCGGCGCTGCGGGGCTGCTCGACAGCCACGTCGCGCCCTCCGATGCCGGGCCGCCGCGTCGCTACTACCGCATCACCGAGGCAGGGCGGACGACCCTGCGCAATTGGGCCGCCGCCTGGCGCGCCACCCGCGATTCCGTCGACGCCGTCCTGGAGGGGATGATCGAATGAACACCCAAGGTCTGCCGCAAAGCATCCCCGAGTACCTGGAACACCTGCGCCGCGCGCTGGCCGGCGCCGACCCGGCGCTGGTGCAGGACGCGCTGTACGACGCCGAGGAATACCTGCGCTCGGAACTGGCCGAGCATCCGGGCCGCAGCGAGGCCGAGGTGATCGCCGCGGTCGCCTCGAGCTACGGCGCGCCCGATGAGGTCGCCGACATCTACCGCGATACCGAGGTCAAGGTGCAGACCGCGCTGCGGCCGCCGGCACCGGCGCCGCGCAGTTCACTGGCCGGCCGCTTCTTCGGGGTCGCTGCCGACCCGCGGACCTGGTCGTCGCTGTTCTACATGCTGCTGTCGCTGGCGACCGGCATCTTCTACTTCCTGTGGGTGGTGCTGGGTCTGTCGATCTCCGGCGGCCTGGTGATCGTGCTGGTTGGCATTCCGCTGCTGATCCTGTTCCTGGGCTCGGTGCGGGTGCTGTCGCTGGTGGAGGGCCGGCTGGTCGAGGTCATGCTCGGCGAGCGCATGCCGCGCCGACCGCTGTACGCGGCCCACGGCCGCAGCTGGACCAGCCGCATCGGCGAAATGTTCACCGACGCGCGGACCTGGAGCACGCTGCTGTACATGCTGCTGATGCTGCCGCTGGGCATCGTTTACTTCACGCTGGTGGTGACCCTGATCAGCGCGTCCTTGCCGCTGATCGCGGCCCCGCTGTCGCTGCTGCCCGGTTTGAACCTGAACGTCTGGATCGGGGGCATCGACGTACCGCGACAGGCCCCGTTCCTGCTGCCGCTGCTGTCGGGCATCGGCGTGCTGCTGCTGTTCGCCACCCTGCACCTGTGCCGCGGCATCGGCCGCCTGCACGGCGCGATCGCCAAGCACTTGCTGGTGCGTACCGCCCAATACTGATCCACCCCAAAACAGGGGTCAGAGTCCATTTTCGCCGGGGTCGGAGCAGACGGCCCCGGTCGATGGATCGAAATTCGACTCTGACCCCGGTTTGGCTGGAGGCGATCGTCGTTCCGACGCGGGCCGTGCGCCCACGAAAAAAACCGGGGTCAGAGTCGCTTTCCGGAGAAAAGTGACTCTGACCCCGGTTTTCGGGGGGGGCGGTGGCTCAGACGCCGGAGACGCGGCGGGCGACCTGGAAGCGGGTGGCCCAGTAGCCGGAGTCGAGGTCGGAGACCATGACGTCCTTGCCGCTGCGCGGGGCGTGCACGAAACGGCCTTCGCCCAGGTAGATGCCGACGTGGTCGATGCGATTGCCGCGGCGGCCGAAGAAGACCAGGTCGCCGGCGGTCAGCGCGGTGCGGTCGATGCGTTCGCCGTTCTGGGCCATCTCGCGCGAGACGCGCGGCAGTTCGATGCCCAGCGCGGTGCGGAACACGTAACCGACCAGACCGCTGCAGTCGAACCCGCTGTCGGGGCTGGAACCGCCCCAGCGGTAGGGGGTGCCAAGCAGGGTGAGGGCGCGCTTGAGCAGCGATTCGACCCGACCATCGGCGACTTGCACCGGCTTGTCGACATCCATCGCGATGAGCTGGTTGATATCGCTGGCCAAGAGCATCTGCGGCTGCTGCAACTGGGCGGCGGGTGTGACGATCGCCTTGGCGACCGATGTGGTTTGATCGAATTGGTCGGCCGAGTCGGCGGCCAGGCCAGGACCTGCGAAAACCGGAGCGGCGGCCAGCGCCAGGAGCAGCGTGGCGGCGGTGTTGCGGAGGAGGCTGCGGGAGGCGCCAGCGCCATTCAGAGACGCGTCTGTCGTCGTCACGTGTGCTTCACATCTTCCGGACCAGCGGGGGAAGCTACCGGGTTTGCGCGAAGGAGTTGTTAAACGAAAGTTACTGAATGCGCGCAAGTGCCTGTTTGTGTTCGCTATTCAGTGAAGAATGCGTCGTGAACCCGTGTAGTTGCGACGCCAGTAGCTGCCGTCCAGGTGGTCCAGGCGCACCGTGCCGCCTGTGCTGGGCGCATGGACGAACCGGCCCTCGCCGACGTAGATCCCCACGTGGGACACCGTGCCGCCGCTGCCGAAAAACACCAGGTCACCGGGTGCCAGGCGCTCGGCGTCGATTTTCGGCCCTTGGTAGGCGTAGAGCTCGCGCGATGAGCGCGGCAGCTGTACGTCGAGCATGTCGCGGAACACGTAGTTCACCAGGCCGCTGCAGTCGAAGCCGCCCTCGGGCGTATTGCCGCCATACCGGTAGGGCGTACCGACCAGGCTGATCGCGCGCATCAGCACGGCGTTGGCTGCCGCCGGGTCGGTCGGCGACACCGCGTGCCAGGTGCGTTGCGGGGTCGGCGCAGAGGCGGCCGGCGCGGCGGGACGGACATCGCGTCCGCCGCAGCCGGCCAGCGCGAGCAGCGCAATTGCCGTGGCCAGCACGCACCCTCCGCGGCGTCGTGCGGTTGGCGCGAACGCGTCGGAGTCGGGATAATGCGGACTTGCCTGCATATACGTCATTCCACCTGCCAATCTCGGCATCGTGCCGCATGTGCGCCACCGTCCTCAAGCGGCCTTGCGGCCGCCCCACCAGGGATCCCCAATGAAGATCGAGAAAGACCGCGTCGTCCGTTTCCACTACAGCGTTGCGGAGGCTGGCCAGGCGCCGGTGGAGACGTCGCGCGATCGCGATCCGCTGGCGATCCTGTTCGGCCACGGCAACATCATCCCGGGCCTGGAGAAGGCGATGGAAGGCCGCGAGGCCGGCGAGAGCTTCAAGGCCGACGTCACTGCCGCCGAGGCTTATGGCGAGCGCCGCGAGGGCATGACCCAGCGCGTGCCCAAGAAGCACTTCGGTGACCAGAAGCTCAGCGTCGGCCAGCAAGTGGTGCTCAACACCAGCTTCGGCCCGCGCGCGGTGACGATCGAGAAGGTCGGCATGAGCGTGGTCGACGTCGACCTGAACCATCCGATGGCCGGCAAGGACCTGGCGTTCGATATCGAGATCGTCGAAGTCCGCGAGGCCTCGCCCGAAGAAATCGAGCACGGCCACGTACACGGCGACGGCGGCCACCACCACTGATCCGCCAACGGTGCGCGACGCGGGGAGGCGTCGCGCGGCCGGGCCGGGTCCGTCGATCGGGGGACATGCGATGAGTGCGCCACGGCACGCCGTTCTGGGCCCGGTGCCCGCTATCGAGCGGATGGAGATCCTCGACGCCCTGCGCGGCGTCGCGCTGCTGGGCGTGTTCGCGATGAACATCGAAGGGTTCTCGCGGCCGATGCAGGAGATGGGTGCGGGCATCGCGCCCGAGGCCAGCGGTTTGGACTGGGCGGTCGCCTGGAGCGTCCACGTCTTCGTCGCCGGCAAGTTCTGGACGATGTTCTCGCTGCTGTTCGGCATGGGCTTTGCGCTCATGAGCGCGCGCATCGCCGCCTCGGGGCATCCGGTCGCGCCGGTGGTCCTGCGTCGCCAAGCGGTCCTGCTGGCCTTCGGCCTGCTGCATATCACGCTGATGTGGTGGGGCGACATCCTGCACAGCTATGCGATCGCCGGATTGTTGCTGCTGGCGATGCGCGAGATTGCGCCGCGCTGGCAGCTCGCCGTCGGGCTGGCGCTGTATGGCGGCGTCGGGGCGTTCTATCTGGCCAACGCCGCGCTGCTGGCGCTGGTGCCCGAATCGATGCTGGCCGATCTTGCGGGCGCGCTTGCGTCGGGGCGCGAAGCTGCCGAGCGCATCTACCCGACCGGCAGCTTCGCTGAGATCACCCAACGGCGTGTGTCCGACTATCTGCAACTGGGGCTGCAGAGTCAGTTGTTCCAGGTGCCGATGATCGCCGGCGTGTTCTTGGTCGGCAGCTGGTTGCTGCGCGGCGGCTGGCTGCGCGCACCTGCCCGGCACCGCAGCTTCTGGTGGCGGCTGCTGGCCTGGGTGACGCCGCCCGCGGTGCTGTTCACGGGCCTGGGCGTGTGGCTGGGCACGTCGTTCGACAGTCCGCTCGCGCCGCGCGCTGCGTTGTCGACGGGCTTGATGCTGCTCGGGTCGCTGCCGATGTCGCTGGCCTATGTCGCTCTGCTGGTGCTGGCCTGGACGTCGGCGTCCGGGCAGCGGGCGCTGCGCGTCTTCGCGCCCGCCGGGCGCATGGCGTTGACGCACTACCTCGCGCAATCGCTGGTGTGTTCGCTACTGTTCTACGGCTACGGCGCTGGCCTTTGGGGCGAACTTGGGCGCGCAGCGCAGACCGGCCTGGTGCTGGTGGTGTTCGCGCTGCAGCTTGCGATCAGCCCGGTCTGGCTGGCGCGGCATCGACACGGGCCGGTGGAATGGCTGTGGCGCTGGGCGACCTACGGCCACCGGCCGGCGTGGCGGCGCGCCTACCAGGTGGCATGAGCCCTCGCGACGACGTATTGATCGTCGGCGGCGGCGCGGTCGGCCTCGCTTGCGGGCTGGCGCTGGTCGAAGCCGGGCGCGGGGTGCGGGTGCTCGAGGCAGGCACGGCGGGCTGCGGCAGCTCGCACGGCAACTGCGGCACGATCACACCCAGTCATGCCGCACCGCTGGCGGCGCCGGGTGCGATCGCGCGTGCGTTGCGCTGGATGTTCGCCAGCGATGCGCCGCTGCGCATCGCACCGCGTTTCGATCCCGCGCTGTGGGCCTGGCTGGCGGGGTTCGCACTGCGCTGCAACCGCCGTGACTGGCAGCACGCCACACGCGCGCGGGCCGCGATCCTGCAGGCCTCGCGCGCGGCCTTCCCGGACTGGCTCGCCGATCACGGTATCGCGTGCGAGTTCGCAGCGACCGGGATCGACTACGTCTATCGTGATCGCGCGCAGTTCGATGCCTTCGAGGCGGAGGCGCGCGTACTGCGCGGGCTGGGCCTGACGCTGGAGCAGATCGACGGCCCGCGCGCGCTGTGCGAGGAGCCGGCGTTGCGCGAAGGCGTTGCCGGCGTCGTGCGCTTTCCGGGCGATGCACGCCTGCGGCCCGATGCGTATGTCGCCGGGTTGGCCGCGGCGTTCCGCGCGGCGGGCGGTACGCTGGAAGAACACTGCGAGGTACTGTCGGCCGAGGAAACCGCCGAGGGCGTGCATGTGGCGACCTCGCGCGGCGACTTCGTCGGCCGCGATCTGCTGCTGGCCGCCGGGGCCTGGTCGCCCGGCGTCGCGCGTGGGCTGCGGCTGCGCGTGCCGGTACAGCCGGGCAAGGGCTACTCGATGACCTACGCACGTCCGGCGTCCGCGCCCCGACGGTCGATGGTGTTACACGAACGCAGCGTGTTCGTGACGGTCTGGGACGCCGGCCTGCGGCTGGGCGGCACGATGGAGTTCGCCGGCTACGACCGCAGCCTCAATCGCGTTCGGATCGATGCGATCGAACACGCGGCCGCCGAGTATCTGCATCTGCCGGCGTCGCCGCGGCGCGAGGAGACGTGGACGGGCTTGCGCCCAGTCTGTGTCGATGACCTGCCGCTGATCGGTGCCGCGCCCGGGCATCGTCACACCTGGATGGCGACCGGGCATGGCATGCTCGGCATCAGCATGAGTGTCGCCACTGCCCACCTGATCCGCGACCTGATCTGCGGAACACCGCCCGGCTTCGACCCGGCCCCCTTCGCGCCGGCGAGGTTTGCATGAGCGCGTCCGGCGATGCGCTCGCATTCGATCTGATCGTCGTGGGCGGCGGGTCCGGCGGGCTCGCCGCGGCCTTTCGGGCTGCCGAGTACGGCCGGCGGGTCGCACTGCTCGAACCGGGAGACCTGGGCGGCACCTGCGTCAACGTCGGCTGCGTGCCCAAGAAGGCGATGTGGCTGGCCGCCAATCTGGGTTTGCGCATCGGCCATGCCGCGCGGCTGGGATACGACTTGCCGCGCGGTGGCCGTCCGGCCTTCGACTGGCCATGCTTTCTGACCGATCGCCAGCGTTACATCCACGGCATCCACGCCAGCTATCGCCGGCGGCTCGATCGCGACGGCGTGTTGCTGCTGCCCACGCGTGGCCGGCTGGCGGGGGAAGGCGCGGTGGAGACGGCCGACGGCGCGTTGCTGCGCGCCCCCCACATCGTGCTTGCGACTGGATCGCGCCCGATCGTCCCGCAGATTCCCGGCGCATCGCTGGGCGTGGTGTCGGACGATTTCTTCCACTGGACGCAGGCGCCGGCGCGCGTGGCGGTCATCGGTGGCGGCTACGTCGCGGTCGAACTGGCCGGCGTGCTGCAGGCGCTGGGCAGCCAGGTGGATCTGGTCGTGCGCGACGGCCGGCTGTTGCGCCAGGCCGAGCCCGAGCTGGTCGCCCAGTTGCAGGACAACTACACCCAGCAGGGGATCGTGCTGCGCCTGGGGGTGGCCTCACAGGCCCTGCAGCGGCAGGCCGACGGTCGGATTGCGATCGAGACCGATGGTGACGAGCGGCTCGCCGACTACGACCAGGTCCTGTTCGCGACCGGGCGGCGGCCCAACACCGACGACCTGGGCCTGGAGCGCGTGGGCATCGTGCCCGACCCGCAGGGCCACCTGCCGGTCGATGCGTTCCAGGACACGCCCGCGCCGGGCGTACATGCGGTGGGCGATATCTGCGGCTGTGGTCCGGCGCTCACGCCGGTCGCGATCGCGGCTGCGCGCCGGCTGTGCGACCGCTTGTTCGGCGGCCGGCCCGATGCGCGCCTCGATGCGGAGAACGTGCCCAGTGCGATCTTCTCGCACCCGCCGCTGGCGATGGTCGGCCTGACCGAGGCCCAGGCGCGCGAACGGCATGGCGACGACGTGCACGTGTACACCAGCCGCTTCCGCCCGATGATCGAGGCGCTGGCCGATACCTCGCAGTGCAGCCTGTTCAAGCTGATCTGCGTGGGCGAGGCGCGTCGTGTGGTCGGCCTGCACCTGCTCGGCGATGCCGCCGACGAGATCCTGCAGGGTTTCGCGGTCGCGCTGAAGATGGGCGCCACGCTGGACGACTTCCACGACACCGTTGCCATCCATCCCACCAGCGCCGAGGAAGTGGTGCTGATGCGCTGACCGGTGCGCCGCTCGATCGCTCAGGGCAGCAGATGCAGCGCCTGCGCACCACCGCGGACTGCATCGGCCACCAAGCGGCGATCGAAGCTGGCCAGGCGGCCGCCCATCTGGACGGCGAGTGCCAACAGGTAGGTATCGGTGACCTGGCCTGAGGTCAGCAGCCGGTCGTGCGCGACGTGCGGCGCATCGAGCAGGCTCAGCGCATCGGGCCAGAAGCGATGCCCCGGATGCGCGCACAGACCGGCCAGCACCTGCGCCGCCTCGGTGACCGAATCGGCCGGGTTGGCATAGCGCGGGTTGGACATGATCCGCAGGGCACCGTTCTGGGTGATCGGGCACGACGCCCAGCCTTGCGCGCCTTCCTGTGCGAACCAGTCGTGGGCGCGGTCGTGGTGTGCGTGGAGGGGGTCGAGCAACGCCAGCAGCACGTTGACGTCGAGTAGGTGCACCGGCGCACCCGGCGGCCAGCCGGGCGCGCGCTCTTCCACGCGATGCGGTGTCATGGCGCCTCGTCGCGGAGGCGATTCACCAGCTCGAGTGTTGCCCGCTCGGCGCCAGGCCGGGCCGGCAGCAGCGGAATCCCGTTGCGATAACGCGGCGGTGGTGCGGCCGGCGTCAGGCCCTTGCGGACCAAGTCGGACACCACCTCCCCAAGGCTACGCCCCTGCGCCTGGGCCAACGCGCGGGCCGCGGCGAGGATATCGTCGTCGAGTGACAGGGTCGTGCGCATAGGTGGCGCTCCATGATGGACCGCATCAAGCATCGCGCATCACGCATCATTACGCAAATGGACGGCTCGTTGCGGTGCCGAACTCGTGGTCTCAGAGGCGTCGGGCGCGCGGCAGCGACTTCGCGTCGCGCTCGCCAGCGCGCGCCTGCGCATAACGGGTCCAGGTCGCGTCGATCGTCTCGCCTGTCAGCGCGGCCCAGGTGTCGGCCGTGTAGGCCCCCGCCCGAAGCGCGGCATCGAGCTTGTGCACCAAGCCCGGGTGCGCAGTGTCGGCCCATTTGAGGAATGCGCCGCTGACCCGGTAGCCGGTGTCGTAGCGGTGCTCGTCGGCGACGGTGTCCGGGAGCGCCCAACCGCTGGCGGCGTTGTCCAGGCCGTAACGATCGCGTGCATAGTCGGCGATGCCTTCGGTCAGCCACACCGGCGCGCCATCGCCGTAGCCGGGATAGGACTGGACGATGTGCATGGCTTCGTGGGTCACCAGATCGACATCGCCAGGGCGCTCGATGAGCCAGGCCGGGTTGATCGTCATCGTCGCCTGGCCCTTGTTGTCGACGAAGGCGACGCCGTCGTAGTCCGGGTCGATGACGATGTCGACAGCATCGGCCGCTGCGGGGTTGAAGTCCGCGCGCTGGCGCGCATAGGTCGAGAAGAACGTGTCGACGATGCGGTCGCGCATGCCGGCATCGAGCGCATCGGTCGCGTCGCGGTAGACGAGCGTCACGCCGTCGCGCTCGATCGTGGTCTCCATTGCCGCAGCCGTGGCGAGCGGCAGCAGGCACAGCAGCGGGAGCAGACGGGCAGGGCGGGTCATCGGCGGGTCTCCAGCGGGACGGGGGTGAAGGGGGCGAGCAGTTCGAGTTCAGCCAATTGCAGGCGACCGGGCGCCGAGAAGCGCACGCGGTAGGTATCGAAGTCGCCAGGCGTCTGAATGCGGAACGGGCGCGTCTGGCGCGGCCATTCGAAGGTCTGGGCCTGGCGGGTGTCGATCGTGCGCCACGGGCCGTCGCCGCGACGCGCCTCGAGCGTCCAGTCCGCGTCCCGGATCGTGCGTTCGCCGGAGGTCAACGTGTAGAAGCGTGCGCGGCCAGGCTGCGGCAGCGCGACCTCGACCGCGGTGTCGTCGCCACGCAGCCACAGGCCGCTGGTGCCATCGTCATCGATCAGGATGCCTGCCTCCTCGCCGGCCACCGTGGCGCGCGCGCCCGCGACCGCCAGGTCGGCCAGCGTCGACGGTGCCTGGCCGACAGGCGTCAGCGAGGGCGGCGCGTCTTCCGGCCGGCTGCCCCAGGTCGAGGGCTCGGGTCCCATATGGAATTCCAGCGTGGCGCCGGCCGCGATGATCTCGTGTGGGATCCACGTGCGGTGCCAGGGGCGCCCGTTGACGGTCAGCGATTGCACGTAGACATGCTCCGGCGCGTAGTCGATGGCACGGACCTCCAGCGTCCTGCCTTCGCCCAGGCGCACGCGGGCGCGTTCGAACAGCGGCGAACCGATCACATACTCGGGCGCGCCCATGCGCAGCGGGTACAGGCCGAGCGATGCGAACAGATACCAGGCCGACATCTCGCCGTTGTCCTCGTCGCCGGGGTAGCCCTGGCCGATCTCGCTGCCCAGGTACAGCCGCGACAGCACTTCGCGCACGATCCGCTGGGTCTTCCAGGGCTGCCCGGCATAGAGATACATCCACGGAATGTGGTGCGCGGGCTGGTTGCTGTGCGCGTACATGCCCAGGCGCACGTCGCGGGCCTCGGTCATCTCGTGGATCACGCCGCCATAGGAACCGACCAACGTCGGGTCCGCCGTCTCGGGCGTGGCGAAGAACGCGTCGAGCTTGGCCGCCAGGGCCTGGCGGCCACCATAGAGCGCAGCCAGCCCGTTGCCGTCGTGCGGCGCGGTGAACGCGAACGTCCAGCCGTTGGACTCGGTGTAGTCGTGGCCCCAGACGCGCGGGTCGTACTGCGCCGACGGCACGCGCCACGCGCCACTGGCATCGCGGCCCTGGAAGAACCCGGCCTGCCGGTCGAACAGGTGCGCATAGGCGGCCGCGCGGTAGCGGAAATACTCGGCTTCCTCGTCGTAGCGCTGTCGGGACTGCGGTGTCTCGGCGCGGTCGGCCAGCGCCTGGGCCATGCCGGCGATGCCGAAGTCGTTGAGCGCACCCTCCATCGTCCACGACATGCCCTCGGGCACGCGGGTGTCGGCATAGCCGCGGAAGGTCGCCTCGGCCATGCCCTTGCGCCCGACGTGACGGCTGGGCGGGACCACGGTCGCGTTCTTGAGCGCGGCCTCGTAGGCCAGCGCCGGATCGAACCCCGCCACGCCCTTGCGCCAGGCATCGGCGAAGGCGACATCGGTGCTGGTGCCCACCATCAGGTCGGCGTAGCCGGGCGACGACCAGCGCGCCAGCCAGCCGCCGGCGCGGTATTGATCGAGAAAGCCATCGACCAGTGCACCGGCGTTGTCGGCCGCGAACAGCGTGTAGGCCGGCCACGCAGTGCGGAACGTGTCCCACAGCCCGTTGTTGATCACGATCCGGCCGTCGCGCACCGGCGCGAAGGTACGCCGGGCGTTGCCCTGGGCGTTGTCGTCGGCGCTGCTCATCTGGCTGGCATAACGCCAGTCGGGCTGGGTCGTGCTGCCGGCGTTCTCTGCGCCGCTGTTGGGATACAGGAACAGCCGGTACAGATTGGAATAGAGCGTCGTGCGCTGGTCGTCGCTGGCGCCTTCGACCTCGAAGCGGCCCAGCAATGCATCCCATCGCGCACGGGCGCGCTCCGATACGCTGGCAACGGTGTCGGACTCGCCCATCTCCAGTGCCAGGTTGTGCCAGGCCTGCTCGACCGAGATCAGCGAGGTCGCGACGTGCATGCGTACCGTGCGCGCGCCGTCGCCGGCGAACTTGATGTAGCCGGTGGGCCGGCCGGTGTCGATGACGCCGCTGTCGCGCCACGGCGTATCGAAGCGGGCGACCACGAACATGCGCGTCGCGCCGGTGGACAGGCCGCTGCGCACGTCGGTGTAGCCGGTCAGTGTCCCGGTCTCAGCGTCGAGTTCCAGCCCGCCGCGCGCATCGACGTTGTCCAAGAGCAGGTTCGCATCGCCGTTGGCGGGAAAAGCGAACTCGAATACGGCTGCGTGGTCGGTCGGCGCCAGTGCCGCCTCGATGCCATTGTCGAAGCGCACCCGGTACAGGTGCGGCCGCGCGGTCTCGGTCTTGCGGTCGAACGCCAGGGCACGCGTCCGGCGATCGGCTTCGGGCACGCCGCGATCGCTGGAGGGCATGAACTGGAAGGTTTGGCGGTCGCCCATCCAGGGGCTGGTCTGGTGACTGAGCGCCAGCGCCTGCAGTCGCGGCCGGTTGGCCGCGTCGTTCTGTTCGTTCCAGCGATAGAGCCAGTTCAGCACCCCCGCATCGGTCACCGGCGTCCAGAAGTTGAAGCCGTGCGGTACCGCAGTCGCAGGAACGTTGTTGCCGCGCGAGAAGCGGCCGTTGGACTGGGTACCACGCGTGGTCAGTACCCAGTCGCTGGGATGCGCCCGTGTCTGGCGCGGCACCTGCGCCAGTGCGATGTCGTCGATCCAGCCGCGCGCAACGGTGCCGCCCGGCGGTTGCACGTCGAGCTCGATCGCAACCACGCGCCGGCCGCGCAATCCGGCCACGTCGCCCAGGCGCACCGCCTTGCGCGCCCATTGCTGTGGATACAGCGATTTCGATGCGCCCTGCGCGGGCGCGCCGATCCTCACGCCGTGCTGATCGCGCGCGTCGCCGGCAGACAACCGGCTGCCGTCGTCGAGCAGCAGATCCAGCGAGACCCATGTCGATGCGTCGGTATCGCCGTCGACGATCTCCGGCAGCACCAGCCACGACAGTTCGGTGTCCGGCTCGACGGCGATGTCGACGTCGAACAGCCGCTGACGACCAGGCGCCGCGGCCTCGTAGCGCAGTGCCTTAAGACCGCTGTAGCCGACACCGGAACGCGCGGCGTAGGGGGCCTGGGGACCGTCACCCACGCGTACGGCGAGCGCGCCGGTCGCCTCCATCGTCGGTTGGGGGTCTTCGGTTTCGAACGAAGTGGCGAACCCGGCGGCGTCTTGCGCCTGCGCGGGAAGCATGGAAGCGGCGGCGGCGAGCGCGCACGCCAGCAGCGTGCGCGTCGAGAGGCGTGGGGTCATGCCGGGGTGCTCCGGTCGCGAGTGGGAGGACGCGCCGTGCGGTCGCGCTGTCCGCCAGGCGCATGCGCGTAGGTCAGCGAACTGTCGCGCTCGACCAGATGCACCGGCGCGATCGTCGTGCACCGCGGCGCATCGGGTGCGCGGCCGCGCTCGAGGACCATGTCCACCGCCTGCCGTCCGAGCGCGCGTGGGCCGGTGGCCAGCGTCGTGAGCGCCGGCACCTGGGCGCAGGCCTCGGGCGTGTCATCGAAGCCGGTGATCGCGAAATCGCGGCCTGGCGCAATGTTGCGCGCGCGCAGGCCCATCATCAGTCCGAAAGCGACGCCATCGTTGTAGGCCACCACCGCGGTCGGCGCGGGATCGCGTGCGAACAGCGCCGCTGTCGCCAGGCTTGCCGCGATCCGCGTGGGTGGGCACTCGACGATCCACTGCGGCTCGAGCGCAACCCCGGCCTGGGCGAGCGCAGCGCGGTAGCCGTCGGCGCGTTGGCGGAACGAACTCGATGTGCGGCTGCCGCCGAAGAACGCGATGCGCCGGTGGCCTTGCGCCAGCAGGTGCTCGGTGGCCAGGCGTGCGCCGGTCGCGTTGTCGGCGCCCAGGTAGTCCCAGTCGCCGTCGGCCACCTCGCGGTTGAACAACAGCACAGGCGTGTGCAGCCCGACGACCGGCCGCAGATCGTCGGCGCGCGTCCCATCGGCGGGCGTCAGGATGACCCCGGCCGGGCCGTGCTCGATCAGCGACGCCAGCACCGCGCGCTGGCGCTCGACCGACTCGCCGCTGCTGCCCAGCAGCATCACGCAGCCGGCGCCGGCCAGCGCTTCGTCCACGCCAGCGGCGAACTCCGCCACGAAAGGGTTCGATAGATCGTTGACGACCAGGGCAACGCTGGTGGAGGTCTTTCGGCGCAGGTTGGCAGCGCTGCGGTTGTAGACGTAGCCCTGGCGGCGGATCTCCGCTTCGACGCGTTGCCGGGTCCGGGCTGCGACCACCGGACTGCCGCTGAGCACCAAGGAGACGGTGGCCGGCGACACACCGCAGGCGCGCGCGATGTCGGCCAGGGTCACCCGTCGACGCGTTTCGGATCGGGTCATGTCTGGATCGATTTAAGGGTGGCATCGATCCTGCAGAAAATCCCCGGGCTTGGCAAACCGCGCTGCAACATTCGCGTCAGCCCCATTGGATTCGATGCGTTTGGTGGTTGCGGTCGCGCGACGCCGGGACGGCGGCAGTGGCCAGCATGCTTGCCGCAGTGCAGCGTGACACGCTTAATTGAAACGATTAAATCGATCAGCGGAGCGAAGCCGAGGGGGCGGCGTCGTTCGGTCAAGCGCTCGCCGCCGGTGCTTCTGGGGCCGAGGCGGGCGATATGCGAACCATTCGGCACTGCGGTGCCACGACACGCCGGCCGCACGCCGGGCGTGCCTCACGTCCTGATGGGAGAGATCAGATGCGCAGCAGTCCCTTGTCGATGTTGATCGCCGCGGCATTGGTGTCGGGCGCCGTGTCCGCCCAGACCACCGCACCGCCGGCCGCGCCGTCGGATGTGGCCCGGCCTTCCGGCCAGCCCACCGATATCGATGCGATCCGGGTCACCGGATCGCTGATTCCACGTGCGCAGATCGAAGGGCCGTCCCCGGTCACCACGATCACCGCCGAGCAGATGGAGCAGCAGGGCTTCACCAATCTGTTCGACGCATTGCGCGCGTTGCCGCAGTCCAGCGGGCCCGTCCAGGACGCACAGAGCACCGGGACCTACACGCCCGGCGCCAAGACCGTGAGCCTGTTCGGTCTGTCGCCCAGCTACACGCTCACGCTGATCAACGGCCGGCCCGTCAACAGCTACCCACTGGGCTACAACGGCAACACCAGCATCGTCGACATCGCCAACATCCCGATGGGCATGGTCGAGCGGGTCGATGTGCTGACTGGCGGGCAATCGTCGGTCTACGGCTCGGCGGCGATCGCTGGCGTGGTCAACATCGTGCTCAAGGACCGCATCGAGGGCGCGCATGCGCGCTATCGCATCGGCGGCTACAGCGACGGCGGCGGCGAGAATCACCGGCTGCAGTTCAGCATGGGCCATGCGCTCGGCGACTGGGATGTCAGCTACGGCCTGCAGTACGAGCGGCAAGAACCGATCTACGCCTTCGAGCGCGACGCCACCGACAGCGCCGCCGACAACCCGACCGGCCCGGTCGATCCGGCGCGCACGTTCCTGCGCCAGGATCTGACCGCCGGGGCGACGGGCTACATCGACCCCGGCGCGGCGGCCTGCGCGCCACTGTCGTACCTCTACGGGGGCAGCACCGAGTACGCGTTGCGCGACATCGACGGTGGCGGCCGCTACTGCGGCAGCCTGCGCAACGTCGGCACGGCCTCGCTGCTCAGCGAGAGCGAAAGCGCCAGCGGCAGCCTGTTCCTGCGCCGCGCGCTCGGCGAGCACGCCGTGTTCTATACCGATGTGCTGCTCAGCTACAGCCGACCGACCTACACCGGCGGCAGCCCGTCGTGGAACCAGAGTTTCTACAACCAGACCACCGGCCGCTATGAACAGTGGCAGCGCATCTTCGCCCCCGAGGAAGTGGGGCTGCACGCCAAGGACCAGCGTGTCTACACCCGCAGCTACAACATCGCGGCTGGCGTGCGCGGCACGCTGGGCGACAGCGGCTTCGACTACGACGTGTATCTCAACCGTTCGGGCACCGGCGCCATCCGCAAGGCCACCGATTTCCTCGCCCGCAACGGCGTCGACGACCACTACCTCGGCCCGAAGCTGGGCGTGGACGCCGCCGGGTATCCGATCCATGCACCCGACGAGGCAGCGCTGTATCGGCCGATCACGCCGGAACACTACGACGCCTGGAGCGCGATCAACCGCGCCAAATCCACCGCCTGGAACCAGGGGGGCACGGCGCTGCTCACCCATGCCGAGCTGTTCACGCTGCCTGCCGGGCCCGTGGGCTTTGCGGCGATCGTGCAGGGCCAGCGCGAGCGCTTCTCCAACCGTTCGCAGTCGGCCGATGCGCGCGACCTGTTCCGCAATGCCGGCGGCGGCACGATCGCCCGCGGCGAGCGTGACCTGTACGCGGCCGGTGTCGAGTTCCAGGTGCCGGTGACCAGCAACTTCGACATCAACCTTTCGGGGCGCTACGACAAGTACGCGCTCGACGGAGGGGGCGGCAACGGCAAGCCGACCTGGAAGGCCGGTCTGGAGTTCCGTCCGCTGGACACCCTGCTGCTGCGCGGCAGCTACGCCACCGCGTTCCGCTCGCCGGACATGTTCTATCTCTATGCGTCGGAGACCAGCGGGTTCACCAGCACCACCGACTACTACCGCTGCCGGCAGGCGGGTTATGGCGTCGACGACTACGACGCATGCCCGCAGTCCGACCAGTCCACCCGGCATCTGGGGCAGGGCAATCGCGACCTGCGCGACATCACCGCCCGGACGTTCACCTATGGCGTGGTGTGGTCGACGCCGGGCAATGCGTTCACGATGTCGCTCGACTACAACGCCATCGAGATCGAGGACGAGGTCGAACTGCTGGGTATCGCCGATATCCTGGAACTGGAAGCCAACTGCCGGCTGGGCGTGTCGGAGAACGGGCAGACCCGCTACGACATCGATTCGCCGACCTGTCGCGACGTGATCGCCCAGGTCCAGCGGCGCCCGGGCAGTGATCCGGTCGATCCCAACGGCGTTGCCGAGGTCCGGACGTATCCGATCAATCTCGCGCGCCAGCGTCAGACCGGTGTGCAAGCGGCGGCACGCTATCGCTGGACTGCCGGCAGCGTCGGCGACTTCGATGTCGACCTGGGCTACTACCGCACGCTCAGTCATGACCGCCAGCCGCAGGCCGACGATCCAGTCGAGGATCTGCTGTGCTGCGCCAACTCCAACGAGCTGCAGCACCGCACCACCGCCAGCGTCGCCTGGAACCGCGGCCCGCTCGCCGCGACGTTGTGGGGCGTGCGCAATGCGCGCAGTTGGAACGCGGCCGGCCGCGCCCGCGACATCGGCCCGTGGACGACCTTCAACGGCAGTGTCTCTTACCGCTTCGGCGAGCGTTACGGCGTGCTGTTCTCGGTCAACAACATCGCCAACCGCAAGCCGCCGGTGGACCGCACCAACGGCAACTGGCCGTTCTACGACCGCGGGCTCTACAACGCCCTGGGGCGTTCGCTGCAGATGGAATGGTCGATGGATCTCTAGTGCGCGATGGCGACGGCGCGGGGGCCCTACAATGGGCCATGGCCGATATCCTCGAACTCCATCGCGGCACCGCGCCGCTGCTGGTCAGCCTGCCGCATGACGGCACCCGGCTGCCCGACGACCTCGCACAGCGCCTCACCCCCGAGGCCCGGGCCGTGCCGGATACCGACTGGCACGTGTCCCGGCTGTACGCCTTCGCGCGCGCACTCGGCGCCTCGATCCTGGTCCCGCGCTACTCGCGCTATGTGATCGACCTCAACCGACCCGAGGACGACACGTCGCTGTACCCGGGACAGAACACCACCGGACTGTGCCCGCAGGTGCGTTTCGACGGCGGGCCGGTCTACTTGGACGGGGCCGCGCCAGACGAGGGCGAGATCGCCGAGCGGGTCGACCGCTACTGGCGGCCCTACCATGCTGCCTTGCGCGACGAACTCGCTCGTCTGCGCGCCCGCCATCGCCGGGTGGTGCTGTGGGAAGGGCACTCGATTCGCGGCACCCTGCCGTTCCTGTTCGACGGGCGCCTGCCCGATCTCAACCTCGGCACCGCCGGTGGCAGCAGTTGCAGCCTGGCGCTCGAAGCGCGGATTTCGGGATTGCTCGAGGGACAGGCGGACTACGAATGGGTCGCCAACGGCCGTTTCCGCGGCGGCTACATCACCCGGCATTACGCGGCGCCCGACGAGGGCATCGAAGCGGTCCAGTTGGAAATCAGCCAGCGCTGCTACATGGACGAGGCCAGCTTCGCCTGGGACGCGGCCCGGGCCGCAGCGCTGCAGCCACTGCTGCAGCGCCTGCTTCAGACCGCGATCGCCCACGCGCAGGGCAGTCTAACCGGCTGACGCTTGGCAGATTCGTGACACCCAAGGCCGCATGCTGCCCGCCATGAGCCGACCCGATGTCCTGCGCCCCCACCGGCCGATGCTGTGGCTGGTCGCGGCGGCGGTGTTCATGCAGATGCTGGACACCACGATCGTCAACACCGCGCTGCCGGCCATGGCCGCCAGTCTCCAACAGTCGCCACTGCGGATGCAGGCGGTGGTCGTGGCGTATGCGCTGACGGTGGCGGTGCTGATCCCCGCCTCGGGCTGGCTGGCCGACCGCTTCGGCACCCGCCGGGTATTCCTGGCCGCGATCGTCGTCTTCACCCTGGGGTCGCTGGCCTGCGCGTTGTCGCAGACGCTGCAGGCACTGGTCGCCTCGCGCGTGCTGCAGGGCGTGGGCGGCGCCATGCTGCTGCCGATCGGACGACTCGCGGTGCTGCGCGCGGTGCCGCGGACCGAGTTCCTCGCCGCGATGACCTTCGTCACCGTGCCCGGCCTGATCGGGCCCCTGATCGGCCCCTCGCTCGGTGGCTGGTTGGTCGAGGTCGCAAGCTGGCACTGGATCTTCCTGATCAACCTGCCGCTGGGCGTGGCCGGCGCGCTGGCCACGCTCCGCTTGATGCCGGACCTGCGCGCGCCGGTGTCGCGCTTCGACCTGCTCGGCTACGGCCTGCTGGCCTTCGGCATGGCGGCGGTATCGCTGTCGGTCGATGCCCTGTCGGGGCACGCCGCGCGGGGCGCGGCGCTGGTGGTGGTGCTGGTCGCCGGCTTCGGCGCGCTGGTCGCCTACTGGCTGCATGCCGCGCGCACCCCGGCGCCGCTGTTCCCGTTGTCGCTGTTCCGGGTGCGGACCTTCAGCGTCGGCGTGCTCGGCAACCTGTTCGCGCGGTTGGGCAGTGGTGGCATGCCCTATCTGATCCCGCTGCTGCTGCAGGTCGGCCTCGGGGTGCCGCCGGCGCGCGCGGGCATGATGATGATTCCAGTGGTGGTCGCGGGCATGTTCTCCAAGCGCATCGTGGTGCCGCTGGTGCAGCGCTTCGGCTACCGCCGCGTGTTGGTGGTCAACACCCTGTTGACCGGGCTGGCGATGGCGAGCTTCGCGCTGGTGCAGCCGGGCCAGCCGCTGTGGCTGCAGATCGTCCAGTTCGCGTGCTTCGGCGCGGTCAACTCGCTGCAGTTCACCGCGATGAACACCTTGACGCTGCGCGACCTCGACGGCGAGCACGCCAGCGCCGGCAACAGCCTGCTGTCGATGGTGATGATGCTCGCGATGAGCCTGGGGGTCGCGACCGCCGGCGGCCTGCTGGCCGCCTTCGGCGAGTCGGGCGGCGGCGAGCCGGTCATCGCCGCATTCCGCTGGACGTTCGTCTGCGTCGGCGCGCTCACCCTGGTCTCGGCCGGGATCTTCGCCCAGCTCGGCCGCACGCGGCGCATTCCCGAGCAAGCCGTCGGCCAGGCCGATCAGGGCTGAGGCCGCCCCCGTGGGTCAGCCCGCGAGCCAGGCCGGCAGGTGCATCGCCAGCGGCACCGTGACCATCGCCAGCAGGGTCTGCAGTGTGATCAGCGCGGCCATCAGCGGCGCATCGCCGCCCATCTGACGCGCCATGATGTAGGCGTTGGACGCCGTCGGCAGCGCGGCATAGAAGCAACTGGCGGCCGTCACCCCCTCGCTGGCCCCGAGCAGCCGGCAGGCGAGCACTGCGACCAGCGGCAGCGCCAGCAGTTTGAGTGCCGAGGTCGCGGCCAGTGCCGCCGGGCGGGAGGCCGACCATGCAAACACCAGGCCGCCGCCGACGCAGACCAGGCCCAGCGCGAGCGCCGCGCCGCCCAGAATCTCCAGGCCATGAGCGAGCGCGATCGGCAGCGGCAGCCCGGAGAGATTGACCGCTGCGCCGGCGGCGGTCGCCATGATGATCGGATTGCTGACCAAGCCGCGCGCGACCCGCCCTGGACTTGTCGGCCGTTCGCTCCAATGGGTCAGCGCCACCACCGCGATCACGTTGACCGCCGGCAGGCAGATCGCCAGCGCCAGCATCACCAGCGCGGCCGTGTCGCGCTCGAACACGACCGCGGCGACCGACAGGCCGAAGTAGGTGCTCGGCCGGGTCGCGCCCTGGATCACCGAGGATCGGCTGGCATCGGGCAGGCCGCGGGCCAGCCGCAGCGACAGCGCGACGGCAGCGGCGAACAGCAACGTCGGTAGCAGCGTGGCCGCGGCCAGGTCGCGCAACTGCACCGCCGAGACGGCCAACTGCGCAGTGTTGACGAACAACAGCGCTGGAAATGCGACGTAGAACGTGAACCATTCGATCGCCGGGAAGAAGCCCTCGGGCGTGCGCGGCGAACGCCGCAGCCAGACGCCGAGCAGCACCACCAGCACGACCGGGAGGGTGTGGGCGATCACTGGAATGTCCGCGGCACAGGGGCTTGCCTACACATGCAACATCGTGAGCGATTCGCCATCAAACCTCCAACGTGGCCAGATCGCCCGCGCCACGCGCGACGCGCCGTCGCGGCAATGTCCACGCCGTCACCACGGCGGGACGGAACACGAATCGCCGTCAGACTTCCAGTGTTGCCAGATCGCCCTTCGTCTCCAGCCACGCCTTCCGATCTCCGGCCCGCTTCTTCGCCAACAACATGTCGATCAGCGAGCGCGTCTCCAGGTCGTCGTCCACGGTCAGCTGTACCAGGCGTCGGGTGTCGGGATGGATCGCCGATTCGCGCAACTGCGAGGGATTCATCTCGCCCAGGCCCTTGAAGCGGGTGACATTGACCTGCCCCTTGAGCTTTTCGCGCGCGATTTTCTCCAGCAGCAGGCGCTTCTCCTCTTCGTCGAGCGCGTAGAACACCTGCTTGCCGACGTCGACGCGGAACAGCGGCGGCATCGCGACGAACACGTGGCCAGCCGCGACCAGGGCGGGGAAATGTCGCAGGAACAGCGCGCTGAGCAGCGTCGCGATGTGCAGGCCGTCGGAATCGGCGTCGGCCAGAATCACGACCTTGCCGTAGCGCAGCCCGGCAATGTCGTCCTTGCCCGGATCGCAGCCGATTGCGACCGCGAGGTTGTGCACTTCTTCGGAGCCGAGCACCGTGGTGCTGGCCACTTCCCAGGTGTTGAGGATCTTGCCGCGCAGCGGCAGGATCGCCTGGAAATCCTTGTCGCGCGCCTGTTTGGCGCTGCCGCCGGCCGAGTCGCCCTCGACGAGGAACAGCTCGGTGCGTGAGAGGTCCTGGCTGATGCAGTCGGCCAGCTTGCCGGGCAGGGCGGGGCCCTGGGTGACCTTCTTGCGGACGATCTGCTTCTCGGTCTTCAGCCGCGCGCTCGCGCGCTCGATCGCCAATTGCGCGATCCGCTCGCCCAATTCGACGTGCTGGTTGAGCCACAGCGAGAACGCGTCGTGGGCGGCGCCCTCGACGAAGCCGGCCGCCTGCCGCGACGACAGGCGCTCCTTGGTCTGGCCGCTGAACTGCGGATCGGTCATCTTCAGCGACAGCACGAACGCGACGCGGTCCCAGACGTCCTCGGGCGCGAGCTTGACCCCGCGCGGCAGCAGGCTGCGGAAATCGCAGAACTCGCGCAGCGCATCGGTGAAGCCGGTACGCAGGCCGTTGACGTGGGTGCCGTGCTGCGCGGTCGGGATCAGGTTGACGTAGCTCTCCTGGACCAGTTCGCCCTCCGGCAGCCAGGCGACCGCCCAGTCGACGGTCTCGGTCTCCCGGCCCAGGCCGCCGACGAACAGCTCGGGCGGCAGCAGTTCGCGCCCTTCGAGTGCGCCGCGCAGGTAATCGCGCAGGCCGTCCTCGTAGTACCACGCGTCGCGTTCGCCGCTGACCTCGTCGTGCAAGGTGACGCGCAGGCCCGGGCACAGCACTGCCTTGGCGCGTAGCAGGTGGCGCAACGCGCGCAGGCTGAACTTCGGCGAGTCGAAGTACTTCGGGTCCGGCCAGAAGCGCACGCGCGTGCCGGTGTTCTTGCGGCCGACGCTGCCGACCACTTCCAGCGGCGTGGCGCGATCGCCATCGCGGAAGGTGATGCGGTGCTCGCTGCCTTCGCGCTTGATATGCACCTCGACCAGCGTCGAGAGCGCATTGACCACGCTGACGCCGACGCCGTGCAGGCCGCCGCTGAAGGTGTAGTTGCGGTTGTTGAACTTGCCGCCCGCATGCAGCCGCGTGAGGATCAGTTCCACGCCCGGAATCTTCTCCTCGGGATGGATGTCCACCGGCATGCCACGGCCATCGTCGGCGACCTCGCAGCTGCCGTCGGCGTAGAGCCGCACTTCGATGCCGCGCGCATGCCCGGCCAGCGCTTCGTCGACCGCGTTGTCGATGACCTCCTGCGCCAGATGGTTCGGGCGCGCGGTGTCGGTGTACATGCCCGGGCGGCGCTTGACAGGGTCCAGGCCCGAAAGGACTTCGATGTCGGCAGCGTTGTAACGGTTGTTCATTCGGCGATGCAGCGGGGAGGTCGGCGCATGGTAAAGGAATTGCCCGGACGTCGATTCGGACCTGTGTCCGAGCACAACCGCGCCACGACGCGATGTAATCGATTTCGGGTCCGTTAAGCCCATGTGCAGCCGATGTAAGCGGCCAGTTGTTCAGTTGGAGGCCGGTCGCGCGTGGCTAGGTTGGACCCGTCGCCGCTCCCAAGCGGCACGCCGCGCCCCAGGGCGCACCCATCATCGAGGTATCGCAACCGGGACCTGTCCCGCATTGGAGAACCACCTATGAAGACCCGCACTCTGCTGTTCGCTGTCGCCGCTGCCACCGCCTTCGCCGCCCCTGCGTTCGCGCAGGATGCCCAGGACGTCCAACAGCAGGTCCGCCAGGCAGAGGTCGCGGCGCAGCAGGCCGAACAGGACGCGCAGACCGCCGAGGCCGCCGCCCAGGCCGCTGAGCAGGCTGCGGCCGAGACCTATGCATCCGATGCCATGAACGAGGCGCAGGATATCGAGGACGAAGCGGGGGATGCAGCCAAGCTCGACACCGAGGCGTCCGAGCGCGCGGCCGACCAGGCCGACGTCCCGGCCTGACCGTCCGGCTCCCGTAGCCAGCCCGCGAACGCCCCGGCCTGCCGGGGCGTTCGTCCATCCGGGCGCCGGTGCCCAGCGCGGCGGCGCCGCAGCCTGTAGAATGGGGCTTTCCAGCGACCGCTGTTCTCATGACGCTCCCCACCAGCTCCATCACTCCGCTCGTATTCGTGACCGGCGGCGTGGTCTCTTCCCTCGGGAAGGGCATCGCCGCAGCGTCCCTGGCCGCCATCCTCGAAGCCCGCGGTCTGCGGGTGACGATGATGAAGCTCGATCCCTACATCAACGTCGATCCGGGCACGATGAGCCCGTTCCAGCACGGCGAGGTCTACGTGACCGACGACGGTGCCGAGACCGACTTGGATCTGGGCCACTACGAGCGTTTCATCAACGTCCGCCTCTCGGGCAAGAACTCGATCACCACCGGCAAGATCTACGAGAGCGTGATCCGCAAGGAGCGCCGCGGCGACTACCTGGGCGCGACGGTGCAGGTGATCCCGCACATCACCGATGCGATCAAGCGTGCGATCGACCAGGCGACCCAGGGCTTCGACGTGGCGCTGGTGGAGATCGGCGGCACCGTCGGCGACATCGAGTCGCTGCCGTTCCTGGAGGCGATCCGCCAGATCCGCACCGACCGCGGCAGCGAGAAAGCGGTGTTCATGCACCTGACGCTGGTGCCGTTCATCGCCGCGGCCGGCGAGCTCAAGACCAAGCCCACCCAGCACTCGGTCAAGGAACTGCGCTCGATCGGCATCCAGCCCGATGTGCTGCTGTGCCGCAGCGAGCAGCCGCTGCCCGACGGCGAGCGGCGCAAGATCGCCTCGTTCACCAACGTCTCCGAGAAAGCGGTGATCTCGGCGGTCGACCTGGACAATATCCACAAGATTCCGATGTGGCTGCATGCCCAGGGCCTGGACCAGTTGATCGTCCAGCGTCTGGGCCTGGATGCCAAGGCCGCGCCGACGGCCGACCTGTCGGAGTGGCTGGCCGTCGTCGACGCGGTCGAGCGCCCGCTCGACGAGGTCACGATCGCGGTCGTCGGCAAGTACGTCGACCACAAGGACGCCTACAAGTCGGTCGGCGAGGCGCTCAAGCACGGCGGCATCCGTCAGCGCACGCGCGTGAGCCTGAAGTGGATCGAATCGCAGGACATCGAGCGCGACGGCGCGGCCGCGTGGCTGGCCGATGTCGATGGCGTGCTCGTGCCCGGCGGCTTCGGCGATCGTGGTTTCGAGGGCAAGGTGCTGGCGTCCGAGTACGCGCGCACCACCGGCCTGCCGTACTTCGGCATCTGCTACGGCATGCAGGCGGCGGTGGTCGACGTCGCCCGCAATCTCGCCGGGCTCGAGGGCGCCAACAGCACCGAGAACGACCGCCAGTCGCCGCACCCGGTGATCGGCCTGATCACCGAGTGGCGCACACAGTCGGGCGAGGTCGAGCGGCGCAGCGAGACCAGCGATCTGGGTGGGACGATGCGGCTTGGCCTGCAGGAGCAGCGGCTCAAGCCCGGCACCCGCGCCCGCGCGCTCTACGGCAAGGACGTGGTCGGCGAACGCCATCGGCACCGCTACGAGTTCAACAACCGCTATCGCACCCAGCTCGAGGACGCGGGCCTGGTGATCAGCGGCAAATCGATGGACGACCTCTTGGTCGAGATGATCGAGCTGCCTGACCATCCGTGGTTCATTGCCTGCCAGGCGCATCCCGAGTTCCTGTCTACGCCGCGCACCGGCCATCCGCTGTTCGTCGGCTTTGTCCGCGCCGCGCGCGAGAAGAAGGCCGGCGGCCAACTGCTCAAGGAAGCGCAGGCGTGACCAGCGCGCCCCTGGTGGAGACGGCGCCTGCCGTGTCGACGGGGGCGCCGCGCCTGGACACCGCGCGGCTCGGCGTGTGGTTGCTGATTGCCGCGACCGCCACCTGTGGGGCGGGCTTGGCTGCGTACGTGCTCTACTTGAAAGCGAATGGGTACAGCGATGCCTATGGCATGGCGTTCGCGCCCTTCGCTCTGATCATCCTGCTCGCTGCCGCGCCGTTGGCGCTGTGCGGCGCGGCCTGTCTGCTGGGCTCGGGCATCGCCCGGGTCTGGCGCCTGCTTGGAGAACTCGAGTGAATCTTTGCGGCTTCGATGTCGGTCTCGACCGGCCGTTTTTCCTGATCGCCGGTCCCTGCGTGATCGAGAGCGAGCAATTGCAACTCGACGTCGCCGGCCAGCTCAAGGAGATCACCGGCGCGCTGGGCATCCCCTTCATCTTCAAGTCCAGCTTCGACAAGGCCAACCGCACCTCCGGCACCAGCTTCCGCGGCCCGGGCATGGAGGAGGGGCTGCGGGTGCTGGCCGAGGTCAAGCGGCAGATCGGCGTGCCGGTGCTCACCGATGTCCACGAGTACACGCCGATGGACGAGGTCGCCAGCGTCGTCGACGTGCTCCAGACCCCCGCCTTCCTGGTGCGCCAGACCGACTTCATCAAGAAGGTCTGCAGCGCCGGCAAGCCGGTCAACATCAAGAAGGGGCAGTTCCTCTCGCCGTGGGACATGAAGCCGGTCGTCGACAAGGCCAAGTCCACCGGCAACGACGCGATCATGGTCTGCGAGCGCGGCGCGAGCTTCGGCTACAACAACCTGGTCTCGGACATGCGCTCGCTTGCGGTGATGCGCGACACCGGCTGCCCGGTCGTGTTCGACGCCACCCATTCGGTGCAGTTGCCGGGCGGGCAGGGCACCTCCAGCGGCGGCCAGCGCGAGTTCGTGCCGGTGCTGGCGCGCGCGGCGGTCGCGGTCGGCGTCGCCGGCGTGTTCATGGAAACCCACCCGCGGCCGGCCGAAGCGCTCAGCGACGGTCCCAATGCCTGGCCGCTGGACCGGATGCGCGCGCTGCTGGAGACCATGCTCGAGCTCGACGCGGTCACCAAGCGCCACGGCCTGCTCGAATCCGAGGTCTAAACGGCCCGGTGCAGGCGGGAGCGCGGACCGACGGATCCACCGGTCCTGCGCCGCGCCCCGCACCGATCCGTCCCATCGGCGGACGTCTGCAGCCACAATGCGTCTTCCTCACTTCTCCGTCCAACACGACACAGCGAGCCCATGACCACAATCGCCAAGATCCACGCCCGTGAAATCCTCGACTCGCGCGGCAACCCGACCCTGGAAGCGGAAGTCACCCTGGCCGATGGCAGCTTCGGCCGCGCGATGGTGCCCTCGGGCGCTTCGACCGGTGCACGCGAGGCGGTGGAGCTGCGCGATGGCGACCGCACCCGCTACCTGGGCAAGGGCGTGACCAAGGCGGTGGCCAACGTCAACGGCGCGATCGCCGAGGCGCTGACCGGCTTCGATGCGGCCGATCAGGCCGGGCTGGACAAGCGGCTGATCGACCTCGACGGCACCGAGAACAAGGGTCGGCTGGGCGCGAACGCACTGCTGGGCGTATCGCTGGCGAACGCGCACGCGCTCGCCGCCTCGAAGAAGGTGCCGCTGTGGAAGCACCTGGCCGATATCGATGTGACGCAAGTGGCTGCCGTCCATGGCGCAACGGGATCGGCTTCGGATGGCCCCGCCCGGCCATCCGTGGCCGGGCGCTCGCAGGCGCAGCCGTCGCCGGAGGGGCGACGGCTCAACGCGCCCACTCTCCCAGTGCCGATGATGAACATCATCAACGGCGGCGCGCACGCCGACAACAATGTCGACTTCCAGGAGTTCATGGTCCTGCCGGTCGGCTTTTCGAGCTTCTCCGAGTCGCTGCGCGCCGGCACCGAGATCTTCCACGCGCTCAAGTCAGTGCTCAAGGGGCACGGCCTGAGCACGGCAGTGGGCGACGAGGGGGGCTTCGCGCCGGACTTCCGCAGCAACGTCGAGGCGCTCGACACCATTCTCGAGGCGATCGGCAAGGCCGGCTACGCCGCGGGCGAGGACGTGCTGCTGGGCCTGGACGTGGCCTCGAGCGAGTTCCACGACAACGGCAAGTACCACTTGGTGGGCGAGGGCAAGCGCCTGAGCGGCGAGCAGTTCGTCGACTTCCTCGCCGACTGGGCCGCGCAGTACCCGATCGTCACGATCGAGGATGGCATGGCCGAGGACGATTGGGCGGGCTGGAAGCTGCTGACCGAGCGCATCGGTCAGAAGGTGCAGCTGGTCGGCGACGATCTGTTCGTGACCAACCCGCGCATCTTCAAGGAAGGCATCGACTCGCAGACCGCGAACGCCATCCTGATCAAGGTCAACCAGATCGGTACGTTGAGCGAGACCCTCGAGGCGATCGCGATGGCCGACGCGGCCGGTTATGCGGCGATCGTCTCCCACCGTTCCGGCGAGACCGAGGACACGACGATTGCCGACATCGCGGTCGCCACCACCGCCACGCAGATCAAGACCGGCTCGCTGTGCCGCAGCGACCGCGTCGCCAAGTACAACCAGTTGCTGCGGATCGAGGAGGCGTTGGGCGGCCAGGCTCGCTACGCCGGCCGCGACGCGTTCGTCTCGCTCAAGCGCTGATCCCGGACCACCGCCATGCGCGCGATCCTCGTCGTCCTGCTGATGCTAACCGTACTGCTGGGATGGTTGCAGTACCGGCTGTGGTACGGCGTCGGCGGGACGACGCAGGTCGAGGAGTTGCGTGCGCGGGTCGAGGCGCAGGCCCGGCAGAACGAGGGCCTGCAGCAGCGCAACGACGCGCTGGCTGCCGAGGTCGCCGACCTGAAGTCCGGCGAGGCCGCGATCGAGGAGCGCGCGCGGGGCGAACTGGGCATGATCAAGCCCGGCGAAACCTTCTACCGCGTGGTCGACGATGTGCGGGTGGCGCCGTTGCCGGCCGAGCACACGGCCGCTCCGGACGCCGACGACGGAGATCCCCGATGATCGCCGAACCCGCGCGCGGCGGCCTGTGGGCGATCGTGCCCGCCGCCGGGCGCGGGACGCGTTTCGGTGGCGACGTGCCCAAGCAATACCTGGAGGTCGGGGGCCGCAGCGTGCTGGCGCATACGTTGGCATGTCTTGCCGGCCACCCGGGCGTGGCGGGCATCGTGCTGGTGCTGGCCGCCGCCGATGCCGTGGACCTCGATGGCCTGCGGGCTGGGCTGGGCGACACGCCGCTGCTGCGGGCCGATGGGGGCGACAGTCGCGCCGATTCGGTGCTCGCCGGGCTGCATGCGCTGCCCGACACCGTGCGCGCGGACGATTTCGTGCTCGTCCACGACGCCGCGCGGCCCAATCTCGCCGCCGCCGATCTCGACGCGTTGCTCGAGCGCGGGCGCACCGATCCGGTCGGGGCCATTCTGGCCGCGCCGGTGCGCGACACCCTCAAGCGGGCCGGCGACGATGGCGGCATCGACCGCACCGAGCCGCGCGAGCGGCTGTGGCGCGCGTTGACCCCGCAGTTGTTCCGGCGCCTGCAACTGGGACGTGCGCTCGAAGCAGCGCATGCTGCCGGCATCGTCGTCACCGACGAGGCGATGGCGATGGAGCGCCAGGGAGCCCGCCCGTTGTTGGTCGAGGGCCGCGACGACAACTTCAAGATCACCACCCCGGCCGATCTGGCGCGCTTCGCGTTCGAGCTCTCCCAGCGCGGCTGAGGCTGCGTCTGGCACGGCGCAGCGCGCTGCGCTTGCCTTGCCGTCGAACCGTGGCAAGCTGCGGCCCCCTTCCCCGCAGGTGCGCACCATGTCCGACACGCCCCGTTTTCGCATCGGCCAGGGCTTCGACGTCCACGCTTTCGGCGATGGCGACCACGTGATGATTGGCGGCGTGCGCGTCCCGCACACGCGCGGCGTACTCGCGCACAGCGACGGCGACGTCGCGCTGCACGCCCTGTGCGATGCGATGCTCGGCGCGCTCGGGCTGGGCGACATCGGCGTGCATTTCCCGCCCAGCGACGACCGCTGGAAGGGCGCCGACAGCCGCGCCCTGCTGCGGCACTGCAATACGCTGATCGGCGAGCGCGGCTGGCGGGTCGGCAATGCCGACGTCACCGTGATCTGCGAACGGCCGAAGATCGGCCCGCACGCGCAGGCCATGCGCGAGGCGATCGCCGCCGACCTTGCGATCACGCTCGACTGTGTCAGCGTCAAGGCCACGACCAGCGAAACGCTTGGCTTCACCGGTCGTGGCGAGGGCATCGCCGCGCAGGCCGCCTGCCTGCTCGTGTCCGCGTGAGCACGCCTGCGCTGCCGCGCGCCCACGGGCAGGCGGCGCTGTCGGCGACGATCCGCCAGGACGCCGAGGATTTCCGGGTCGACGAGCTCGATGCGTTCGCGCCTTCGGGCAGCGGCGAGCACCTGCTGCTGACGATCGAAAAGCGCGGCATGAACACCGCTTTCGTCGCGCGGCTGCTCGCGCAGTGGGCCAGGGTCGACGAGCGCGCGGTCGGCTATGCCGGGCTCAAGGACCGGCACGCGCTGACCACCCAGCGCTTCACCGTGCAGTTGCCCGGGCGCGAGGACCCGGACATCGCGGCGCTCGAGGCGATGGGCGAGGGCGCCGGTCAGGCGCTGCGGGTGCTGGCGAGCTCGCGGCACGCGCGCAAGCTGCCGCGCGGCGCGTTGGCCGGCAACCGCTTCGCGCTGACCTTGCGCGACGTGGCTGGCGAGCGCTCGGCGATCGAGGCGCGGTTGCACACGATCGCCGCCGAGGGCGTGCCCAACTACTTCGGCGAGCAGCGCTTCGGCCATGGCGGCGGCAATGTCGACAAGGCGCTGGCCTTCTTCGCCGCGCCGCGCCGGCGGCTGGGCCGCGAGCAGCGTGCGCTGCTGCTGTCGTCGGCGCGCTCGGCGCTGTTCAACCAGGTCCTGGCGGCGCGGGTGACGGCCGGCACCTGGGCGACCGGCTGCGAGGGCGAGGTGTGGATGCTCGACGGCAGCCGCAGTGTCTTCGGTCCCGAGCCATGGGGCGAGGCGCTGGCCGCGCGGGCCGCCGCGCACGACATCCATCCCACCGGGCCGCTGTGGGGCCGGGGCGAGACGCGGGCGGTTGGCGCTGCGCGTGAGATCGAGATGGCGGCGCTGGCCGACGCGCGCGCGCGCGCGCTGCGCGAGGGGCTCGAGCGCGCCGGTCTGAGCCAGGAGCGCCGCGCGACCCGCCTGCTGCCCGGCACGTTGGCGTGGGCCTGGCAGGGCGAGGCCGTGCTGCAGTTGGCATTCGCACTGCCGCCCGGCTGCTATGCGACCGCGGTGCTCGCCGAACTGGGCACCATTGCCAACGCCGCCGCGCCGCGGTCCCTGCCGGCGGCACCGGCCGACTGAAGCGCGCGTGGGGACTTGCTCGGGCGCGGGTTAGTAGTAATACTACTCACCATGGACCTGTCGCCGACCCAGCACGCGATCCTCGACATGATCGCCGACCGCATCGAGAACGAGGGCATGCCGCCCTCGCAGACCGAGATCGCCCGCGCCTTCGGATTCAGCGGCGTCCGCGCCGCGCAGTACCACCTCGATGCACTCGAGGCCGCTGGTGCCATCGAGCGGCTGCCCGGCCGTGCACGCGGCATCCGCCTGCGTGTCGCGCCGCAGGCGGCGGTACTGGCGGAAGTGGTGTCGGGCGACGCGCTGCGGTTGCCGGTGCTCGGGCAGGTCGCTGCCGGCACGCCGATCGGCGCCCACGCGCCCGACGACATGCCCACCCCGGACGACTACATCGTCCTGGACCGCGTGCTGTTCTCGCCGTCGCCCGACTACCTGCTCAAGGTCAAGGGCGATTCGATGCGCGAGGAAGGCATCTTCGAGGGCGACCTGATCGGCGTGCACCGCACGCGCGACGCGCAGTCGGGCCAGATCGTCGTCGCCCGGCTCGACGACGCGATCACCGTCAAGCTGCTGAAGATCGGCAAGGATCGGATCCGTCTGCTGCCGCGCAATCCCGACTACGCCCCGATCGAGGTGCTGCCCGACCAGGATTTCGCGATCGAGGGCCTGTACTGCGGCCTCGTCAGGCCCAACCGGTGACGGCCGCCCGATGCCTCGGATGACGTCCGATCGCCGACGGGGCGTTCCCCGAAGCTCGCGTGCGGATTCCCCCGCTGTCCTGCGCGCCGATGGCGGCGCAGGATCGAGATCACCGCATCGCGTCGCAGCCCGTGCGATCCACGCCTGCGACGATGCCTTCAACTTCCTGGAACACGAATGACAAGGACCACCACGATGGACGAGAACAAGAAGCGCGCGCTCGCAGCTGCCCTGGGCCAGATCGAGAAGCAGTTCGGCAAGGGCTCGGTAATGCGCATGGGCGACGGCAGCGCCGAGGCGGCCGAGGTCATTGGCACCGGCTCGCTGCAGCTCGATCTCGCGCTCGGCATCGGCGGCCTGCCCAAGGGCCGTGTGGTCGAGATCTACGGCCCCGAGTCCTCGGGCAAGACCACACTGACGCTGCAGACGATCGCCCAGTGCCAGAAGGCCGGTGGCACCGCGGCGTTCATCGACGCCGAGCACGCGCTCGACCCCACCTACGCCACCAAGCTCGGCGTCAATCTCGACGACCTGCTGGTGTCGCAGCCCGATACCGGCGAGCAGGCGCTGGAGATCGCCGACATGCTGGTGCGCTCCAACGCCGTCGATATGGTCGTCGTCGACTCGGTCGCCGCGCTCACGCCCAAGGCCGAGATCGAAGGCGAGATGGGCGATCAGCTGCCCGGCCTGCAGGCGCGCCTGATGAGCCAGGCGCTGCGCAAGCTCACCGGCAACATCAAGCGCAGCAACTGCATGGTGATCTTCATCAACCAGCTGCGCATGAAGATCGGCATCATGATGCCGGGCCAGAGTCCGGAAACCACCACCGGTGGCAACGCGCTCAAGTTCTACGCCTCGGTCCGCCTAGACATCCGCCGCATCGGCGCGATCAAGAAGGGCGACGAGATCATCGGCAACCAGACGCGTATCAAGGTCGTCAAGAACAAGATGGCGCCGCCGTTCAAGCAGATCGTCACCGAGATCCTCTACGGCGAGGGCATCAGCCGCGAGGGCGAGCTGATCGACATGGGCGTGGAAGCCAAGCTGGTCGACAAGGCTGGCGCCTGGTACAGCTGCGGCGACGAGCGCATCGGACAGGGCAAGGAGAACGCGCGCCAGTACCTCAAGGACAACCCGGAAGTCGCCGCCCGGATCGAGGCCGCGCTGCGCGAGCGGCTGATGCCGGCGGTTGTGGTGGCAGGCGATGGCGAAGACGCCGCCGACGACTGAGGCGAGCGCCGGAGGCGCCCGGTTGGCGTCCGGCATCGGGGACCACGATGGTTCCGTGCCGGACGTCGGGCGGGGCAGCGCGTTGGCGGCCGACGAGGGGGATGCGATCGAGGCTGCGCCCCCGCGTCGGCGTGGTCGGCAGATAACGCCTGCGCAGCGGGCGCTGTCGTTGTTGGTGCGGCGTGAGCACTCGCAGTTGGAACTGCGGCGCAAGCTGGTGGCCAAAGGCGTCGAGACCGAAGACGCCGACGCCGCGGTCGAGCGGATGACCCGCGAGGGCTGGCAGGACGACACCCGGTTTGCGGCCAGCCTGGCGCGCTCGCGCGCCGGTAATGGCTACGGGCCGCTGCGCATCGAGGCCGAACTGGCGATGCACCAACTCGATTCGGCTCAGGTCGTCGCCGCCTTCGAAGCACTGGACGAGGACGGCGAGGGCGACTGGCAGGCCCGGGCTTGCGACCTGCTGGCCCGACGCTACGACGGGGCCGCGCTCCAGGCCGATCCGGCGCTCCGGCGCAAGGCGGTGGATTTCCTGCTCCGGCGCGGGTTCGGCGGCGAGGTCGCCTACGCGGCGGTCCGGCGTCTGCGCGAGGCGTGAATCTCCGGCGGCGCCGATGGCGCCTGGGCGGACGGTTGGGCCATCGAAGGCGGCCGGCCTGCTAATCTTGCCGTTCTTGGGCGCGAGTTCCGGACCGGCCCCGCCAACGGCGGTGATTCCCGGCCTGGGGCATGCCCGTCCCGTCACGCCAGGCACATGACCACGCACAGCTCCACGACCGCGCAGATCCGCAGCGATTTCATCGAGTTCTTCCGCAGCAAGGGCCACACCATCGTGCCATCGGCACCCTTGGTGCCGGGCAACGATCCCACGCTGCTGTTCACCAACTCCGGCATGGTGCAGTTCAAGGATGTGTTCCTGGGCGCGGAAAAGCGCAGCTATGTGCGTGCGGCGGACGTACAGCGCTGTCTGCGCGCGGGCGGCAAGCACAACGATCTCGATGCGGTGGGCTACACCGCGCGTCACCACACGTTCTTCGAGATGCTGGGCAACTGGTCGTTCGGCGACTACTTCAAGAAGGACGCGATCGCCTGGGCCTGGGAGCTGCTGACCCAGGTCTGGAAGCTGCCGGCCGAGCGTCTGCTGGTCACCGTCTATCAGACCGATGACGAGGCGTACGCGCTGTGGCGCGACATGGTCGGCGTGCCGGAGGACCGCATCGTCCGCATCGGCGACAACAAAGGGGCGCCGTTCGCTTCCGACAATTTCTGGCAGATGGCCGACACCGGCCCCTGCGGGCCGTGCACCGAGATCTTCTACGACCACGGCGCGCACATTCCCGGTGGGCCGCCCGGTTCGCCCGACGAGGACGGCGACCGTTTCATCGAGATCTGGAACCTGGTGTTCATGCAGTTCGACCGCCAGGCTGACGGTACGCTGGCGCCGCTGCCTGCGCCGTGCGTGGACACCGGTATGGGCCTGGAGCGCCTGGCGGCGATCCTGCAGGGCGTGCACAGCAACTACGAGATCGATCTGTTCCAGGCGCTGATCCGCAAGGCCGCCGAGCTCACCGGCACCGCGGACCTGGAGAACAAGTCGCTGCGCGTGATCGCCGATCACATCCGCGCCTGCAGCTTCCTGATCGTCGACGGTGTGCTGCCGTCCAACGAAGGGCGCGGCTACGTGCTGCGCCGGATCATCCGCCGCGCATTGCGTCACGGCTGGATGCTGGGCGTCCGTCAGCCGTTCTTCCACGCGATGGTGGACACGCTCGATGCGGCGATGGGCGAGGCCTATCCCGAACTGCGCGACAAGCGCACGCTGGTCGAACGCGCACTGCGCGCCGAAGAGGAGCGCTTTGCCGAGACGCTCGATGCCGGCATGCGCATCTTCGATGAGGTCGCCGCCCGCAGCCAGGGCGCGATTCCCGGCGAGGATGCGTTCCGGCTCTACGACACCTACGGCTTCCCGCTGGATCTGACGGCCGACATCGCGCGCGAGCGCGGGCTCGAGGTCGACATGACCGGCTTCGACGCCGCGATGCAGCGTCAGCGCGAAACCGCGCGCGCGGCCGGACGCTTCGCATCGGGTACGGCGCTGCCGGCCGAACTGGTTGCGCAGCTTTCGCCGACCGCGTTTGTCGGCTACGACGCCACGCAGGCCGACGGCCTGGAGGTCGTCGCGCTGCTCAAGAGCGGCCGGCCGGTCGATGCGATCGAGGCGGGTGACGAGGCGGTGGTGATCCTGGACCGCACGCCGTTCTATGGCGAGTCGGGCGGGCAGGTCGGTGACACCGGCGTGCTCGAGGCTGAGGGGCTGCGCTTCGAGGTCGGCGACACACAGAAGCTCGCCGGTCAGTTCCATGGCCACCTGGGGCGACTCGCCAACGGTGCGCTGCGGCGTGGCGACCGTGTGCGCGGCGCGGTGGATGTCGAGCGCCGCGGCACGATCGTACTCAACCACAGTGCGACCCACCTGCTGCATGGCGCGCTGCGCGAGCTGCTCGGCACGCACGTCGCGCAGAAGGGCTCGCTGGTGGCGCCGGAGCGGCTTCGCTTCGACTTCTCGCATTTCCAGCCGGTCGCAGCCGAGGAACTGGCCGAGATCGAGCGCCGGGTCAACGTCGAGGTCCGGGCGAACCATCCGGTCTCGATCGAGCAGATGGACATGCAGGCCGCGCTCGACGCCGGCGCGATGGCGTTGTTCGGCGAGAAGTACGGCGAGCGCGTCCGCGTGGTCACGATGGGCGAGTCGGTCGAGCTGTGCGGCGGCACCCACGTCGACCGGACCGGCCGCATCGGGCTGTTCAAACTGGTGTCCGAGGGCGGTGTGTCGGCCGGCGTGCGACGGATCGAGGCGCTGACCGGCCAGGCGGCGCTCGACCATGTGCGTGCCGAGGAGGATCGCCTGCGTCAGGCGGCGGGCCTGCTGGGCGGCACCGGTGCGGAGGTCGGCGAGCGGCTGCGGGCGCTGCTCGACCGGCAGAAGCAGCTCGAGCGCGAGCTCGATACGCTCAAGGCCAAGGCGGCCAGCGGTGCGACGGCGGACCTCGCCACGGGCGCGGTCGACGTGGGCGGTATCCACGTGGTGGCTGCACGCGTCGAAGGACTGGATGCGAAGGCACTGCGCGATGCGGTCGATCGGCTCAAACAGCAGCTGGGCGATGCGGTCATCGTGCTTGCCGGCGCCAGCAATGGACGTGCGGCGCTGGTTGCAGGTGTGTCCGGCAAGGCGAGCGGACGCGTCAAGGCCGGCGAATTGTTGTCGGAGATCGCAGGACGGATCGGCGGCAAGGGCGGTGGACGTCCTGATCTGGCGCAGGGTGGCGGCGAGGATGGCCCCGCACTGCGCTCGGCCCTGGCCGAGGTCGGGGCCTGGGTCGGGGCGCGGATCGGATAAGCGCACGCTAAACACGTTTCGGGCCCGGTTGACCAGCCGCGTTCGAGACGACATCCTTCACGGTTCAATTGGTCTGTAATCGGTTCCCAAGGTCGAGAACGGTCCGAATTGCAGGCCACGCCGGTGGGGCGTTCCACGCCGGCCTCAGGAGATTTCTATGTTGATTCTGACCCGTCGCGTCGGTGAGACGTTGATGATTGGGGACTCGGTTTCGGTAACGGTACTGGGCGTGAAGGGCAACCAGGTGCGCATTGGCATCACTGCGCCCAAGGATGTCGCCGTCCACCGCGAGGAGATCTACCAGCGGATCCACCGCGGCGAAGGCGTCGACGCACAGGCCGATGTGGACGAGGATTTGCCGCAGGCGAGGTGAGTCGGTATCCTTCGCACCGCGTCGAGCAATTCATCGCCTGACGTGATGTTTCGGAGAGTTGCCCGAGAGGCCGAAGGGGCTCCCCTGCTAAGGGAGTATGGGGTCAAAAGCTCCATCGAGGGTTCGAATCCCTCACTCTCCGCCATTGCCTGGATTCCGACGTCGGCGACACCGACGAAAGAAAAAAATCTTCGCAAAGGCATTGACGGAATTTCGCTTTACCTGCAAAATTCCGCTCCTGTTCAAGGCGCCCGTAGCTCAGTTGGATAGAGCACCAGGCTACGAACTTGGGGGTCGGAGGTTCGAATCCTTCCGGGCGCGCCAGAACAAACAGAGAAGCCGGCGAGAGATCGTCGGCTTTTTTGTTGCCTGTCGTTTCGCTCGTGCCGAAGTTCGCGCTATGGCCCGGATCTGCGGACCCGCATCGTCGACAGGCCGGTTCGACGACGCCCGGCGCGCGAGACGTCCAACGCGCGAGACGTCCGGCGCGCGACGTTGCCGCAATCGCGCTTCTGTACATCGCATCTCTCCAGGTTCGCGCACTTCGCCGCCGACGCCATGGCGACCGGCGCGCGCGGCCGCGGGCTGCGTGATCGCGCGCTGCCGCGCGTGTGCATATCCGCGCTTTTCCGACGCACCGGGCATGCCGGCGCGCCGGTTGCAGCGCTTAGCCGCGGTCGAGATCGAACGCGATGGGAACGACGCCGATCGCTTCGATCGGGCGCCCGTCGCGCATGGCCGGCTGGAACGTCCAGTGCCGCTGCACCTGACGCAGCGCGGCCTGGTCGAGGTCGCGATGCCCGCTGCTGCGGTGCACGCGCACCGACAACGGCCGCCCATCGATGCCGACGTGCACCTCGAGCTGCACCACGCCGGTATGGCCGGCGCGCAGCGAAGCGCGCGGATAGGACGGCGGTGGCGCGGCGGCGTACTGCAGTTGCACGCCGCTCGCAGGTGCGCTCAGTGCCGGGGGCGCCACCGCGCCATCGGTGCCGGGCGCGGGCGCCGCAAACGGGCTGGGCATGGGCTCGACGACGGCGGCGGCATCGACCGCGGGTGCCACCGCGACCGGTGCCGCCGTGGCGATGGCCGGTGGCAGCGGTCGTGGTGCGACGATCTCGCGGGTCTCGGGCGGGCGCGGCGGCGTCGGCGGCGGAGGCGTCAGCCAACGGAAGTCGAGCTGCGGCGCGGCATCGGGAAGGGAGAGCCGGTCGCCGCCGCCGGTGGGCACCAGCAGCACCGACAACACGACTGCATTGAAGGCGAGGGTGCCGGCGATGCCGACGATCCGGACCGGGTCCGGACGGCGGTCCGGATTCGCGAAGCCCCGCATGCGGGGAGCGGTCTGCTGCAGCACCATGCGCCACCTCCTGTCGTGCCGGCCGGGCGGCCAGCGGAAGCGTGGCGACCCGGGGGCAGGCAGCGCCGCACACGGTCGCCGTGTCTGTTTGCAGCCTGGGCACCGATCTTGTGTCCAGACAAGCGGCCGGCGACGAGTGGTCGTTGCCGGCGGACGGGCGGTCCGGTCACGCGCGGCGCGCGACCGGATCCGCCGGTACGTCAGTCGCCGGGCATGCGTTCGGGTTCGCGGTCGAGGCCGCCTTCGTCCGGATTGCGCTTGCGCTCGGGGGCGGGTTGCCGTGCGTCCTCGCGGTCGCGCGGATGGTTTTCCGAGTAGCCCGGCGTTTGGCCGGGCTTGGGCGGTGCGGCGGGCGGCGTGTCCTTGCGGCTCATGTCAGCGCCCGAGTTCGAACACGACGTTGAGATTCGCGCTGAGCGTGCTCTCGCCAGGCGCGATCGGGGTGGAGGCGTCCTGCGCCATCGCGCGCATCGCCATCATCGGGCGCGGCTGGGCGAAACCGCCGCCTTCGCTGATGCTCACGATGCGCCGCACCCGCATGCCGAGCGAATTGGCGTAGAGCTCGGCGCGCTGCTGCGCCTGCTTCAGCGCTGCGGCGCGGGCTTCGTCCTCCACGGCTTGCGCATTGTCGATCTCGAACGTCGGCCCGTTGATCTGGTTGGCGCCGTTGGCGACCAGGGCATCGAGCACCGAGCCGAGCCGACGCAGGTCGCGGACCTTCAGATTGACCGTGTTGCTGGCCTGGTAGCCGGTGATCTTCGGCGGCTGGTTGTCGGCGTAGTGATACTGCGGGCTCAGGTTGATGCCCGAGGTCTGCACGTCGCGCTCGGCGATGCCGGCGGCCTTGATCGCGGCGGTGAGCCGGGTCATCTGCTCGGCGTTGGCGCGCATGGCGCCGTTGGCGTCGCCGGCTTGCGTGACCACGCCAGTCGACAGTGTGGCGATGTCGGGCACGCGGCTGGCCTCGGCCCTGGCCGAGATCGACAGCAGGGTGCCGTCTGAGGGGGCGGCGGCGACCTGATGGTCCTGGGCGGTGGCAGTCATCGAAACGGTCCCAAGGGCAAGGCTGCAGGCCAGCAGCAAGGGGCGAAGCGGATTGGGGCGCATGGTGGTCTCCAAGGACGACGGAACAAGGGTCGTCACAGGGCAGTGAACGGGTCGTGAGCCGGAACGGGGTTGATCGACTTGGCGTCGACGGCTGCGCGGCCGCTGCGCGGTATCCTTGCCCGATGTTGTATCTCGCCTCGCAATCCCCGCGCCGCCGCGCCCTGCTGGCCCGTTTCGGACTCCCTTTTGGCGTCGTCGACGTCGATGTCGTGGAGTGCCGCGATCCGGGCGAGCGCGCGGGCGACTACGTGCGCCGTGTCGCACGCGACAAGGCCGATGCCGGGCTGCGTACGCTGGCGGCCGAGCCCGGCGCGGTCGTGCTCGGCGCCGACACCGAGGTCGTCCTCGACGGTGAGGTCTTCGGCAAGCCGTGCGACGATGCCCAAGCCGCATCGATGCTGCGCAGGCTCTCGGGGCGGACCCACGAGGTGATCTCGTCGGTGGCGCTGGTCGGGGCCGATCGTCAGGCCCAGGCGACGGTGATCACGGAGGTGACCTTCGCTCCGCTCGACGAGGCGACCATCGCAGCCTATGTCGCCAGCGGCGAGCCGCGCGGCAAGGCCGGCGGCTATGCGATCCAAGGTGGCGCGGAGCTGTTCGTCGCGCGCCTGGCCGGTAGCTACTCGGGCGTGGTCGGCCTGCCGTTGCAGCAGACCGGCGCGCTGCTGGGCGATTTCGGGCTGGCCCCGCGGCCGTTCGTCGCGCAGGCGCAGGAGGCCTGATCGGGCATGTCGGAAGAGATCCTCATCAATGTCACTCCGCGCGAGACGCGCGTGGCCGTGGTCGAGAACGGCATGCTGCAGGAGCTGCACATCGAGCGCGGCTGGCGGCGCGGCGTGGTCGGCAATATCTACAAGGGCCGGGTGCAGCGGGTGATGCCGGGCATGCAGGCGGCGTTCGTCGACATCGGCCTGGAACGGGCGGCCTTCCTGCACGCCAACGACGTGATGCGTGCGCCGCAGGCCAACGGCGATGGCGACGGCGAGAGCCTGTTCCCGCCATCGGGGCCGACGCTGCCGGTCAACGAACTGCTGCGCGACGGTCAGGAGATCGTCGTCCAGGTGGTCAAGGACCCCATCGGCAGCAAGGGCGCGCGGCTGACGACCCAGATCAGCATTCCCTCGCGCTATCTCGTGCTGCTGCCGCAGTCGCGTGCGGTCGGTGTGTCGGCGCGGATCGAGGACGAGGCCGAACGGTTACGGCTCAAAACGCTGGTGTCCGAGCTCGCTGCCGCCACCGGCGGCCACGGCTACATCGTGCGCACCAATGCCGAGGGCCAGAGCGCGGAGGCGCTGGCCGAGGACATTGCCTACCTGCAGCGGGCCTGGGCGCTGATCGAGCGCACCGTCGGCGAGGCGAAGGTCGGCAGCCGGGTCTACGAGGACCTGACCCTGCCGATGCGCGCGGTGCGCGACCTGATGCGCCGCGATGTCGACAAGGTCAAGGTCGACTCGCGCGACACCTACGAGAAGCTGTGCGTGTTCGCCGCGCAGTACCTGCCGGCGCCGGGGCCGGCCGAACAGGCGCGGCTGGTGGACCGGATCGAATGCTATGCCGGGTCGCGGCCGATCTTCGACCTGTACGGCGTCGAAGACGAGATCCAGCGAGCGCTCAACAAGGAGGTCGCGCTCAAGTCCGGCGGCACCCTGGTCATCGACCAGACCGAGGCGATGACCACCGTCGACGTCAACACCGGTTCGTTCCTGGGCCAGCGCAATCTAGAGGAGACGGTGTTCCGCACCAACCTGGAGGCCGCGCAGGCGGTCGCCCGGCAACTGCGGCTGCGCAACCTGGGCGGCATCATCATCATCGACTTCATCGACATGGCCGACCCCGAGCATCGCCGCCAGGTGCTGCGCACGCTCGAAAAATCGCTCGCGCGCGACCATGCCAAGACCACCGTCTACGACTTCTCGCCGCTGGGCCTGGTCGAGATGACCCGCAAGCGCACTGTCGAGAGCCTGCAGCGCCAGCTCGGCGAATCGTGCGGCGCCTGCGGCGGCCGGGGCATCGTCAAGACCGTCGAGACGGTGACTTACGAGATCTTCCGCGAGATCGTGCGCGCAGTGCGCCAGTTCGATGCCGATCGGCTGCTGGTCATCGCCTCGCCGAAGGTCGTGGCGACGATTACCGATGAGGAGTCGGCCGCGGTCGTCGAGCTCGAGGAGTTCCTCGGCAAATCGATCCGGTTCCAGTCCGACGACCAGTACCTGCAGGAGCAGTTCGACGTTGTGCTGCTCTAGGGCACGACGATGACGGCGGCGTGGGCGAACCGCCTGCGCCGCGCGCATCTGGGCGCGTGGTACGTGGCGGCGTTGTCGGTGGTGCTGGTCGCGATCGGCGCGGTGGCGCTGGCGCAGCTGGCGTTACCGTGGGTCGAGCGCAATCCGCGCAGCGTCGAGCGCTGGCTCAGCGAACGTGCCGGCCGGCCGGTCGCATTCGAGACCCTGCGCACCCAGTGGAGCCGACGCGGACCGCTGCTGCGGGTGACCGGGCTGCGCATCGGCGAGCCGGCGACCGCGGTGCCGATCGACAGCGCCGAGATCCAGGTCACGCCGTACTCGGGCCTGCTGCCGGGCCGTTCGCTGACCGAACTGCGGATCCAGGGGCTGGCACTGACCCTCGAGCGCGACGATGACGGTGGCTGGCATGTCCGTGGCCTGCCCGGCAGCGCGACGCCCAGCGACGATCCGCTGGCCACGCTCGAAGGCCTCGGCGAGCTGCAGGTCATCGGTGCCCGGCTCACGATCGATGCGCCCTCGCTGTCGCTGCGGCACACGTTGCCGCGGGTCGATCTGCGGATGCAGGTCGACCGGCGCCGGGTGCGCGCCGCGGCCCGGGCCTGGGTCGAGGTCGACGGGGCGCCGCTGGATCTGCGGGTCGATCTGCTGCGCGACGACCTCACCGGACGGGCTTACGTCGCGATGCCGCGCAACGACCTCCAGGTCTGGTCGCCGTTGCTGGCGCCCAGTGGTGCGGCGATCGGCGAAGGCCACGGCCGGGTCGCGGCGTGGCTGGAATTGCGCGAGCGCCGGGTCGTTGCGGCCACGGCCGATATTGCGCTCGACACGCTGTCGCTACGGCGCGCAGAGCCGAGCGGGCAGGGCAGCGACGCCCAGGGTGCGGTGGCGTTCGACGGCGTGCGCGCTCAACTGCGCTGGGAGCACGAGGGCGCGGACTGGAGACTCGACGCGCCGACGCTGCGCATGGTCCAGCACGGTCGCGAGCAGACGCTCGACGGGCTCGTACTGGCTGGTGGTTCGCGCTATGCGATGCGTGCCGCACGCGTCGAAGTCGCGCCGCTGCTGGCGCTGGCCGCGCTCGGCGATGGCCTGTCGCCGTCGCTGCGCGCCTGGTTGCAGGCTGCCGCGCCGCAGGCGGTGCTCGCCGATGTCGAGGTCGCCGCGTTGCCCGGTGGCCCGGCCCGGGTCGCCGCGCGGATCGAGAACCTGGGCTTCGCGCCGGTCGGAACGACGCCCGGCCTGCACGGGCTGACCGGCACCCTGACCGGCGATGCCGATGGCCTGGTCTTCCGTCCCGATCCTCAGGCCCGGCCGGTGTTCGACTGGCCCAAGGGCTTCGGCGTGCCGCATCCGCTGCGGCTCGAGGGCGAGATCGCGGCGTGGCGCGAGGACGGCGACTGGCGCGTCGAGACACCGGCGCTGCGGATCGAAGGCGACGGCTACGCCGCGGACGTGCGCGGCGGCCTGGCGTTCCACGGCAACGGCGCACGCCCGCGCATCGATCTGGCAGCGGTGGTCGACGCGGCGCAGGTGCCGGTCGCCAAGAAGTTCTGGGTGCGCCACGAAATGCCGGCTGCCGCGATGGACTGGCTGAACATGGCACTGGTCGCCGGCACGGTCCGCGACGGCCGCGCGATCGTCTCCGGCGAGCTGGGCGACTGGCCCTTCAGCAGCGCCGACGGACACGATCGCCGGGGCGTGTTCGACGCGCGGGCGCGGATCGAAGACGCGACGATCCGCTTCCAGGACGACTGGCCGGCGCTGGAGCGGATGAGCGGGCGGGTGCATTTCGTCAACGATGGTTTCTCGGTCGAGGACGCGCATGGCGAACTGGCCGGGGTGCCGGTGCGTGCGATCGAGGCCGGGATGCAGCACTACGCGCACAGCCCGGTCGAGGTCCGCGCCACCACCCAGGCCGATGCTGGCGCGTTGCTGACGCTGATGCGGCAAAGCCCGTTCCACGCCGAGCATGCCGAGACCCTCGACAATCTCAAGGTGTCCGGTCCGGCGCGCGTCGCACTGACGCTGGCGGTGCCGCACGACGCGCCGGTGCGGCTCGACGGCAGCGTCGCGCTGGACGGCGTGTCGGCACGCGAAGGCCGCTTTGCGCTCGACTTCAGCGATGTGCGCGGCAGCGCACGCTTCGATCAGAACGGGTTTTCCGGCGAGCGGCTGGCCGCTCGCACCGAGGGGCATGTCGGCACGCTGGCGCTGCGTGCGGGCGAGGGCCATGTCCGTGACCGCGACCAGGCGTTCGAAGCCGAGCTCGCCGCCACGCTCGCGGCCAACGACCTGCTCGCACGCGCGCCCGACTTGGGCTGGTTGCGTCCCCATGTCGACGGGGCGGCGCCCTGGCAGGTGCAGGTCTCGGTCGCGCGTGCGCCCGCGCCAGGCCAGGCGCCGGCGCGCCTGCTGCTGCGTTCCGATCTTGTCGGCACGGCATTGCGGCTGCCGGCACCGCTGGCCAAACCGGCCGGCGAAGCGCTGCGCACGACGATCGATGCGTCGCTGCCGTTCGACGCCGGCGACATCGCGGTCGGATTCGGCGATCGACTCGCGGTGCGCGCGCGTGCGCGCGATGCCGGCACCGGCGTGCGCCTGACTTTCGGCAGCGGGCGTGTCGCCGAGGCGCCGCCGGCCTCGGGGATCGCGATCGGCGGGCGCACCCCGGTCATCGAACTCGCCGAGTGGATCGGATTGGCGGCCGGCGGCGACGAGGGCGCGGATGCGCCCCGCCTTGTGGGCGTGGACCTGACCGCGCTCGACCTGCGTCTGCCCGGCGCCGGTTTCGGCCAGACCCGGATCACCGCGGTCCGTCAGGGCGCCGGCACCAGCCTGCGTTTCGATGGTGCGGCGCTGGCGGGCGGCGTGCGTGTGCCCGACGCGGACGCTGCGCCGGTGGTCGCGACGCTGCAGCGCCTGCATTGGCCGATGCAGGCGCAGCCGCCGGCCGATGAACCGCGGGCAGCGCAGCCGCCGGCGTCTCCGGGCGATGCCGACACGATCGATCCGGCGACGCTGCGGCCGATCCGGCTGGCGATCGAGGACCTGCGCGTCGGCCCCCTGCAACTGGGCGCCGCCGATGGCAGCCTGGTGCGTGTGCCCGGCGGCGTTGCGCTCGATCACCTGCGGGTGCAGTCGCCGCAACACCGGATCGAGCTGCGCGGCCGCTGGACCGGACGCGGCACCGCTGCGAGCACAACGCTCGAAGCCGACCTGGAGAGCGACGACTTCGGCCGTCTGGCCTCCGGCCTGGGCTTTGCCGGCAGTATCGTCGGCGGTCAGGGGCGGGTGGACTTCGATGCCGCCTGGCCCGGCGCGCCCAACGCGTTCGCGGTCGCATCGCTGGAAGGGGCGCTGCAGGTCACGGTCAAGGACGGCCAACTGGTCGAGGTCGAGCCCGGCGCCGGACGTGTGCTGGGGCTGCTGAGCGTGGCCGAGCTGCCGCGCCGGCTGATGCTCGATTTCCGCGATTTCTTCAATCGCGGCTTCGGCTTCAGCCGGATTGCCGGCGAGATCCGCTTCGGCCAGGGCCTGGCTCGCAGCGACGGGGTCACGATCGACGGCCCGGCGGCGGAGATCCGCATCCGCGGCACCGCCGATCTGCAGGCGCGCACCCACGACCAGGACATCGAAGTGCTGCCCAAGACCGGCAACCTGCTGCCCGCGGTCGGGGCGCTGACCGCAGGCCCGGTGGGCGCGGCGGTGGGCGCGGTCGCCAACGCAGTGCTGCGGCGGCCGCTGGCCGAAATGGGCGCACGCAACTACCACGTCAGCGGCCCGTGGCAGGATCCGAAGGTCGAGGTCGTCGAGCGCCGCGATGCGCGGCCACCCGAGGCGGCGCCTGCGCCGCCGACCGGCCCTTGATCGATCGTGTGCGTCACCGGAAGGCGCGCGCGGTGGGTTGCCATTCCTCCACCAGGCCCCACACTTGAGGGATGACCGATCTCTCCCCCGCGACTGGCGACGCGCTGGCCCTCGCGCAGTCCCGTCTGCTATTGCCCGCCGGCCTCGACAGCGCACATCTCGACCGCACCTTCTCTGCGCTGCTCGGCCCGGGCATCGACTTCGGCGACCTGTACTTCCAGCACGCGCGCCGCGAGAGCTGGTCGGTCGAGGACGGCATCGTCAAGAGCGGCTCGCACGCGATCGAGCAGGGCGTGGGCGTGCGCGCGATCAGCGGCGAGAAGACCGGCCTGGCCTACTCCGACGACATCGATGCGGTGGCCCTGCTGGGCGCGGCGCGTTCGGCGCGTGCGATCGCCCGCGACGGCCGCGCGCATGCCCCGCAGGCGCTGGTGCGCGCGCGCGCGCATGATCTCTACCCGTCCGGCGACCCGATCGACGCACTGGGCAGCGCGGAGAAGGTCGAAGCGCTGCGCCGGATCGACCGCTTCCTGCGCGCCGCCGACCCGCGCGTGCAGCAGGTGAGCGTCAGCCTGACGGGCGGCGTGGACACCATCCTGGTCGCGCGCAGCGATGGCGTGCTCGCCGGCGACGTGCGCCCGCTGGTCCGGCTCAACATCCAGGTGTTGGTCGAGCAGGACGGCCGCCGCGAGTCCGGCTATGCCGGCTACGGCGGGCGCTACAGCTATGCCGAACTGCTCGGCGACGGACGTCCGGAGCACTTCGCGCGCGAAGCGCTGCGCCAGGCCCTGGTGAATCTCGAGGCCGTCGACGCGCCGGCCGGCGTGATGCCGGTCGTGCTCGGCGCCGGCTGGCCCGGCGTGCTGCTGCACGAGGCCGTCGGCCACGGCCTGGAGGGCGACTTCAACCGCAAGGGCACCAGCACCTATGCCGGGCGCGTCGGGCAGCGCGTGGCCGCGCCCGGGGTGACGATCGTCGACGACGGCACGCTGGCCGGCCGTCGCGGTTCGCTGAACGTCGATGACGAAGGCACGCCGACCCAGTGCACCACGCTGATCGAGGACGGCGTGCTGACCGGCTACATGCACGACACCCTCAACGCGCGCCTGAGCGGTGTCGCCTCGACCGGCAACGGCCGCCGTGAATCGTTCGCGCACCGGGTGATGCCGCGCATGACCAACACCTACATGCTGGCTGGCCGCGACGACCCGCAGGACATGATCCGCTCGGTGAAAAAGGGGCTGTACGCGGTCAACTTCGGCGGCGGCCAGGTCGACATCACCAGCGGCAAGTACGTGTTCTCGGCGACCGAGGCCTACCTGATCGAGGATGGCTGCATCACCGCCCCGGTCAAGGGCGCCACGCTGATCGGTAATGGCCCCGAGACGATGCAGCGCGTGCGCATGGTCGGCCACGACATGGCGCTCGACGACGGCGTGGGCATCTGCGGCAAGGACGGCCAGAGCGTCCCGGTCGGCGTGGGCCAGCCGTCGTTGCTGATCGACGGGCTCACCGTGGGTGGTACCCAGGCTTGAGCGCCGTAATCGGTGGTTCGGGACTCGTGATGCCAGGCTGCACGTTGGCGCGCGCGCAGCCGGGCTGCGCTGTCGTATCGCCGGTCAACAATGGCGATTCAAGGCGCTTCGGGCTTGTGCGCCACCGTATCGCGCAGCAGCCGGAACAGGTCCCGGAACGCCGCCGGCGGCTTGTTCTTCGCCCGCTCGGCCAGCGCGTTGCGCACCAGTTGGCGCAGGCGCTGGCGGTCGGCCTGCGGGTAGGCCTCCAGCAGTTCGGCCAGCGCGCCGTCGCCCTCGTCGAGCAGGCGCGTGCGCCAGCTCTCGGCGCGGTGCAGCATCGCGGTCTCGATGCGCGAAGCCTCGCCGCCGGCGTCGAGCGCGTCGCGGATCGCCTCCAGCGTCTCGTCTTCCTCGCGGCGCATCTGCTTGGCCAGAAACGCCATCTGCCGCTTGCGCGCGATGTGCGAGGTGATCCGGCGCGTCTCGGCGATGTGCGGCAGCAGCGCGTCGGGCACCGGCAGCTTCGCCAGCCGCCCCTCGGGCAGCGCCACCAGCGCCTCGGCCAGCGCCAGCACCTCGAGCGCCTCGCGGCGCTGCTGCTTGCGGCTCGGGCTCAGATACTCGCCGCTGTCTTCGTCTATGCCTCTCATCGCAACAGGATAAGCCATTGACCATGTCCCCATCGCAGATTGCCGACCGCGTGCCGGGTGACGACGCCATCGCTCGCCTCGATGCGCTGGCCGGGCTGTCGCAGCGCCTGCTCGAGCGTTGCCGTGCCCAGGGTGCCAGTCAGGCCGAGGTCGCCTGCTCGGAAGATGCCGGTCTCAACATCGACGTGCGCATGGGCGAGGTCGAGACGGTCGAGTCCACCCAGGATCGCGGCATCGCGGTGACGGTCTACTTCGGCCGCCGCAAGGGCAGCGCGAGCACCGCGGACCTGCGCGAGGAGAGCCTGGCGGCGACCGTCGATCAGGCCTGCGCGATCGCCCGCTTCACCGAGGACGACCCCGCCGCGGGCCTGGCCGACGCCGAACTGATGGCGCGGCCGGGCGCCGACGGCCGCTTCCCCGAATTCGACGCCTGGCACCCCTGGGCGCTCGACGCCGATCGCGCGGTAGACCTGGCGCTGGCCTGCGAAGCCGCGGGTCGCGACACCGATGCGCGCATTGGCAACTCCGATGGCGCATCGGTCTCGACCGCGCGTGCGCTGCACGTCTACGCCAACAGCCACGGCTTCATCGGTGCCGAGCGCAGCAGCCATCACAGCATCGGCTGCGCGCTGATCGCAGGCAGTGGCGAGCAGATGCAGCGCGACGGCTGGTACAGCGTGGCTCTGGCGGCCGACGACCTGGAGCCGGCAGCGGCGATCGGCCGCCGCGCCGCGCAGCGCACACTCGCGCGCCTCGATCCCCGGCCGGTGCCGACCGGCAGCTACCCGGTGCTGTTCCAGGCCGACGTCGCCCGGTCGCTGGTCGGGCACTTGCTCGGCGCGGTCTCGGGCGGCGCGCTGTATCGGCGCGCCAGCTTCCTGCTCGACAGCGCCGGCACGCAGCTGTTCCCCACCTGGTTTTCGATCCACGAGCGGCCGTTCCTGACGCGCGGATTCCAGTCCGCCGCCTTCGACGCCGAAGGCGTGGCGACCCGCGAGTCGCCGCTGGTCGAGGCCGGCGTGCTGCAGCGCTACATCCTCGGCAGCTATTCCGCGCGCCGGCTCGGCCTGCAGACCACCGCCAACGCCGGCGGCGTACACAACCTGGAGATCGCCGCCAATGCAGGCGATCTCGACGCGATGGTGCGCGACATGGGCCGCGGACTGCTGGTGACCGAGCTCATGGGGCAGGGCGTCAATGCGGTGACCGGCGACTATTCGCGCGGCGCGGCCGGGTTCTGGATCGAGGGCGGCGAGATCCGCCACGCGGTCGACGGGATCACTATCGCCGGCAATCTGAAACAGATGTTCGCCAGCATCGAGGCGGTGGGCACCGATGTCGACCCGCGTTCGCATGTCCGCACCGGCTCGATGCTGATCGGTCGGATGACGGTGGCCGGCACGGATTGACGTATGCTCGCACCGCCGGCCGCGGTGGCGATCGTCGCCTGGCCCAGCGCATCTTCTTTCACCTTGCCTATGGGGACTTCGCAATGAACGATTTCGATCCGGCACCGGCACCGGCCGCGGCCACCACGCAGGACGACCGCACGTTCGCGATGCTCACGCATCTGTCGTGCATCATCCTGGGCTTCATCGTGCCGCTGATCATGTGGCTGGTGCACAAGGACCGGCCCGAGAAGGCTTTCGTCACCGACCAGGCCAAGGAAGCGCTGAACTTCCAGATCACGCTGACCATCGGCTACGTCATCGGCATGGTGCTGACGATCATCCTGATCGGCGGCCTGATCAACCTGGTGCTGTGGATCCTGTGCGTGGTGTTCAGCATCGTCGCCGCACTCAAGGCCAAAGAGGGCGTGGCCTACCGCTATCCCTTCGCGCTGCGCCTGATCAGCTGACCGGCACGCACCGCAGCCTCTCGAACCCCGGCCTGTGTGCCGGGGTTCTTCCTTCTTCTCCAGCGTGCGGGAATGCGCACCCTTCAGCAGACGGCCAAGCGGTGATCGAAGGCAGATTGCAGAGGTCTGCAGCAGACTGGTGGCAGGGCGTCGCGCCCAGCGCCATCAAAACCGGGGTCAGAGTGCAATTTCGCGGGGCGAAAATGCACTCGGACCCCGGTTTTTGGTTTGGGGCGATCGCGATTTTCCAATCTCAGGGCGATCCCCAGCGGTCGTATCGCACCCCTGCCATCGGTTGGGTGCCATCGGTTGGCTTGCGCCGCCGACGCGCGGCGCCATCATGGATCTGCCCTCGACGTTTCCTGGAGACCCCCCATGTATGCATCGACGCTTCCCCAGGCCCCGCCCGCCATCGTCAGTCGCCAGTGGGCCGCCGGTACGCACATCGGCGCACTGGTGCTTGCCTTGCTGACGAGTTGGATGTCGGGCGTGGCCGGTATCGTCGTCGCCGGCACCGTCTACCTGGTCAAGCGCGACGATGATGCCTTCGTTGCCGGACATGCGCTGGAAGCGCTGAACTTCAACTTGAGCATGTTCCTCTACGCCTGCGCGCTCGGCGTGACCGGGCTCATGCTGCTCGGCATGACGGTGCTGACGCTGGGCATCGGGGCGATCGTCACGCTGCCGCTCGGCCTGTTGCTGGTGCTGGGCGCGGTCGCGCTGGCAGTGCTCTGGCTGGTCTGCGGCATCGTGGCCGCAGTCAAGGCCTGGAACGGCGAGACCTACCGCTACCCGCTTACGCTGCGCCTGATCGGCTGACGCCGTAGCGCGCAGTCCGCTCGGCCTCCGTGCGGCATCGCGCGGGCTCGTGTGCATCAGCGTGGGGTGCGTCCGCTCGCGTCGGTCGGGTCCAGCACCGCAAGGGCGGCCGGTGTGGTCATGCGCAGCCGCAGAGCGTCGACGGGAAGATGCCGGCCCAGGCCGGCAGCGGATGTGGACTGCGTTTCCGGCCCGCCCGGCTCAGTGGTCGCGTTCGATGGCCTGCCGTCCGAGCTCGGCCAGCGGCGCGGTGGTGTCGCCGAACGGTGCCAGTGCGTCGCGCATGCGCGAGGCGAGCTCGGACAGTCGCGCGCGTGAGGCGTCTGCACCGATCAGGGCCGGGAACGTGGCCTTGTCCTGTGCGATGTCCTTGCCGGCGGTCTTGCCCAGCGTCGCGCTGTCGCCTTCGATGTCGAGCAGGTCGTCGCGGATCTGGAACGCGAGGCCGAGTGCGGTCGCGAAATCGTCGAGCCGGGCCCGCGTCGTGGCGTCGACGTCGGCCGCCAGTGCCCCGAGCGCGACCGCCGCGCGCAGCAGCGCGCCGGTCTTGAGCGCATGCAGACGCTCCAGGCCCGCGATGTCGCGCGTACCGCCACCGCCGGTCGCGGCGAGGTCGATCGCCTGGCCGCCGCACATGCCCAGCGCGCCCGATGCCGAGGCCAGCCGCGCGACCATCGCCAGCCGCGTTTCGGCCGCAAGCGGCGCTTCGGCGAGCACCGAGAACGCCAAGGTCTGCAAGGCGTCGCCGGCGAGGATGGCGGTGGCTTCGTCGAAGGCGACGTGCACGGTCGGCTGGCCGCGACGCAGCGCGTCGTCGTCCATCGCCGGCAGGTCGTCGTGGACCAGCGAATAGGCGTGTACGAGTTCGACCGCGACCGCCGGCGCATCGGCCTGCGGGGGCGCGGCGCCGAAGGCCGCCGCGGTGGCGTGGACCAGCAGCGGCCGCATGCGCTTGCCGCCGAGCAGCACCGCATGGCGCATCGCGGCGTCCAGACGCGGCTCGCCGCCTGCGGCGGTGTCGAGCGCGCGTTGCAATGCGGCGTCGGTGCGGGCGCGCCAGTCACCGATGCGCGCGGCGATCGCGCCGGCGGCCTCAGGCATCGGGATCGTCGACCTGCTCGCCGCCGAACGGCTGGCTGCGCTCCGGGGCGGCCGGGTCGCTGAGCAGGCGCACGCGCTGCTCAGCGTCCTCGAGCGCCTGGCGACAGCGGCGGTACAGGCCGACGCCGCGCTCGTAGGCGCCGAGCGATTCCTCCAGGCTCAGTTCGCCGCCTTCCATGCGTTCGACCAGCGCTTCGAGCTGGCCCAGGGCGTTTTCGAAGTCGGCGACCGGGGACGGATCCTGGGCGGACGGGGTGGGCGTGGAAGCGGATTTGGCCATGCCTGGATTCTAAGCGATGACGCCTGGGCGAGGGCTGAGTGCGGCCCTCAAGGCGACGGCGTCTCAGCCGGTGTGTCGTGCACTGCCGCGTCGTGCGCCCAGCGCAAGCGGCGGCCGCCGTCGCGCAGCCAGGCCTCGAATGCGCCGTCCAGGACGAGGTCGCCGGCCGCGAGCACTCGACCGCTGGCATCGATGAGCAGCGGCAATCGTTCGCGAAGCCAGGGCGGCACCGCGCGATCCTGCAGCACGTGCTTGAGCGCGTGCGAATGGGTCCGGCCGGGCAGGGCGATCCGCTCGCCGCCGCGCCGGGCCCGGACCTGCCAGTCCAAGGGGGCGTCCGGCGGTGGCCCGTGCAGGTGCAACCGGTCGCCGCCGGGCAGCACGAGCGGCGCAGTGCCGGCCCAGTCGACGGCAAACTCGCGCGGCAGCGGCGTGCGTTGCGGCCCTGCGTGCAGCAGGTCGCGCCAGCGCTGCAGCCGGCAGTGCGCCCAGTCGAACTGGGGGCTGCGATCCCCCGCAGGCATCTGCAGCGTGGCCTCGCACCAGGCGCTGCCCTGGCGCGGCAGCGGCGGCAGGCCCAGCGCGGCGATCCAGCGCCGCAGCACCCGCGCACGGCGCGCGGTCGGCAGCGTGCGCAGCCGTGCCACGTCCAGCATCGCCGGGTCGGATGTGCGCACCTTGGCCAGGGCCGCGGTGTCTTCGTCGTCGAGCAGGGCGATCGTCGTGCGCTGCAGCGTCGCGACATCGGTCAGCACGGCGTCGGCCTGCGGCCAGCGTGTGCGCAGCAGCGGCAGCACACGATTGCGCAGGAAGTTGCGGTCGGCGTCGTCTGCGGCGTTGCTCGGATCCTCGATCCAATGCAGGCCGTGGCGCATGGCATAGGCCAGCAGTTGCGCGCGCGCTACTGCCAACAACGGCCGCCACAGCCAGCCGGCGCCGAAGGGCCGCAGCGGCCGCATCGCGGCCAGCCCGTCGGGACCGGCGCCGCGCAACGCGCGCAGCAGCACGGTCTCGGCCTGGTCGTCGCGGTGGTGGGCCAGGACCGCGACCGCTCCGGGTGGCAACCGCGCCTGCAGCGCGGCATGGCGGGCCTCGCGCGCCGCGGCCTCCAGGCCGCGGTCGCCGTCGCGCGCGACGGTCACGCGCAGCACCTCGCAGCGCACGCCCAGCGCGGCGCAGACGGCCTCGCAATGCGCGGCCCAGGCGTCGGCCTGCGGCTGCAGGCCGTGGTGGACGTGCAGCGCGACCAGGCCGCGTACGCGCGCGCGCGCATCGTGTGCGAGCAGGTGCAGCAGGGCGGTCGAGTCGAGGCCGCCGCTGAACGCCACGTGCAGCGGTCCGTCGCCGGGCGGCGCGGGCAGCGTCGGGTCTGGGAACGGCGCGGACATCCGCGCATGGTGCCATGCGATCGGAATGCAGCGATCCGGCCGCGTGGTCGCGGACGCGGGGGCACAGGGCCTACAGTCGGCGACCCGCCTGCAGGAACCTGCAATGTCCGACCTGTTCTCTGCGCTGGCGCAACGCGCGCTGACGCTGCGCAACCGCATCGCCGTCTCGCCGATGTGCCAGTACAGCGCCGTCGACGGGATGCCCGACCACTGGCATCTGGTGCACCTGGGCAGCCGCGCGGTCGGCGGCGCCGGCCTGGTGATCGCCGAGGCCACGGCGGTGTTGCCCGAAGGCCGCATCTCGCCCGACGACGTCGGCCTGTGGAACGATGCCCAGACGCAGGCCTGGGCGCCGATCGCGGCGTTCGTGCGCGCGCAGGGCGCGGTGCCTGGAATCCAGCTGGCGCACGCCGGGCGCAAGGCGAGCACCTACGCCCCGTGGCGGGGCCATGGCGCGGTCGCGCAGGCCGAGGGCGGCTGGCAGGTCGTCGCGCCGTCGGCGTCGGCCTACAGCGAGCGTTACCCCGCGCCGGTCGCGCTCGATGCCGACGGCATCGCCGGCGTCGTCGCGGCATTCCGCGCGGCCGCGCAGCGCGCGCTCACCGCCGGCTTCGAGCTGGTCGAACTCCACGCCGCCCACGGCTATCTGTTGCACCAGTTCCTCTCGCCGTTGTCGAACACGCGCGACGATGCCTGGGGCGGCGGCTTCGAAGGCCGGACGCGTCTGGTGCTGGCGGTCGTCGATGCGGTGCGTGAGGTCTGGCCCGAGCGGCTGCCGCTGTGGCTCCGGCTCTCGGCGACCGACTGGGTCGAGGGCGGCTGGGACGTCGAGCAGAGCGTCGCATTGGCGCGGCTGCTGGCGCCGCGCGGGGTCGACCTGCTCGACGTGTCGTCGGGCGGGCTGTCGCCGGCGCAGCAGATCGATGCGGTGCCCGGCTACCAGGTGCCGTTCGCCCGGCGCATCCGCGCCGAGGCCGGCATCGCGACCGGCGCGGTCGGGCTGATCACCACGCCCGAGCAGGCCGAGCGCATCGTCGCCGACGGCGACGCGGACGTGGTGCTGCTGGCGCGCGAGCTGCTGCGCGATCCCTACTTCCCCAGGCGCGCGGCGCAGGCGCTGGGCGCGTCGCTCGAGCCGCCGGTGCAGTACCAGCGCGCCTGGTAACAGCGCGCGTCGCCCGAAAGCGCGGTACGGGACGGGCAGACGCCCGTCCCGATGCGATCACGCTGCCTCGTAGGCGCCGTAGCTGCGCAGACGCTCGTAGCGGCGCTGCAGCAGGGTCTCGACCGGCAGTTGCTCGAGCTGGTCGAGTTCGTTCATCAGCACCGCCTTGAGCCGCGTCGCGGTCTGCCGCGGATTGCGGTGGGCGCCACCGATCGGCTCGCGCACGACCTTGTCGATCAGCCCCAGCTGCTTGAGCCGCTTGGCGGTCAGGCCGAGCTGCTCGGCGGCATCGCGCGCCTTGGCCGCGTCCTTCCACAGGATGGACGCGCAGCCTTCGGGCGAGATCACCGAATAGGTGCTGTACTCGAGCATCACCGTACGGTCGCCCACGCCGATCGCCAGCGCGCCGCCCGAGCCGCCTTCGCCGATGACGGTGCAGATGATCGGGACGCGCAACTCGGCCATCTCCATCAGATTGCGCGCGATCGCTTCCGACTGGCCGCGTTCTTCGGCGCCGATGCCCGGATAGGCACCGGGCGTGTCGATGAAGGTCAGCAGCGGCAGCTTGAAGCGCTCGGCCATCTTCATCAGCCGCAGCGCCTTGCGGTAGCCCTCCGGCCGCGGCATGCCGAAGTTGCGCCGCACCTTGGTCTTGGTGTCGCGGCCCTTCTGGTGGCCGATGATCATGACGCTGCGCCCATCGATGCGGCCCAGGCCGCCGACGATCGCGGCATCGTCGCCGTAGGCGCGGTCGCCGGCCAGTTCCTCGAACTCGTCGCAGAACGTGCGGATGTAGTCGTTGGTGTAGGGCCGCTGCGGGTGGCGCGCCAACTGCGAGACCTGCCACGGGGTCAGGTCGCGGAAGATGTGCGCGGTGCGCTTGCGCAGCTTGTCGCGCAACGTGGCCAGTTCGGCGTCGATGTTGACGGCCGGGCCATCGCTGGCCTGGCGCAGTTCCTGGATCTTGGCTTCCAGGTCGGCGATGGGCTGCTCGAAATCGAGGTAGTTCGGGTTCATGACGCGCCGTCGGGTGACTTGGGGGAAAGTGTAGCCGACCGGCCCTGGGCGCCCCGTACGGCGGGGTGCGTTGGAACGGCCGGAAGGGCGACCGGGCGGCCGGGCCTCACCGGGGCAGGACCAGCGCGCCGGCGCCCATCAGCCGCCCGTAGAGGTCGATGAAATCGTTGTAGGCCTGGTTGTCCTGGGGGCTCTGGTCGACGTGCAGCATCGCGGTTGCGCCGGTGACGGCCATCAGGGCCTCGTGCGAGCGCTTGCGCACCGCCTCGCAATCGGCCGCATCGTTGACCTGCAGGCGCTGCGCGTAGGCCTCGCGTAGCGGCGCCGAATGGGGCTCGAACGCCTGCGGCAGCGGCGGCAGCTCGGCCGGTGCGGTCTCCAGCGCCCGCGCCGGCTGCGTGTAGCCGCCTGGGTGCAGCCGCGCAAACTCGCCCTGGCGGTCGCTGGCGTCCTCGATGTAGTCGATGAATGCCTGGGGCGTGAACAGCTTGGTGCTGATCTTGCCGCCATTCTCCGGGATCCGCGCCACGGTCTGCTGCTTGGGGAACGCCTCGCGCACGCCGAAGTCCCAGGACCGGTCGATGAACAGGCCGTTGTACTGCTCGAAGGGCCCTTCGTAGACCGCGTCGCCGAGCTCGACGGTGGCGATCGCCGCGCCGAAATTGCGCAGCTTGGACGCGTCGGCGACGTAGATCTCGCGGGCCAGCACGTAGTCCGACAGCGTCGGGTTGATCAACGTGCCGCGTTCGGCGCCGCAGACCGAGATCCGGACCTCGCCGGTACGCTCGGCGCGCAGTGTGTGCGGGCCGGCGTCGAGTTCCAGCGCCGCGCTCGCGCCGGGCGCCACCTCGTGGGTCTTGCCGTCGATGGTGACCTGGACTGGCGCGTCGGTGGGGTTGTCGATCTCGAACGAGGGCGTAGACGGGCTGCAGGCGGCGAGCAGCAACACAGCGCTCGCCGTGGCGAAGGATCGGATCATCGTGTCTCTCTTGGACGGGGGGGAGTGGGGCCTTCAGCCGGCCCGGTTCAGTGCGCCCATGGCTTGCTCATGTCGAGCCGAGCGACCCGCACGCCCGGCTGCGCGCGCAGCGTGCCGGGCAGTTCGGCATCGGCGCGGACGCCGTGGCTGCCGTTGACCTCGAGCGTGCCGGCTGCGCCGGCGGGCAGCAGCAGGTCGAGGCGCAGCGCGGTCTTGCCGGGCCGGTGCTGCGCCAGGAGCTGTTCGATCCGCGCCATCGTGCCGGGCACGCGCAGGTCCAGGCGCAGCGACAGCCGACGCGCGTGTTCGGGGCAGACCGCGTGGAAATCCCAGCAGCGCTTGACCCGCAACGCGAAGCCGCCGCTGAACTCGTCCTCGCGCAGGCCGCCCTCGACGATCAGGATGCGGTCGCGGGTCAGCAGATGCGCGTACTCGGCACTGGTCTCGGAGAAGAAGCCGCACTCGAGCCGGCCGCGGCCGTCCTCGAGCAGCACGAAGGCCTGCGCGTCGCCGCGCTTGCGCATCGACGACACTTGGCCGGCGACGATGACCTGGGTCTCGGGTCGCCAGCTGTTGCCGCCGGCCTTGGCATCGCGCGCGGCCCACAGGCTGTCGAGCTGGCCGAGGTCGGTGCCCACCAGCGCCTGCAACTCCTCGCGGTAGGGGTCGAGCGGATGTCCGCTGAGGTAATGGCCGAGTGTCTCGCGTTCGCCGTCGAGCTTCTGCCGCAGCGGCCATTCGTCGCATTCGGGCAGATCGATGTGCAGCACGTCGTCGCCGCCCATGGCGCTGCCGAACATGTCGACGATGCCGGCGCTGCGGTTGCGCGCGAGCTGGTCGGTGGCCTTGATCGCCTCGGGCAATTGCAGCATCAGCGAGGCGCGGTTGCGGCCCAGCGCGTCGAGCGCACCGGCGTTGATCAGGGCTTCGAGCGTGCGCTTGTTCAGGCGCTGCGAATCGACCCGGCGGCAGAAGTCGAGCAGGTCGGTGTAGACCCCGCCGCGCGCGCGCGCTTCGACCACGTTCTCGCAGGCGCCGCGGCCCACGCCCTTCACCGCGCCCAGGCCGTAGCGGATCGTCGTGGGGTCGATCGCCTCGAACATGTACGCCGAGGCGTTGACGTCGGGCGGCAGCACCTCCAGGCCCATCGCCCGCGCCTCGGTCAGAAAGCCGGTAACCTTGTCGGTGTTGTCCATGTCCGAGGACAGCACGGCGGCCATGAACTCGGCCGGGTAATGCACCTTGAGCCACGCGGTCTGGTAGGCGACCAGCGCGTAGGCGGCCGAGTGCGACTTGTTGAAGCCGTACTCGGCGAACTTCTCCATCAGGTCGAAGATCGAAGTGGCGACCTTGGGATCGACACCGTTCGCGGCCGCGCCGGCCTCGAACTTGGCGCGTTCCTTGGCCATCTCCTCGGCCTTCTTCTTGCCCATCGCGCGGCGCAGCAGGTCCGCGCCGCCGAGCGAATAGCCGGCCAGGACCTGGGCGATCTGCATCACCTGTTCCTGATAGACGATGACGCCGTAGGTGGGCGAGAGCACCGGCTCGAGCGAGGGGTGCGGATAGGTCACGTCCGTGCGGCCGTGCTTGCGGTCGACCCATTCTTTGTCCATCCCCGAACCCAGCGGGCCGGGACGGAACAACGCGGCGAGCGCGATGATGTCCTCGAAGGTGTCGGGCTGCGCGCGCTTGAGCAGTTCGCGCATGCCGCGCGATTCGAACTGGAACACCGCGACCGTATCGCCGCGGGCAAACAGGTCGTAGGACGCCACATCGTCGAGCGGCAGCGCGGCGATGTCGAGCGGCGCCTCGCCGGCCGCCGCGCGCCGCCGGTTGATGGCCTTGACCGCCCAGTCGATGATGGTGAGCGTACGCAGGCCCAGGAAGTCGAACTTCACCAGGCCCACCGATTCCACGTCGTCCTTGTCGAACTGGGTGACCGGGTTGCGGCCGCGGCCGCCTTCGTCGTGTTCGGCGAACAGCGGGCAGAAATCCGACAGCGGCGAGGGCGCGATGACCACGCCGCCGGCGTGCTTGCCGGCGTTGCGGGTGAGGTCCTCGAGCTGTAGCGCCAGGTCCAGCAGGTCGCGGACGTCGTCCTCGTCGTTGTAGCGCGCGATCAACTCGTCCGAGCGCCAGGCATCGTCGCTGCGCGATTTGTCGGTGCGCCCCAGCGCATCCTCCAGGCCGATGCCCAGCGTCATCGGCACCAGCTTGGAGATGCCGTCGACCATGCCGTAGGGAAAGCCCAACACGCGGCCGGTGTCGCGTACCACCGCCTTGGCCGCCATCGTGCCGTAGGTGATGATCTGGCTGACGCGGTCGCGGCCGTACTTGGCGGCGACGTAATCGATGACCTCGTCGCGCCGGTCCATGCAGAAGTCGATGTCGAAGTCGGGCATCGACACGCGTTCGGGATTGAGGAACCGCTCGAACAGCAGGTCGTAGGGCAGCGGGTCGAGATCGGTGATCTTCAGCGCCCAGGCCACCAGCGAGCCGGCGCCCGAACCGCGGCCCGGACCGACCGGGATGTCGTGCTCCTTGGCCCACTTGATGAAGTCCGAGACGATCAGGAAGTAGCCCGGGAAGCCCATCTTGCAGATGACGTCGAGCTCGATGTCCAGCCGCTCGAAATAGCTTTCCCGGGTGTGTCCGGGCGCCAGCGGGTACTTCGCCAGCCGCTCCTCCAGGCCCTCGCGCGATTGCACCCGGATCCAGCTGTCGAGGGTTTCCTCGGCGGGCACCGGGTAGGCGGGCAGGTAGTAGGTGCCCAGGCGCAACTCGAGATTGCAGCGCTGCGCCAGCGCCAGCGTGTTGTCGATCGCGTCGGGCGCGTCGGCGAACAGCGCGGCCATCTCGTCGGCCGACTTGAAGTACTGCTCGCGGGTGTAGAGGTGAGGCCGGCGTGGATCGTCGAGCACCCGGCCGGTGGCGATGCACACGCGCGCTTCGTGCGCGTCGAAGCCCTCGGCATCGAGGAAGCGCACGTCGTTGCCGGCCACCACCGGCAGCGACAGGTCGGACGAGACCTGCATCGCGAGCGCGTTGTGGACCGTTTCCTCATCGACGCCGCAGCGGGTGAGCTGCAGGAACAAGCGCTCGTCGAACACCTCGCGCCACTGCGTGTACCACTGCCGTGCCAGGTCCTGGCGGCCACCGGCGAGCAACCGCGCGGCCGGCCCGTGGCGCCCAGCGATCGCGAACAGGCCGGCATTGCATTCGCGCAGCCAATCGGGCCGCACCACCACGCCGTCGGTCCGGTGGCCCTCCATCCAGGCGCGCGTCAGCAGACGCGACAGCGACAGGTAGCCGTCGTGGTCGCGGCACAGCAGCGTCAGCGTCGAGGCCGGCTCGTCGCCTTCGGCCAGCGAGATATCTGCGCCCATGACCGGCTTGATGCCCGCGCCTTCGGCCGCGCGGTAGAACTTCACCAGCGCGAACAGGTTGTTGCGGTCGGTCAGCGCGACCGAAGGCTGGCCGAGTTCGGCGCAGCGTTTGACCAGCGCCTTGATCCGGATCGTCGAATCGGCGAGCGAGTATTCGCTGTGGACGTGAAGGTGGACGAAGCGCGCGGGCATTGCGGGGGCGAGGCGGCCGGAGCGTCAGGGTAGGGCCGTGGCGGGGGGCGGACAAGGCTTGACAGCCGGGCGACCGCCGCGCGGCGCGGCCGGGCAGCCGCCGCAGGGCAGTCGGCGTTCAGGCCAGGGCGGGCGCGTCGAACAGATCCGCCAGCGCGGGCGGCGGCGCGGGTGCGAGCAGCCGGGAGACGGGGGCGAAGCTGCGCCGATGGTGAATGCACGGGCCGTGACGCTCGAGCGCGGCGAAGTGCGACGGGGCGCTGTAGCCCTTGTGGCGGTCGAAGCCGTAGACGGGAAACTGCGCGTGCAACGCGACCATCGCGCGGTCGCGGGCGACCTTGGCGAGGATCGAGGCGGCCATGATCGCTTCTTCGATGGCGTCGCCGCCGACGATCGCGCGCGCCGGACACGGCAGGCCGGGCGGCAGCCGGTTGCCGTCGACGAGCACCCGCTCGGCGGCCGGGGCCAGCGCCTGCACCGCGCGGGTCATGCCGACGTGCGTGGCGTGGTAGATGTTGATGCGGTCGATTTCCTCGACGCCGACGAACTCGATCCGCCAGGCCAGCGCGCGCTCGACGATCTGCGGATACAGCACCTCGCGGCGCTTTTCGGTCAGCTTCTTGGAGTCGTCGAGGCCGGCGATCGGCCGCTTGGGGTGCAGCACGACGGCCGCGACCACGACCGGGCCGGCCAAGGGGCCGCGCCCGGCTTCATCGACGCCGGCCACACGCAGGCGCCGGGTCATGCCGGCGTCCCGTGATGGGAACCGGCCGGCAGCGCTGGCGGCGCCAGCTGCGCAACGGCGTCGGCGGCGCTCGCCGAAGCGCCCTGTCGCAACTGCAGATGCAGGTCGCGGTAGATGGGCTGCAGCGCGGCGCTGGCGGCGGGGTCTTCGAACCAGTGCAGCACCGCCTCGGCCAGCCGTTCGGGCGTGCAGTCCTCCTGGATCAGCTCGGGCACGATCGCGCGGCCGGCGAGCATGTTGGGCAGAGAATAGCGATCGACTTTCATCAGCTTCAGCAGCCGGACGAGGAACGCCGTGCTCGGGGCGATGCGGTAGCCCACGACCATCGGCCGCTTGGCCAGCAGTGCTTCGAGGGTCGCGGTGCCCGAGGCCAGCAGCACCACGTCGGAGGCGACCATCGCGGCGCGCGCCTGGCCATCGAGGACGCGTACGTCGAGCGCGGCGAACCGCGGATGCGCCAGCAGGGCGTCGATCGCCGTACGGCAACCGGCATTGGCCGCCGGCACGACGATGCGCAGGCCCGGCAGACGGGTGGCGACGCGGGCGGCAGCATCGAGGAAGGTGTCGCCCAGGCGCCCGATCTCACCCAGCCGGGAGCCGGGCAGCACCGCCAGCACCGGCGCGTCGCCGTCGAGCGCAAGCGCCCGGCGCGCGGCATCGCGATCGGGCTCGAGCGCGAGCATCTCGGCCAGCGGATGGCCGACGAAGCGCGCATCGACGCCGTGTGCGGCGTAGATCGGCGGCTCGGTCGGGAACAGGCACAGCACCCGGTCTGCGCTGCGTCCGATCTTCGCCGCGCGGCCCTGGCGCCAAGCCCAGATCGACGGACTGACGTAGTGCACCGTGCGGATGCCGTGCTGCTTGAGCGTGCGCTCCAGCCCGAGATTGAAGTCCGGTGCGTCGATGCCGACGAACACGTCCGGCCGCCAGGCCAGCAGGCGGGCGCGCAACGCGCTGCGCAACCGCAGCAAGCGCGGCAGGTGCCGCAGCACCTCGCTCAAGCCCATGACCGCCAGTTCCGAGGCGTCGTACCAGGTCGTCATCCCGGCCGCGCGCATCGCATCGCCGCCGACGCCGACGCACTCGATATCGGGGTGGCTCGCCCGCAAGCGTTCGATCAGCCCCGCACCGAGCAGGTCGCCGGAGGCTTCGCCGGCGACCAGCGCGACGCGAAGCGGGGGCTTGGCGGCGCGTTGGACGTTCTGGATGCTGGGTTCGGGATTCGACACGACAGATCGACGGCGCAGGGATCGGGGCATTGTGCCCGCTCGACGCCCGAATCCCGAATTCCCGATCCGGGCGTCAGCGCAGCAGCGGCCGCTCGCTGGCGTCGATGAACGCGAGCATCGCGCGGACATCGGCGCTGTCCTGGGCCAGTTCCGCCAGTCGAGCGCGGGCAGCCTCGAGCGGTTCGCCCGAGACGTACAGCGCGCGATAGGCGCGCTTGATCGCGGCGGTGCGGTCGGCGTCGAAGCCGCGGCGCTTGAGACCCTCGGCGTTGATGCCGCGCGGGCGGCCGTAGCCGTCTTGGGCGACCATCACGAACGGCGGCACGTCGCCGTTGACGAACGCGCCCATGCCGATGAACGCGTGCGCGCCGATCCGACAGAACTGGTGGATGCCGACGAAGCCGCTGAGGATCACGTGATCGCCGACCTCGACGTGGCCGGCCAGTGTGGCGTTGTTGGAGAACACGCAATGGTTGCCGACGATGCAGTCGTGGGCGACGTGGGTATAGGCCAGCAGCCAGTTGTCGTCGCCGATGCGGGTCGCGCCGCCGCCGTCGCCGGTACCGCGGTTGATCGTGACGAACTCGCGGATCGTGTTGCGATCGCCGATGGTCAGTTCGACCCGCTCGCCGCGGAACTTCTTGTCCTGCGGTTCGCCGCCGATCGCGGCGTGGCCGTGGACGCGGTTGTCGCGTCCGATCGTGGTCGGGCCGTGGATGCTGCAATGGGGCCCGATCACGGTGCCATCGCCGATCTCGACCTCGGGGCCGATGATCGTGAAGGCGCCGATGCGCACGCCGGCGCCGAGCCTGGCGCCGGGATCGACGACGGCCGTGGCGTGGATCGCGGCCTCGGTCATCGTCAGTCCTTCACTTCCGCGCACAGGATGTCCGCGCATGCGGCCTGGTGGCCGTCCACGCGAGCGATGCCGCTGTAGAGCGTCATGTTGCGGATCTCGCGCTTGATGCTCACCTCCAGCTCCAGCCGGTCGCCAGGTACGACCATGCGCGAGAACTTCGCCGCATCGACCTTGACCAGGTACGACAGCGCGCCCTCGCAGGTGCGGCCGCGACTGAGGTGGCTCAGGATGCCGCCGGCCTGCGCCAGCGCCTCGATCACCAGCACCCCCGGCATCACCGGATGGTCGGGGAAATGGCCCTGGAAGAAGTGCTCGTTGGCCGAGACGTTCTTGTAGCAGAGCACGCGCTTGCCCGACTCGAACTCGACGACGCGGTCGACGAGCAGGAACGGGTAGCGGTGCGGCAGCAGCTTGCGGATGCCGCCGATGTCGATCGGCAGCGTCAGGTCCAACGTCATTCATCCCCCTTTGCGCGCGCGCCGATGCGGCGGGCGAGCGAATCGAGCTGGCGGATCCGCACGGCATTCTTGCGCCATTCCCGGGTGGGCTGGGCAGGAATGCCGGACGAGTACTCGCCCGGCTCGGTGATCGAAGCCGACACCATCGTCATCGCGTGGACGACGACCTTGTCGCAGATTTCAAGATGGCCGGCCACGCCGACCTTGCCGGCCAGCATGCAGTAGCGGCCGATACGGGTGCTGCCGGCGATGCCGACACAGCCGGCGATCGCGGTATGTGCACCAATGTGGACGTTGTGCGCGACCTGGATCAGGTTGTCCAAGCGCACATCCTCCTCGATCACCGTGTCCTCGAGGGCGCCGCAGTCGATCGTGGTGTTGGCGCCGATGTCGCTGTCGTCGCCGACCACCACGCCGCCGAGCTGAGGCACATTGAGCCAGCGGCCGCCCTCCATCGCCAGGCCGAAGCCGTCGGCGCCGAGCACGGCGCCGGGATGGACGGTCACACGCTGGCCCAGTCGGACGCGCTTGACCAGCGACACCCGTGCGACGAGCCGCGCACCTTCACCCACCACGCAGTCCTCGCCGATCGTGCAGCCCGGGCCGATGGTCGCGCCGGCAGCGATCACGCTGCGCGCGCCGATCGTGGTCATCGGGCCGATCGACGCCGTGGGATCGACCGACGCGGTCGCATGGACCACGGCGGAAGGATGGACGCCTGCAGGCGCATCGGCGCGCGGCGCGAACAGCGCGGCGATCTTCGCGTAAGCGACGTAGGGATCGCGCGCGATCAGCGCCGTGCCCGCAAATTCCGCCGCATCGGCCTCGCGCAACACGACGATGCCGGCCGCGGTGTGCGCGAGCTGCGGCCGGTAGCGGGGGTTGGACAGGAACGCGAGCTGGTCGGGACCGGCCGCCGACAGTGTGGCGACGCCGACGACGGCGACGCCGGGATCGCCGTGGACGGTCAGCGCGAAGCGGTCGGCGAGCGCGCGGGCGGTGAGGGGCGCATGGGCAGTCATCGGTCCAGGCGGCTCAGAACGCGCCGCCGAACGTGAACTGCAGGCGCTCGAGCTCGTCGCCGCCACGGATCAGCTCGCCCGAGCCGCCGCGGACTTCCTTCTGGCTGCGCAATGGGTAGGCGTAGCTGATCGAAATCGGGCCGACCGGCGCACGCCACATCAGCGCCACGCCCGCCGAGGCGCGCAGTTCCTTGGCATCCCAGGAATCGATGTTGCGGAACACATTGCCGAAGTCGACGAACGCCGAGATGCGCGCGGCCGGGGACTTGATCAGCTGCGGAAAGAACATCTCGAATGAACCGACGGTCTTGACCGCGCCGCCGATCGGCTGCCGGTAGCTGCTGGCGAACGCGGTCTCGCGCGGGCCCAGGGTGTTGTCGCGGAAGCCGCGCACCGAGCGTGCACCACCGGCGTAGAAGTTCTCGAAGAACGGCAGGCCGGAGGCGGTCACCGTGCGCACGTAATCGGGCGAGGTCGGCTCGCACGGCGAGCTCGGCGTCGGATTGGGATTGGCCTCGGTCGATGCGACGTAGCAGGTGTTGCGCACGATGTCGTCGCCGTAGCTGTCGCCGTAGCCGATCTCGGCACGAGTGTTGAGCACCAGATAGCGGCTGAGCGGCCAGTACTTGGAGATCTCGTAGTTGAGCTTGAAGTACTCGGCGGTCGAGCCGGGCAGGGTGGCCTCCAGCGAGACGCGCTGCATCATGCCGCGGGTGGGCTGCAGATAGTCGTTGCGGGTATCGCGGGCCCAGGCCAGTTCGCTGCGCCAGGCGTGGAAGGTGCGCGAGCCGAACGCCTCGATGTAGTCGACGATCGAGTCGGGCGAGGAGCCGCGCCAGGCGAAGATCTGGTTGCGGTCGACGCCGAACAGCAGCGAGATCGAGTCGTTCTCGGTCAGCGGGATGCCCAGGATGGCCTGGCCGGCGGCGCTGGTCGACGAGTACTGCGCGGTGTTGAACTTGGAGTTGTCGAACTCGCGCCACCACAGGTTGTAGCCCAGCGACATGCCGCCGTCGGTGAAGTACGGATTCATGAACGAGAACGAGTAGCGCTGCAAGTAGGTGTTGCGCTGCGCCTCGACCGACACCCTGTTGCCGCTGCCCAGGAAGTTGTTCTGCGACAGCTGGACCGATGTGGTCACGCCGGCCAGCTGGGAGTAGCCCAGGCCGAACACGAAGCTGCCCGACGTGGTCTCGGTCATGCTGAACACCACATCGACCTGGTCGTTGCTGCCCGGCACCGGCTGGGTCTCGACATTGACGCTGCCCGATTCGAAGTAGCCCAGGCGCTGGAGTCGGACCTTGGAGCGGTCGATCGCGGCCTGCGAGTACCAGCTACCCTCGAACTGGCGCATCTCGCGGCGGATGACCTCGTCGGAGGTGCGGCTGTTGCCCTTGAACTGGATGCGCCGCACCTGCACGCGCGGGCCGGGCACGACCTGCAGGTTGATCGCCACGGTGCGGTTCTCGCGATCGACTTCGGGGATCGGATTGACCTGCGCGAACGCGTAGCCGATGTTGCCGAGCGTGGCGGTGATCGCATCGGAGCTCAGCTCGAGCAACGCGCGCGAGAACACCTGGTCCTTCTTGACGAAGACGCGGCTCTCGATCTCCTCCTTGGGCAGCACCGTGTTGCCGGTGATCTGCACGTCCGACACCTTGTAGATCTCGCCTTCGGTGATGCCGGCGGTGATGAACATGTCGGCCTTGTCGGGGCTGATCGCGACCTGGATGCTGTCTTCGCTGAAGTCGATGTAGCCACGGTCGAGGTAGAAGTTGTGCAGCTTCTCGCGGTCGCCCTCGAGCTTTTCGCGCGAGTACTGGTCGTCGCGGCGGTACCAGCTGAGCCAGTTGGATTCGCCCGACTCCCAGTTGTCGGTCAGCGTATCGAGGTCGTAGACCTCGTTGCCGATGATGTTGATGTGGCGGATCTTGGCCGCCTTGCCTTCCTCGATGTTGATCGCGATGTCGACCCGGTTGCGGTCCAGTCGCGAAACGGTCGGGGTGATCTTGACGTTGTACTTGCCGCGGTTGTTGTACTGGCGGACCAGTTCCTGGGTCACGCGGTCGAGATCGAGGCGGTCGAAGGTCTCGCCTTCCGACAGACCGATGTCGTTGAGGCCCTTGGTCAGGTCCTCGGTCTTGATGTCCTTGTTGCCGGTCAGTGTCAGCCGATTGATCGCCGGCCGTTCGGTGACCGTGAACACCAGGATGTCGCCCTGGCGCGCGACCTGGATGTCCTCGAAGAACCCGGTGCGATAGAGCGCGCGGACCGCCTCGGAGATGCGGGTCTGGTTGACCGCGTCGCCGCGCTCGATCGGCAGGTAGGTGAACACCGTGCCGGCACCGATGCGCTGCAGGCCGTCGACGCGGATGTCGCTGACGGTGAAGCTGCTGGCAGCCGGCGGCGCGAGCGGTGGCAGCGCCGCGGCGGGCGCGGCAGGTGCGTTGGCCGTCGTCTGGGCCCAGGCCGGAGCGGCGATCACCGCGGCGAGGGCGAGGGCGAGCAGGCGGCGGTCGGGGATACGCGTCATTCTTCGGGTCCGGGTAGGGGAGGGAGTCCGGCGCAGGGCGACGGAAACCGGGTCGGGGCGGTTGTCTAGCGCACCAGTTGCAGGATGTCGTTGTAGAACGCCAGGCCCATCAGGCTGGCCAGCAGGGCCAGGCCGACGTACTGCCCGGCCACCATCGTGCGCTCGCTCACGGGGCTGCCTTTGACCAACTCGATAAGGTAATACAACAGGTGGCCCCCATCCAGCAGGGGGATCGGGAGCAGGTTCAGGATCGCAAGACTGAGCGACAGCAGGGCGAGGATCGTCAGATACCAGGCCGCGCCTTGCTGGGCGTAGGTATTGGCCGCCCGGGCAATGGTGATCGGCCCGGCGACGGTGTTCTCCAGGGCCACCCGGCCGGAGAACGCCCGCCCGATCATGCCGACCAACTGGCCGGTCAGATGGCCGACTTCGCGCACCGCGACCGGCGCGGCGGCGAGCACACCGTAGCGCTGCATCGCATCCTTCGGGGGCATGGGCAGGTTGCGCGGGGGCGCGATGCCCAGCGCCCAGTACTGGCCGCGGCCGTCGGGCAGGTCCATGCGTCCGGGGGTGATCTCCAGCGCCAGGCGCTCGCCGTCGCGGGCGACCTCGACCATCGCCGCACCGCCGCGCTCCCCCAACCGCTGGACCAGCGGGCCGATGTCCTCGAATGCGCGCACCGGGCTGCCGTCGACCGCAGTCACACGGTCGCCTTCGGCGAGGATGCCCCAGGCCGCGCTGTCGGGCTCGACCCGTCCCACCAGCGGCGGCACCAGCAGGTGCCGCGGCAGCAGGCCGATGGCCTGGATGAAGCGCCGCTGGTCGAAGCCGTCGGGCAATTGCGACAGGCGCAGGTCGCGCACGACCTGGCGGTCGCCGGCATCGGTGACGCGCAGTGCGATGTCGCGATGGTCGAGTGCGGCCGGCAGCAGTGCCTGGTGGACCTCAGACCAAGTCGGGGTGGCCCGGTTGCCGACCTGGTCGACCCGATCGCCGGGCTGCAGGCCCGACGCCTGGGCGATGCCCGTGCTCTGGCCCACCACCGGCGCGTAGTCGGGCCGTCCGATCACGAACATCGCCCACAGCAGCGCCACGCACAGCAGCAAGTTGGCCAGCGGGCCGGCGGCGACGATCGCGATGCGCTTCCACACCGAGGCCCGGTTGAAGGCCTGGGCGGCCTGGTCGGCGGGCACCGCGCCTTCGCGCTCGTCGAGCATCTTGACGTAGCCGCCCAGCGGCAGCATCGCGATCTGGTACACGGTGCCGTCGCGTCCGCGGCGCGACCACAACGGACGCCCGAAGCCGATCGAAAAGCGCAGCACCTTGACCCCGCAGCGACGCGCAACCCAGTAGTGCCCGAACTCGTGAAAGGTCACGAGCACGCCCAGGCTGACGATCAGCCACCACACCGAGCCGAGGAATTCAGACATCGCGCACGCTCAATGGACCACGCCGGAATCGATCGCCTGCCCAGCGGCGCGCCGGGCTTGCGCATCGGCATCGCGCAAAACATCCAGCGAATCGGCGGGCAGGGTGGGCAGCGCGGCGAGCGCATGCTCGACCAGCGCCGGAATGGCTAGAAAACGAATCCGTCCCTGAAGAAACGCTGAAACCGCCACTTCGTTGGCCGCGTTCAGCAACGCTGGCGCGGTGCCGCCGGCGATCAACGCCGCGCGCGCCAGGGCCAGGCAGGGGAAGGTGTCGGTGTCGGGCGCCTCGAAGTCGAGCCGGCCATGCTGCAGCAGGTCCAGGCCTGAGACGCCCGAGGCGATGCGCTCCGGGCTGCCCAGGCCGACCGCGAGCGCGGTGCGCATGTCCGGCAATCCGAGCTGGGCGAGGGTGGAACCGTCGATGAACTCCACCAGCGAGTGCACCAGGCTCTGTGGGTGCACCAGCACGTCCAGGCGCTCGGAGGGCGTGGCGAACAGATGGTGGGCCTCGATCAGCTCCAGCCCCTTGTTCATCAGCGTGGCCGAGTCGACCGAGATCTTCGGCCCCATCGACCACTTGGGGTGGGCGACCGCCTGGGCCGGGGTCACTTCGGCAAGCGCCGCCCGGTTGCGGCCGCGGAATGGACCGCCGGACGCGGTGAGCACGATCCGCGCCACGCCGCTGCGGTCGCCGTCGGCGGGCAGGCACTGGTGGATCGCGTTGTGTTCGCTGTCGATCGGCACGATGGTCGCGCCGGCCTCGCGTGCGGCGCGCATCATCAGGTCCCCGGCCAGCACCAGCGACTCCTTGTTGGCCAGCAGGACCCGCTTGCCGGCACGCAAGGCGGCGAGCGTGGAGTCGAGTCCGGCGGCGCCGACGATCGCCGCGACCACCGTGTCGCAGGCTTGGCGGTCGACCGCGAGCGCTTCGAGCGCCGCCATGCCGGCGTGGGCCTGCGTGCCCAGGCCGGCCGCGTGCAGCCCAGTGCGCAGCGCCTCCAGGCCCGACGGGTCGGCGATCACCGCGTGGTCGGGCCGATGCGCGACGCACAGCGCGATCAGTGCAGACACGTTGCTGCCGGCCGCGAGCACGCTGGCGCGCAGGCGCTGCGGATGTCGGGCGATGACGTCCAGCGCCGACGTGCCGATCGAGCCGGTCGCGCCGAACACGGCGACGTGGCGGATCATCGGGCGTCGGCCCGGCGGCGCAGTGGGGCGGCCATCGTGTTCAAAAGCCCAGCCAGATCTGCCCGAACGCGAACACCGGCAGCGCGGCGAGCACGCTGTCGATGCGGTCGAGCACACCGCCGTGGCCGGGAATCAGGGTGCCCGAGTCCTTGGCGCCGGCCTGACGCTTGAGCAGGCTTTCGAACAGGTCGCCGACCACCGAGGCCAGCACCGTCAACACCGCGACCACGGCGACCAGCGGCAGCTGTGCGACCTGCGCGCCGGCCAGCGGCGCGAAAGCCAGCGCGACGACGAGGCCGGCAACGATGCCGCCGGCCAGGCCTTCGACGGTCTTGTTGGGGCTGATCCGCGGCGCCAGCTTGCGGCGCCCGAAGCGGCGGCCGGCGAAATAGGCGCCGGTATCGGTGGCCCAGACGATCGCCAGCGCCAGCAGCAGCCAGCGGTTGCCGTGCTCGCCGCCCTCGTTGGCATGGATCACGCACAGCGCCGCCCAGGCCGGGATCACCGCCAGCGTGCCGGCGGCGAGCTTGAGGATCCGCCCGCGGGCATCGGGGGCGGCGGCAAAATCGTAGTGGCGCAGCCACAGCGCCGCCGCCAGCCACCAGAGCACGCCGACCATGGCCAGCATCTTGAGCAGCACCAGCGAGCCGCCGCCGGTGGCCGATCCCCAGACGATGGCGACCATCAGCAGCAGGTTCAGCAGCAGCAGCGCAGTGCGCGCGAGCGTGTCCTCGACGCCGGCCAGCCGCAGCCATTCCCACAGCGCGGCGAGGAAGACCATGGCCGAGACCGCCGCCATCCACGGGGTGTTGAGCAGCAGCACGGCGGCGATGGCAGTCGGGGCCATCAGCAGCGCGGCGAGGATGCGCGTGCTTGTCATTCGATGCTCTCCTTGTGCGGCGCAGTCGCGGCGATCTGCTCGCCGGTCAGGCCGAATCGACGCTCGCGCGAGCCGTAGGCGGCCAGGGCCTGCTCGAGTTCCGCCACCCCCAGTTCGGGCCATAGGGTCGGCGTGAACCACAGCTCGGTGTAGGCCAGCTGCCACAGCAGGAAGTTGCTGATGCGCAGATCGCCCCCGGTGCGGATGAACAGGTCCGGTGCCGGCAGGTCGGCCAGGGCGACCCGCGCACCGACCGCCGCCTCGTCGATGTCTTCCGGGCGCAGGCGACCCGCGGCCACGTCCTGGGCCAGGGCGCGCGCCGCCATCGCGATGTCCTGCCGGCCGCCGTAGCTCGCCGCCACGTTCAGCGCCAGCCGCGTGTTGCCGGCGGTCTGCGCCTCAGCCGCGGCCATGCGGGCCCCCAGCGCCTCGCCAAAACGCGCGCGTTCGCCGATGAAGCGCAGGCGCACGCCACGGCGGTGCAGCTCGCCGACCTCGCGATCGAGCGCGCCGAGAAACAGCTTCATCAGTGCCCCGACTTCGTCCTCGGGCCGTCCCCAGTTCTCGCTGGAAAACGCGAACAGCGTCAACGCCTCGATGCCGCGTTCCAGGCAGAAGTCGATGCACAGGTTGACCGTCCGCGCACCGGCGCGGTGCCCGATCGCGCGCGGGCGCCGTCGGCGCGCCGCCCAGCGGCCGTTGCCGTCCATGATGATGGCCACGTGCCGAGGCACATCGCCGGGATTGGTGCTGGGTGATGGGTGATCGGGAACGGCGGAGTCCTGCGGGGGCGAGGGTTCGGACAAGGGAATGGCCTCTGGCTCTGGTTCTGGCTGTTGACCAATCACGAAGGGCGAATCACCCATCACGGGCCCTCAGACCGCCATCAGTTCCTGTTCCTTGGCCTTGACCACGTCGTCGACGTCCTTGATCGCCTTGTCGGTGATCTTCTGGATCTCGTCCTCGCTACGGCGCACGTCGTCCTCGGAGACGAGCTTTTCCTTCAGCAATTCCTTGACCTGCTGGTTGGCGTCCCGGCGGATGTTGCGGATCGCGACCTTGGCGTCCTCGCCCTCGCCGTGGACGAGCTTGGTCAGGTCGCGGCGACGCTCCTCGGTCAAGGCCGGGATGTTGAGGCGGATCGTGGTGCCGGCGGTATTGGGGGTCAGGCCGAGGTCGGAACCCAGGATCGCCTTCTCGACAGCGCCCACCATCTGCTTTTCCCAGGGGGTGATGGTCAGCGAGCGGGCGTCGGTCACGGTGACGCTGGCGACCTGCGTCAGCGGCATGTCCGAACCGTAGTAATTGACCTTCAGGTGGTCGACCAGTGCGGTCGAGGCGCGGCCGGTGCGGACCTTGACCAGGGCGTGGCGCAGGGCCTCGACGCTCTTGGCCATGCGGGTCTGGGTGTCTTTCTTGATGTCGTTGAGCATGCGCGCCCCCGGTCCGTGTGCTGAATCGGGGGATTATAAGCGGCCGGGACTGGCGCGGGGCGGCGGTCGCCCCGTGCCTGTTGGCGGGTTCAGCCGCGTCCCTGGACGAGGGTGCCGATCGGCTCGCCGCGCAGGATCCGCAGCAGCACGCCGGGCTGGCCCATGTCGAAGATGCGCAGCGGCAGGTCGGAATCGCGGGCGAGCGCGAAGGCTGCGGTGTCCATGACCTCCAGGCCCTGGCCCAGCACCTCGTCGTAGGTCAGGCGGTCGTAGCGCTTGGCGCCGGGCACCTTCTTGGGGTCGGCGTCGTAGACGCCGTCGACCTTGGTCGCCTTGAGCAACAGGTCGGCGCCGATCTCGATCGCGCGCAGCGCCGCGCCCGAGTCGGTGGTGAAGAACGGGGTGCCGACGCCTGCGGCGAAGATCCCGATCCGGCCCTTTTCCAGATGACGGATCGCGCGGCGGCGGATGTAGTCCTCGCAGACGTCGTTGATCTTGATCGCACTCATCACCCGCACGCGCGCACCGCGCTTTTCCAGCGCGTCCTGCATCGCCAGCGCATTGATGACCGTGGCCAACATGCCCATCTGGTCGCCGGTCACCCGGTCCATGCCGCCGGCGGCCAGTCCGGCGCCGCGGAAGATATTGCCGCCGCCGATCACCAGGCCGAGTTCGGCGCCGGCCTTCTGCGCCTCGATGACCTCTTCGGCCAACCGGCCGATCACCTTTGGGTCGATGCCGTAGTCCTCGTCCCCCATCAGCGCCTCGCCGGACAGCTTGAGCAGGACGCGGCGATAGGCGAGAGGTGAGGTCATGGCGGACTCCGGAGGTTGGGGGCGCGTGAATTCTAGAAGATCGACGCCATTCGCGCTCACGTCGTGTGCCGCATTTTTCGCGCAAGGCAGGGCGAAACCGCAGGGATCGTTCGCGTACGCTTGATCGATGACTTGCTAATTGCAGCCCTCGTCCATCGCGGGAGCGAGCCATGCCGGAGAAGACAACCACCGCCCGGGCCGCAAGGGCCAAGCGGGCGGGCAAGTCCGCCAGCACCCAGGCCGGTGAGTTCGTGCGCGAGGAGATCGCGCACGTCCGCCAGGGCAAGCACGGTGCCAAATCGACCAGGCAAGCGATCGCGATCGGCCTGTCGAAGGCGCGACGCGCGGGGATCGATGCCAAGCCGGGCAAGACGGCGTCCAAGGCGACGAAGACCAAAGCCGCACAGGACGCCGCCAAGGCCGGCACTGATGCGCAGCCCTCGGCGGCCCGGTCGCGCGGCGCCAAGCAGGCGCTCAAGACCGCGAGCAAGAAGACGCCGGCCAAGAAGGTCGCCAGCAAGCAGGCGCTATCGAGCCAGGCCAAGAAGGCGGCGTCCAAGCGCACGGCGGCCGACCGCTCGGCCGCGGCGAAGAAGGCCGCCAAGACCTAAGGGGGCGGCCGGTCGCAAGGCGGCTGCGCGGAAGGCCGCGCGAACGCGCGCGCAGGATGAGGGGGGACCTCCCATGTCGGGCGACCGGTTGTCGCGGTACCGCATCAGCGAATCCGGACCGGCGTCCCGAAGGCGCGGCCCGTGCCGACCGCCTCACACAGCGCCATGCCGGACACAGCGCGAGACCGTGTGGCCGGCTCAGCCGGGCGCCGTGTCGCCCGTGTCGTCGTCGGACCTCTGGCGGTCGGCATCCGGCGATGCAGCTTCGACCGTGCCGTCGGCCTTGACCCGACGGGCGAACTTCGGACCGGCGATCAGCGCTGGATCGTTGCCCTCGGCCGACGGGTTGTTGTCGTGCGCATAGTCGGCGCCGCGGGCGGCGATCCGGTCGTTGACGGCGACATTGTCGGCCTGCTGCGGCTGGTCGGAATGGGCATCCGAGCCGGTGTCGGGTTTGCGCGACATGGCAGCGCTCCTGGAGGGCGGGGGAGCGCCATGGTGGCCAGCCGGCGCGCGAGCGGGGCGTGAATCGCTTGTCCGTGGGTGTCGCGGGGCGTAGCTTTGTGTATCGAAGAGCGTGACGCGGCGCACACGGTGACTGTGGCCATCCTCGTATGGTGAGTGGCTGCCGCATGGTGACGTCTGCTGCCGTCGGAGGGGGTCAAGCGCGTGGCCAGGCCAGGGGAGCCGGGATGCCGAGGAAGCAGGCCATGAGAGGGGACAGCAGGCGCCGGCCGTCGGTGGCGACTGTGCGCGCGATCGGCATCGCCCTGGGCGCGGCGATGACCGTCGGCCTGATCGTGTTGTTGCTGCTCGACCGGCAGACGCGCATGCAGGCCGCCGATCGCCAAAGCCTGACGATGGCGACCGGCGTGGACCGGTTGCTGCATCTGGAACTGCGCAACATCGAGCGCGCCCTGGGCGGCATCGCAGCGGAAATCGGCGGTGAGCCGGCGTCGGCGCAGGACGCGATAGCCGGCGTCGTCGCGCGTCATGCCGAGCTTGCTTCGATCGTGCTCTACGACGCGCAGGGGCGCGCGCTGTCGGCAGGTCCCGACGCATCCGAGCTGCATGTCTGGAAGACGGCGGCGTCCGGGGCGACGGCGCTTCGCGTAGGCGCGCTGCGGCACGGCGATGCCGGCTGGGAGCTGCCGCTGGCCTTTCCCGACGGCCATGGCCGTTGGTTGGTGGCCAGGCTGCTGACCCGGGAGTTCGACGCGATGACCGAAGGCTTCGATGTCGGTCGCTTCGGCAGCATCGTGATCTACACCCACGATGGCTGGGTGGTGTCGCGGTTCGGGCGTGGGCCCTCGCAGGTCGGCCAGCAGGTCGAATTGCCGGCCTCGGCGGCGTTGCATGGCGCGCGCTTCAACATTCTTCGGGTCAGTCAGCTCGACCGCATCGAGCGGGCGATGGGCTTCAGCCGGACCAGCGACTATCCGCTTGTGGTCAGTGGCGGGCTGAGCGTGCGCGAGGTGCTCGCGCCCTGGCGCGTCTATGTCGGGACGGCGCTGGCGCTGGTCGTGGCGTACTGGATCGCCCTGGCCGCGGTGCTGGTCCGGCTGCGCGCCAACGAACGTGCGCAGGCCGATCTGCTGGCCGAGATCGAGACCCAGACCCGCTGGCTGCGCCAGGCGCAGTTGGCCTCGCAGATCGGTGTGTGGCGGGTCGAGGCCGGCGACGACCGGGTACGCGTCACCGATGAGATGGCGGCGCTGTTCGGCCTTGTGCCCGAAGGCGGCACCATTGCGCTGGAGGCGTTCTTCGAACACATGCATCCCGACGACCGTGCGCGGGCGTTCGAGCAGTTCAGCGATCTGCGCCGCAGGCGCCAGCCTTATGAGCAGGAGTACCGGGTGATGCTGCCCGACGGGCGCACCCGCTGGCTCAAGGGCAGTGGGGCGACCGTGTCCGACGGCGGTCGCGAGGTGATGACCGGGACGGTGATCGACATCACCGAGCGCCGCGATGCGCAGATGCGGATCGAGCGTGCGGAGATGCAGTTCCGCCAGTTGTTCGAGCGCAATCCGCTGCCGGCCTGGCTCTACGACGTGGGCACGCTGGACGTGCTCGCGGTCAACGAGGCGGCAATGGAGGTGTACGGCTACAGCCGCGAGACCTTCGTCGGCATGCGCGTGACCGATCTGCTCGCGCCTGAGGATCGCGACGCCGGCACCGACGTGATCCTGCGTCGCGGCGAGGGCAGCAGCGAGCGGACCTGGACGCTGGTCACGCGGGATGGACGACGGATCCAGGCCCGCGTCCACGCCCGCGACATCGAGATGGAGGTCGGACGCGCGCGGCTGGTGCTGGCCGAGGATATCGGCGCGCGCCTGGCCTACGAACGCGAACTTGCCTGGCGCGCCAGCCACGACCCGGCGACCGGCATGTTGACGCTCGCCGCGCTGGCCCAGCAGATCGACGCGCAGTGTGCGTTGCGGCCCTGCGATGGGTTCGCGGTCGCCTACGTGCAACTGCGCGACCTGGAGCTGATCGCCCCCACCCTGGGGCGCCGGACCGGGGAGGCGGTGCTGCGCGAAGCGGCCGGCCGTTTTGCGCGGATCGCCGAGCGTTACGGACTCGGCGGCCATGCGCCGCCCGAGACTTTCGCGATTGCAGCGTTCGATCCTGCGGACCTGCCGGCGCTGGTCGAGGACCTGGTCGCGGCCAGCCAGTCGCCGGTGGAAGCCGACGCGGGCATGTTCCCGCTCGAGGCCTGGATCGGGCTGGCCGACGGACCGTGCGAGGACGGCGGCGCCGAGCACGTGATCGCGCATGCCGCACTGGCCGCGTTCCAGGCACGGCGCGGGCGGACTGCGGTGGTCCGCTACGACACGGAGATGGCCGCGCAGGCGGCCGAGCGGTTGGCGCTGCTCAGGCGGCTGCGCAAGGCATTCGACCAGCGGCAGTTCGAGCTGTTCTATCAGCCGATCCAACGCCTGGACGATGGCCGCATCGTGGCCTTCGAGGCGCTGCTGCGCTGGCGCCAGGCCGACGGCAGTTTCGTACCGCCCGCGCAGTTCGTGCCGCTGTGCGAGGAGTCGGGTCTGATCGTGCCGATCGGCACTTGGGTCATCGATCAAGCCGCGCGTGCGAGTCAGCGTCTGGCCGAGGCCGGGGCGGAGGTCGCGATCGCGGTGAACGTCTCGGCGGTACAGTTCGAGGCCGGACTGCCCGTCGAGGCGATCCGCGCGCTGCGCCAGACGCAGGCGCTCCGCCCAGGCGCCCTGCATCTCGAACTGACCGAGAGTGTGCTGTTGCGCGATCCCGATGCGGTGCGCGCACAGATGGGCCGGCTGCGCGACGAAGGTGTGTGTCTGTCGATCGACGATTTCGGCACCGGCTTTTCCAGCATGGCGTACCTGCGCGATCTGCCGCTCGATGCGCTGAAGATCGATCGCGTCTTTGTCCGGGACGTCGCCCATGATGTGCACAGCGCAGCGATCTGTCGTGCACTGATCGACCTGGGCCACGGCCTGGGGCTGTCGATCATCGCCGAAGGCGTCGAGGACGCGGCGCAATGCGACTGGCTGATCGCCCATGGCTGTGATCAGGCGCAGGGCTACCACTTCGGGCGGCCCATGCCGTTCGAGGATGCGCTCGCGCTGTTGCAGGCAAGGTGACGAATGGCGGTATGCCGGACGTGCGCGCGGAACCTGTGCGCATGGCCGGCACAACTGACGTGGTCGGTCGCGGGCCGGCGATCGCTGTGCACGGCTTGCGCACATCGCCCGCTCTAGCGTGCGGAGCTTGGATCCCCGGCGACCCAGGAGCAGCACCGAGATGGCCAAGTCCCCAAAGTCCCCCAAGCGGTCCGCGTCGTCGAATGCCGCCGCGCAGCAGACATCCGCCGCGCGTGCTTCCGACAGCGCCGCGTCGAAGGCGCCCGCGCCCGGTACCGGTGATCTGCAGGCCGGCCAGGCGGCCGACACCGAGCATCTTGCCGCCGCGTTCACCCACAACCAGAACAAGGCGTCCGAGTACGGCCGCGATCGCGCCACCACGCCACCGGCCGGGCAGCAGGCGACGCCGCCCTCGGACCTGCCGACGGCCAGCACGCTGGGCGAGTCCAATACGTCGGCGAAGGTCGGCACGCGGCCCGCGCCCGGTGCCAATCCCACCGTCGAGTCGCTCGACCGCGTCCGCGTCGACCCCGCCGGGCAGCGGCTGACCACCAATCAGGGCGTGCCTGTCGCCAACAACCAGGACTCGCTCAAGGCGGGCCTGCGCGGCCCGGCGCTGCTCAAGGACTTCATCCTCCGCGAGAAGATCACCCACTTCGATCACGAGCGCATTCCCGAGCGCATCGTGCACGCGCGCGGGTCCGGCGCGCATGGCTACTTCGAATGCTACGACGCGGTGCCGTCGCTGACCTGTGCGGCGCCGTTCCAGGAGGCGGGCAAGATCACGCCGGTGTTCGTGCGCTTTTCAACCGTGGCCGGCGAGCGGGGCTCGAAGGACACCGCGCGCGACGTGCGTGGGTTCGCGGTGAAGTTCTACACCGACGAAGGCAACTGGGACCTGGTCGGCAACAACATCCCGGTGTTCTTCATCCAGGATGCGATGAAGTTTCCGGACCTGGTGCATGCGGTCAAGCCCGAGCCGCACCATGCGATGCCGCAGGCGGCCTCCGCACACGACACGTACTGGGACTTCGTCTCGCTGATGCCCGAGTCCACGCACATGCTGTTGTGGCAGATGTCGGACCGGGCGATCCCGCGCAGCTATCGCATGATGCAGGGCTTCGGTGTGCACACCTTCCGCTTCGTGACCGCCGAGGGCGTGTCGTCGTTTGTGAAGTTTCACTGGACGCCCGTGCTCGGCACGCACGCGCAGCTGTGGGACGAGGCGGTCAAGACCTCCGGCTGTGATCCCGATTTCCATCGCCGCGACCTGTGGGATGCGATCGAGGCGGGCGCGTATCCGGAGTGGGAACTGGCGGTGCAGGTGTTCTCCGAAGACGATGCCGAGCGTTTCTCGTTCGACGTGCTCGACGCGACCAAGCTCGTGCCCGAGGAACTGGTGCCGCTGACCCCGCTGGGCCGTCTGGTGCTCAACCGCAATCCGGACAATTTCTTCGCCGAGACCGAGCAGGTCGCGTTCTGTACCGCGCACGTGGTCCCGGGCATCGACTTCACCAACGATCCGCTGCTCGCCGGTCGCATCCATTCCTACGTCGACACCCAGATCTCGCGGCTCGGCGGCCCGAACTTCCACGAGTTGCCGATCAACGCGCCCATCGCACCGGTGCACAACAACCAGCGCGACGGCATGCACCGGCAAGCGATCCATCGCGGCAGGGTCGCCTACGAACCCAACTCGCTCGGCGGCGGTTGCCCGTTCCAGGCGGGCAAGGCCGGTTTCGTGCCGTTTCCAGAGCCCGTCGAGCAGGATGAGGTGCGCGGCAAGCCCGAGCGGTTCGCCGAGCATTTCAACCAGGCGACGTTGTTCTACAACAGCCAGACCAAGATCGAACAGGCGCATATCGTCGCCGCGTTCCGCTTCGAGTTGTCGAAGGTGACGGTGCCGGCAATCCGCGAGCGGGTGGTGTCGATGCTGCGCAATGTCTCCGACGATCTCGCCGGCCGGGTCGCAGAGGGCCTAGGCATGCCGCTGCCCGAGCCGATGCCGCGCGTGTTGCCCGACCCGCCGTCGCCCGAAGTCGAGATGTCACCGGCGCTGTCGATGCTGGCGCGGCCGGGCGAGGCGGGCATCCGTACCCGCAAGATCGCGATCCTGATCGGTGAGGGCAGCGATGCCGACCAGGTCGCCGCATTGCAGAAGGCGTTGCTGGCCGAAGGCGCGGTCGGCCGGTTGGTCGGTCCGCGCGTGGGCGCGTTCACCGCCGCCGACGGCGCCAGCCTGGATGCCGACGCCTCGCTGGAGAACGAACCGTCGGTGCTGTTCGACGGGGTCGCGATCCCGGGCGGCAAGGCGGTCGCACGCCTGGCCGGCGACGGGCGCGCGGTGGAGTTCGTCGGCGACCAGTTCCGCCACTGCAAGGCGATTCTCGCCTTTGGCAACGGAACCGATCTGCTCGAGGCGGCGGGCATTGCGCTCGATGGCGAGGACGCCGCACTGATCGTGGCGCGCGATGCCGGCAAGACATCGATTGCACGCTTCGTCAAGGCACTGGCGCAGCATCGCAACTTCGATCGCGAACGCGACCCGCCGTTGATCTGAGCGGACGCCCCGCACGGCGTGCGCGGCGTCCGGCCGCGCGCACCACGCCGCTCGTGTCGCCGCGGGCCGCGCCCGTCGCCTCTTTCCCGGGAACCGACGCCATGCCCCTGTCCGCGATACCGAAATCGTCGCTGCCTCCGGTGTCCGAACGCGGCCGCATGGCCGCCGCCACGACGCCGCTCCATGCCGACGTCCGCGCCTGCCTGGCGCAGCGGCCTGCGTTACCGCATCCGGGCGCGGGTGCGACGCTTGCGCGGTGGCGCGCACTGGCCCACATCGCCGCCGGCGACCTGTGCGTGGTCAAGGTGATGGAAGCGCACTACGATGCCTTGGCGATCCTAGACGAACTCGACGCCGCGTCGTCGCCCGCAGACAGGCTGCTCGCGGTCTGGGCCGCCGAGCCGCCGGATGCGCGTGTGCAGTTCGTCGCGCAGGACGGGGCCGAGGGGCGGCTGGACGGGGTCAAGGCCTGGTGCTCGGGCGCCGACCTGGTCGATGCCGCACTGGTGACCGCGTACCAGGACAACGAGCGCGTCCTGGTCCTGGTCGAGTTGCGCCAGCCCGGCGTGGCGCGCCTGCGCGGTGGCTGGCACGCCGTGGGCATGGGCCGCGTCCACAGTGGGCGCGTGGCCTTCGAAGACGCCCGCGCGAGCCGGGTGGGCGCGCCTGGCGCCTATCTGGCGCGGCCGGGCTTCTGGCACGGGGGAGCGGGCATCGCTGCATGCTGGTTCGGCGCGAGCGCCGCGATCGCGGAACGACTGCGGACGCATCCGCGCATCGCCACCGATGCCCATGCGTCCGCGCATCTGGGCGCGGTGGACATCGCGTTGTCGGCCGCGGCCGCGGTGCTGCGCGAGACCGCAGCGCTGATCGACACGGCGCCCGCCGCGCCGCACACCGCGGCGGTGATCCGGGCGCGCTCCTTGCTCGAGCGTGTGGCGACCGAGGTCGTCGACCGTGTCGGCCGCGCACTGGGCCCGGGCCCCTTGTGCGAGGACTTCGACCATGCGCGGCGTTGCGCGGACCTCACGACGTTCATCCGCCAGAGTCATGCCGAACGCGATTGGACGGCATTGGGCGAAGCAGTGGCACGCCAGGAGGCAGCGTGGACGCTGTAGCCGAACGTCGGGCCCCGGCGGCGCCGACGATCGTCGGCGACGGCCAGCATGAAGGCGACTGGCGTGCGTCCGCCTGGCTGCAGGCGCTGCCGCGCGTCACCGCCGATGCTTGCTTGGCCGGTGTCGCCCGCCTGGTGGTGGTGTCGCCGCATCCCGATGACGAAGTGCTCGGATGCGGCGGCCTGATGGTCGAGGCGGGCATGCGCGGACTGCCAGTGCACGTGGTCTCGGTGACCGATGGCGAAGCCTGTTACGCGGACGACCCGCAGTGGCCGCCGGCGCATACACGGGCCGTGCGGCGTGCCGAACTTCGGGCTGCGCTGGACATGCTGGGCGGCAGCGGTGCCCCGGCAACTATCGCGACACTGGCGCTGGGCGACGGCCGGGTCGGTGCAGGCGAATCGGCGCTGGCCGAGCGGATTGCCACGCAATTGCGCGCCGGCGATCGGGTGCTGACCACCTGGCGGCACGACGGGCATCCCGACCACGAGGCGACGGCACGTGCGACCGCCGTCGCCGTGCGCCGGGCCGGGGCGTCGCTGCAGGAATTTCCCGTCTGGGGGTGGCATTGGCTGGATCCGGCCGCCGCGTCGCCGCCGTTTGCTGATGCGTACGCTGTCGGGTTGTCGATGCAGGCGGTCGCCAGGAAAGCCCGGGCTCTGGACTGCTTCGTCTCGCAGCGTGCTGGCGGACATGCCACGCCGATTCTGCCGCCGCACGTGATCGCGCGCTTTTCGCGCGACTTCGAGGTCCTGCTGCCATGAATGCCGTCGCCTCCACCTCACCCGACTACTTCCGTGCGCTGTACGCGGAGGACGATCCATTCGGCTACCGGCACCGCTGGTACGAGGCGCGCAAACGCGCGCTGCTGCTGGCCAGCCTGCCGGCAGCTGCCTATGACGCCGGTTGGGAGATCGGCTGCTCCAACGGAGAACTGACCGCCGTGCTCGCGGATCGATGCCGCAGCTTGCTCGCGACCGATCTCGATCCACGCGCAGTCGAACTGGCGCGCGCGCGCACCGCGACCTGCATCGACGTGCACGTGGAGGCCATGCGCCATCCGCAGCAGTGGCCACAGGGCACGTTCGATCTGATCGTGCTCAGCGAGGTCGGCTATTACCTGGCGCCCGACACGCTAGACGGGTTGTTGGCGCGACTGCCGACGAGCCTGCGCGATGCGGGGACGTTCGTTGCCTGTCATTGGCTGCACCCGTTCGACGAAGCGCCCCAAACCGGCCGCCAGGTCCATGACGTCATCGCGCAGGCGCTGGGTGCGCCGACGATCCGCTACGAGGATGCCGACCTTCTGCTCGAAGGCTGGTCGGCCTCGCCGCACTCGGTCGCGCAACGCGAGGCATTGCGATGATCGGTGTGGTGGTGCCGGCCCACAACGAGGAGGTCTTGCTCGGCCGATGCCTGGCATCGGTACGCATGGCCGCCGCCGATCCGCGGCTTGGAGGCGAGACGGTCCACGTGGTCGTGGCCCTCGATCGCTGCAGCGACCGCAGTGCCGAGATCGCCGCGGCGCACGGTGCGACCGGGCTCGTGGTCTGCGGCGGCAATGTCGGCAGCGCCCGCGATGCCGGGATGCGCGCCGCGATCGCCACCGGTGCGCGCTGGCTCGCGAGTACCGACGCAGACTCCGTGGTCCCGCCCGACTGGCTGTCGAGCCAACTGGCCTGTGGGGGCGATGCGTTCTGCGGCATGGTGGCCGTCGACGACTGGCTCGACTACGCATGCGACGTCCGCGCTGCGCACGAGCATCGACATCCACGGCGCGACGGCCATCTGCATGTCCATGGCGCCAATCTGGGACTGGCCGCCGAGATCTATCTGCGCTGCGGCGGATTCCCGGCGATCGCCGCCCACGAGGATGTTGCGCTGGTCGATGCCTTGGTCGCCTGCGGTGCGCAGATCGCGCGCTGCGCGGCGCCGATCGTGCTCACCAGTGCGCGCCGCAGCCCGCGTGCGCGGCAGGGGTTCGGCGACTACCTGCGCGCGCTCGAGGCGCGCGTCCAGTCGGCTGCAGTCCTGGGCGGCAGCGGCGAACGGCACCCGGTCGATCCGCTCCCGGTGGCGCATGGGCCCTGAACTGATCGGCTGGGCGGCCTCGGTGATCCTGCTGGCCACACTGGCGCGGCAGATCGCCACGCAGTTGCGCGACGACAGCGCGCGTGGGGTATCGAAATGGCTGTTCCTCGGCCAGATCGCGGCCTCGACGGGCTTCGTCACCTACAGCGCTTTGGTCGGCGACTGGGTGTTCATCGTCACCAACGTCTGCATCCTGATCACTGCGATCGTCGGTCAGGTCGTGACCTGGCGCAAACGGCGGCGCGCGGCCGCGTAGGCCGCGTCATGTCGAACGGCCCAGTATGTGCGGGGCGGGGGTGTGCGGTCCGGCCATCCGGCGATCCCGGGCAAAGAGCCCGGGATCGCGTCGGTACAACGGGGCCGCGCTCAGGCGACGTCGGGCTCGCTGAACGCTTCGGGGGCGTCTTCGGCGGCGCCGATCGGAATGCAGCTGCAGAACACGTTCTTGTCGCCGTGCACATTGTCCACGCGCGCGACCGGCGGCCAGTACTTGGTCTGGCGCAGGCTCGCGAGCGGGAACGCGGCCAGCTCGCGAGGATAGGCATGCGTCCATTCGCTGGCGGCGACCTGCATCGCAGTGTGCGGTGCGTGCTTGAGCGGATTGTCCTCGCGGTCCAGGCGGCCGTCCTCGATCGCACGCATCTCGTCGCGGATCTGGATCATCGCGTCGATGAACCGATCGAGTTCATGCAGCGATTCGCTCTCGGTCGGCTCGACCATCAGCGTGCCCGAGACCGGGAAGCTGAGCGTGGGGGCATGGAAGCCGAAGTCGATCAGGCGCTTGGCCACGTCCTCGGCGCTGATGCCGGTCGCGTCCTTGAGCGGGCGCAGGTCAAGAATGCACTCGTGCGCGACCAGGCCGTTGCGGCCGGTGTAGAGCGTGGGGAAATGCGGCGCCAGACGCTTGGCGACGTAGTTGGCGTTGAGCAGGGCGACCTGGGTGGCGCGGCGCAGGCCGTCGGCGCCCATCATCGCGATGTACATCCAGCTGATCGGCAGGATCGAGGCCGAGCCGTGGGTGGCGGCCGAGACCATGCCGACCGTGCCAGTGGCGCCATCGCCCCCGTCCACCCTGCGGGCACCTGGACTCGCGCCATCCGTGGCGCTCGCCCTCCGGGCGGCTTTGCCGTCCGAACCGGCAATCCCTGCCGGTTCGTCCCCCGCGAGCGGGGGAAGCGGGGTTGCGGCGGGCAGATAGGGCGCAAGATGCGACTTCACCGCGCACGGGCCCACGCCCGGCCCGCCGCCGCCGTGCGGGATGCAGAAGGTCTTGTGCAGGTTGAGGTGGCTCACGTCCGAGCCCCACTTGCCGGGCTTGGCCAGGCCGACGAGCGCGTTCATGTTGGCGCCGTCGGTGTACACCTGGCCGCCGTGCTGATGGACGATGTCGCAGATCGCGACCACGTCTTCCTCGAACACGCCGTGCGTGGACGGGTAGGTGATCATGATCGCGGCCAGGCGATCGGAATACTTCTCGGCCTTGGCGCGGATGTCGTCGATGTCGACGTTGCCGTCCTTGTCGCAGCGGGTCACCACCACGGTCATGCCGACCATCTGCGCCGACGCCGGGTTGGTGCCATGCGCCGATTCGGGGATCAGGCAGATATCGCGATGGCCCTGGCCCTGCGCGCGCTGGTAGGCGCGGATCGCCAGCAGGCCGGCGAACTCGCCCTGCGCGCCGGAGTTGGGCTGGAAGCTGACGGCGTCGTAGCCGGTGATCTCCACCAGCATCGCTTCCAGGCCGTCGATCAGCTCGGTGTAGCCGGCGGTCTGATCGGCCGGGGCCAGCGGATGGATGTTGGCGAACTCGGGCCAGGTGACCGGAATCATCTCGGCGGTGGCGTTGAGCTTCATCGTGCACGAGCCCAGCGGGATCATCGTGCGGTCCATCGCCAGGTCGCGGTCGGCCAGCGTGCGCATGTAGCGCAGCAGCTCGTGTTCGCTGTGATGGGTGTTGAATACCGGATGCTGCAGGAAGCCCGAGTTGCGGCGCAGCGCCTGCGGCAGCGCGTCGGCGGTCGCCGTGTCGAGCACGTCGATGTCGGCGTCGGTGCCGAACACCTTGGCCAGGGCGACGACCTCGTCACGCGTGGTGGTCTCGTCGAGGCTGATGCCGACCGACGCGGCATCGATCGCCCGCAGGTTGAAGCCGGCCGCGCGCGCCTTGGCGTGCAGCGCGTCGGCGTCGACGCCGGTCACGTGCAGCGTGTCGAAGAACGCGTCGCCGACCGAGACGCCGGCCTGGCGCAGCGCGGCGGCCAGGATCGCGGTCAACCGATGGGTACGGCGGGCGATGCGGGTCAGGCCTTCCGGGCCGTGGTAGACGGCGTACATCGAGGCCATGACCGCCAGCAGCACCTGGGCGGTACAGATATTGGAGGTCGCTTTCTCGCGGCGGATGTGCTGCTCGCGGGTCTGCAGCGTCAGCCGGTAGGCGGGGTTGCCGGCGGCGTCGACCGACACGCCGATCAGGCGGCCGGGCATCGAACGCTTGTATGCGTCGCGGCAGGCCATGTAGCCGGCATGCGGGCCGCCGAAGCCGAACGGCACGCCGAAGCGCTGCGCGCTCCCGACGACGATGTCCGCGCCCCAGGCGCCGGGCGCCTCGATCAGCGTCAGCGCCAGCAGGTCGGCCGCGACGGCAACGATGCCGCCGCGCGCATGCACCGCGGCGGCGACCGCGCGGTGGTCGTCGATGCGGCCGAAGGTGTTGGGGTACTGCAGCAGCACGCCGTAGCTGTCGGACTGGGCTGCAGCGTCGGCAGGGCCGACCTCGAGTTCGATGTCCAGGCCCGCTGCGCGCGTGCGCAGCACGTCGAGCGTCTGCGGATGCACGTCGTCGGCCACGTAGAACACATTCGACTTCGATTTGGCCGAGCGCTTGGCCAGGGTCATCGCCTCGGCCGCGGCGGTCGCCTCGTCGAGCAGCGAGGCGTTGGCGATATCCATGCCGGTCAGGTCGGCGACCATGGTCTGGAAGTTGATCAGGGCTTCCATGCGGCCCTGCGAGATCTCCGCCTGGTACGGGGTGTAGGCGGTGTACCAGGCCGGGTTCTCGAGGATGTTGCGCAGGATCACGTTCGGCGTGTGGGTGCCGTAGTAGCCCTGGCCGATGACGCTGCGCAGCACCGTGTTCTTCTTCGCCACGGCGCGGATCTTCGCCAGCGCCTCGACCTCGGTCGTCGCGGTCGGCAGCGCCAGTTCGGCGGCCGACTTGATGCTGCCCGGGACGATGGCATCGGTCATCGCGTCGAGCGAGGCGTGGCCGACGACCTCGAGCATATGGGCGATCTCGGCGTCGTTCGGGCCGATGTGGCGCTCGACGAAAGCCGAGGGGTGTTCGAGGTCGCGCAGGGGCGATGCGGTCATGGCGGGCATCCGGTAGGGCGGCAGGGGCGGCGGGCCGACGGATGCCGCGCCGCGCCCGGGACGGCATGCGGCGACGGAAGGCGCCGGCCTTCCTCGTGCCCCTCTGTCCTTTTGCCTGAGAGTTCGGGGGTGACGCGTCCCCATGCACCTTCGGCGCCGGATCGAACCGGTCTCTCCAGAGTTTTCCCGCCGGCGGTACGTGGGCCTGAGCGATTACGGGCGTTGCGCCTTCGGCAGCGGGGCGGACCCGCTTCTCCCACCGGTTGGTTGCAGCGCGTCGATTATACCGTGACCGCGCGCCGTCGCCTTGGCCAGCAGCGCGCGGGGACCGGCGTGCGTGCGCATGGGGGGGCACGACGCCCGCGCGGGGGATCGATGCTCGGGCTTCGGCCAGGTCCGGCTGGCCTGGCCGCACGCCCGTGTCGCCGCCAAGCGGCCGAGGGTCTTGCCGGGAACGCTGCGTCCGGCCCGACGACCGGGGGCGCGTTGCTATGCTGCGCGGCCGTTCTCGAACCTCCCACCTATGTGCGTTTGCCCATCCGGGGGCCGCCGACGATGGCCATGACCTCGTCAATGTCCCCGCAAGTCCCGATTCGCCTGTTGACCCTGCTGCTGGCCGGGCTGGCGATGTTCGGCCCGTTCTCGATCGACACCATCTTCCCGGCGTTCCCGGCGATCGGTGCGGACCTGGGCGCGGATGCGACCGCGATGCAGCAGACCATCTCGGTGTACCTGGTGGCCTACGCGCTGATGAGCGTCGTGCACGGACCGCTGTCGGACGCACTCGGGCGGCGGCGGGTGATCCTGGGCGGATTGGCGGTGTTCGTGGTCGCCTCGATCGGTTGCGCACTGTCGACCAGTCTCGGCGCGCTGCTGGCGTTCCGTGCGTTGCAGGGGCTGTCGGCGGGCGTGGGTCTGATCGTCGGGCGCGCAGTGATCCGCGACGTGCTGCATGGCGACGATGCGCAGCGGCTGATGAGCCAGGTGTCGATGATCTTCGCCATCGCCCCGGCGATCGCCCCGGTGATCGGCGGCTGGCTGCTCGGCTGGGGGCGCTGGCCGCTGATCTTCTGGTTCCTGGTCGCGTTCTCGCTGTTTCTGCTGGTGGTGTGCTGGCTGAGGCTGCCGGAGACCCATCCGGCGTCGGCGCGGATCTCACCGGCGCCGCTCCGCCTGTTGCGCGGCTATGCAGCGATTGTCGCCAACCGCAGGTTTCAGCGCATCGCTGGGGCGGGCGCGTTCAATTTCTCGGCGCTATTCCTGTACATCGCTTCGACGCCGGTGTTCGTGGTCGACGTGCTGCGCCTCAACGAGCGCCAGTTCGGCTGGTTCTTCATCCCGATGATCACCGGCATGATGCTCGGTGCCTGGCTGTCGGGCCGGGCCGCAGGACGGATCAGCGGCCCGCGGCTGGCGAACATCGGCTTTGCGTGCAGTGGCGTGGCGATGGTCGCCAATCTCGGCTACAACCTGCTGGTCGACCAGCCCGCGGTGCCGTGGGCGATGCTGCCGATCATGCTCAATTCCTTCGGCATCGCGCTGGTGTCTCCGATCCTGGCGCTCGCGGTGCTGGACATGTATCCCCGCCAGCGCGGGTCGGCGTCGTCGATCCAGGCGTTCGTCGTCCTGGTCCTCAATGCGATCGCTGCGGGTGTGCTCTCACCGCTGGTCAGCCATCACCCGCGCGGGCTCGCGTTGACCTCGGCGGGCTTCATGTGCGTCGGCTGGTTGTTCTGGCGCGCCGAACTGGCGCGTGGCGCACCGCCTTCAACCCCCGCGCGCGAGGTTGCCCCGATGCCGCCGACCGAACCGCTGTAGCAGGGATAAAAGCCGGGGTGAGAGTTGCAATTATGCAAGGGGAAAAGAAATAAGTAACCCGAGTTTATTAGGGGCGTGGGTGGGC